>JAJFGI010000100.1 GCA_021776215.1 Kiloniellaceae bacterium | reverse complement strand
GACGAGGTTCTGGCGGCGGCGAAAGGTCAGGTCTGGACGGGCGAGGATGCCATGGCGCTCGGTCTGGTCGATGCCCTGGGCGGCCTGCGCAAAGCCAGGGATCTGGCGCGGGACGCGGCGGGTATCGACCCCGGCAAGGCGGTGCGGTTCAAAATGTTCCCGGCCGAGCGCGATCCCATCGAAGCCTTCTTCGCCCAGGCGACGTCTGGCGAGATGCGCAGCCCGGCGCTTCGCGCCGTCGCCCGCACCCTGGCGCGCGCCATGCAAGCGCTGGGCCCGTTGCTGCGCGCGGTCGAGACCCTGAGCGGCGAGACCCGCGGCCCCGTCCTGCTCGCTCCGGACGTGCGCCCGGCCGGCTAAGCTCTGTTCTCCAACGGGTGTCATCCCGGACGGTAGGCGAGCCCGAAAATCGCAGATTTTCGGGTGGCGAGCCTTGCGATCCGGGATCCATGTCTCCGCCGTCTCGCTGCCGCACAATGGATCCCGGATAACTGACTTTCCTTCCCAAGCCAAAGGCTTGGAGGAAAGTCGCGTCCGGGATGACACCTCTATGACCACAGAACCTAAGCAGACACCTCTTCAGCGGCGATGAGAAACTCCTTGTTGCCCTTGGGGCCGAGGATCGGACTTTCGGTGACGCCGATGACTCGCCAGCCGGGCTGGGCCGCGAGCCAGCCGGCCATGCGGGCACACACCTCGTCGTGGAGGGCGGCATCGCGCACGACACCGCCCTTGCCGACGCGGCCCTTGCCGACTTCGAACTGCGGCTTGATAAGAGCGATCAGACGGGCGCCGGGCGCGGCGAGGCCCATGGGCGCAGGCAAGATGGTCTCGAGGCCGATGAAACTGGCGTCGCAGACCAGCAGGTCCACCGGATCGGGCACCTCGGCGCGGCTCAGGGTGCGGGCGTTGACGCCCTCGAGGACCACGACCCGCGGATCGCCGCGCAGCTTCCAGGCCAGTTGGCCCTTGCCCACATCCACGGCGAACACCTTGGCGGCGCCGCGGCTGAGCAGCACGTCGGTGAAGCCGCCGGTCGAGGCGCCGACGTCGAGACAGACGAGGCCCGCCGGGTCGATGGCGAAATGGTCCAGGGCCTTGGCCAGCTTCACGCCGCCCCGGCTGACCCACGGGTGGTCGCGGCCGCGCACCTCCAGCGGCGCATCGGCGGCCAGCATCTGACCCGGCTTGTCGATGCGCGTTTCGCCGGAAAAGACCAGGCCAGCCATGATCAGGGCCTGGGCGCGGGTGCGGCTTTCCGCGAGGCTTCGCTCGAGCAGGGCCGCATCCGCGCGCTGCCGCCGCCCGCTCATCCGGCCACCGCGAGCGCGGGAAGCAGCCGCTCGCGCCGATGAAACCGCCAGACCACCAAGGCCGCGACCACCGTCAGGCCCACGGCCAAACCGATCCAGATCCCCTGGCCGCCGAGGTCCAGCCAAAAGGCGAGCGCCGCCGATGTCGGCATGCCGACGATCCAATACCCGAATATGGCCAGAAACATCGGGACCCGCGTATCCCGCAGACCACGCAGCGCGCCGGCGCCAATGACCTGTGCCCCATCGACAAGCTGAAACAGCGCCGCGATCAGCAGGAACGAGACGGCCAGCCCGACGACGGGCGCGTTCCGCGCGTCATCGATATCGAGGTAGAGGCCAACCAGCGATTCGCCGGCGAGCCAGAACACAGCGGCCGAAATCGAGGTGAAGGCGATTCCCAGCCATAGTCCGACCCAGCCGGCCCGGCCGATCCCGTCGTGATCCCGTGCCCCCACCGCCAAACCTACCCTGGCGGTCACCGCCTGGCTGATACCCAGCGGCACCATGAAGGCCACCGCCGCGCACTGCAGGGCAATGGCATGAGCCGCCAGCTCTGCCGTGCCGATCAGGCCCATGAGGAGACCGGCGGCGCCGAAGAGGGACGATTCGGCAAGAACCATCAAGCCGATGGGGGTGCCCAGCCGCACCACCTCGACAAACCGTGGCCAGTCGCTGCGCCAGAACCGCGCGAACAGCACATACCGGCGAAACCGCCGGTCCCTCAGCACGAAGGCGATCAGGGCCAACGCCATGAAGGCATCGACGACCGACGTGCTCAGGCCGGCACCGACGAGCTCCAACCGCGGAAAGCCGAAATTTCCGAACATCAGCGCGTAGTTCCCCAGGGCGTTCACCCCGATGCCGACCACCATGACCACGAACACCGCACGCGGCCGTGCATGGGCGGTCAGGAAGCCGCGCAGCACGATCACCCAAAGCAACGGGATCAGACCCCACAGCGCGGCCCGCAGATAGCCCTGGGCCAGCGCCGCCAACTCAGGCTTCTGGCCGACCAGGACAAAGATGTGGCCCGACTGCCAGAGAGGCACCGCGAAGATGGCGCCGAAGGCGGCGGCGACCCAGAACCCCTGTCGGATCGAGCGGCGCACACCGCGGAAATCGCGGGCGCCCAGCGCCTGTGCCGCCATCGGCGCAACCGCCGTCGCGACGCCGAACCCGAAATGCATGATCGGCATGTAAATGGCACTGCCGAGGGCGCCGGCGGCCAGTTGCGTCGGCCCCAGCCAACCCATCATGATCACATCGGTGGTGGCCATGGCGATCGCCGCCAGCTGCGACCCCACCAGGGGCAGCGACAGGATGAACATCGCCCGCGCCTCGCGCCACCATAGCGACAGCCCCTCGGGGGACGACGCCGCGCGTGCGGCGGCCGCCGCGCTGCTTGTGGGTTCTCTGAGCATGGGTCCAAGTATGACGAATCCCGGCGGGGGGCAATACCCGCTGGGCTGGCGGCACAATCACATGCCGGCCACTGAAGCCAAAGTCAAAGTAAGGTGCGATTCAGGTGCGCGCGGGCGATTCCACCTGTGCCCGGCCGAGGGCCTGGAGCGCGGCGGCGACGATGCTTTTGGCGTCGAGGCCGGCAATCTCGTACTGCCGCTCCGGCTTGTCGTGGTCGATGAAGAAGTCGGGCAGCGTCAAGGGCCGGAAGTTGAGCCCGGAATCGAGCGCTCCGTTCAGTGCCAGATACTGCATGACATAGCTGACGAAACCGCCGATGGCCCCCTCTTCCACGGTGATCAGCACCTCGTGCTCGCGCGCCAGGCGGCGGACCAGATCGTGGTCGAACGGCTGGGCGAAGCGGGCATCGGCACAGCCGCCCCTGACCCTAGGCGGACCCAATTGGACCGGGTATCAGAGTAAATTCCCGATCAGCGATGACGCTTTTCACCAGGTCGCCGATCGATATTATTCTGCTTTCATGCCTTCCACGACTGTCGACGCGCACGCCTCTGCGACCGCGGAGCGGTATTTCTCGCTCACGTTATTGACCCAGCCGGCCTTGATGACAAAGTCGTCGCGCTGCCAGTTGCTCTCCTCCTTCAGGAGCACGATCTGTTCCGGCTGCTGCTCCGCCTTGGCAACACAGAGTGGCGTAAATGCTTGAACGATAGCCGCCTCTGCGCTTGCCGCCTCCATCTTTCCGGCCGTTCCACCCGTTATCCAGCCACCCCAGTAGAAACCGATGACGATTGCAGCGATCGCGCCACCGATCGCGCCCCAAATTGCGGGCTTTGCCGATTCTCGCACGTTCATTGCAAAATCTCCCACTTCCTATTTTGAAGCCTTATCCGGGATTCCCCATGTGGAACCCTCCCAGATGGTTGAGGGTGACTCGAAATCGACCGACGTGCAAACCGCTTGCGTCCTGCGGCCGCCTTTGTGACCAGTCTATCTGCTAAATCGGCAAAAAGACGGCCGTGCCGGAGAAAACGAGGCGCACGATCGTCGCGCCATCTGTCAACTTCCGAATCTGGCACGTCTCGGACTCAATGACTGCGCCAAAACGATGACCGCTTGCGGTCGATGAACCGACATGCAGGTCCGCTTCGTGCTTGCGGCACGTCAAAGGTCAAACTGAGACACGACCGAAGGGCCAACCGGCTGGGCGCCGGCCGCGATGGCCGGCATTGGCGAGCGGTCAGGCGCGCGCGGGCGACTCCACCTGTTCCCGGCCGAGGGCCTGGAGCGCGGCGGCGACGATGCTTTTGGCGTCGAGGCCGGCGATCTCGTATTGCCGCTCCGGCTTGTCGTGGTCGATGAAGAAGTCGGGCAGCGTCAAGGGCCGGAACTTGAGACCCGAATCGAGCGCACCGTTCAGTGCCAGATACTGCATGACATAGCTGGCGAAGCCGCCGATCGCCCCCTCTTCCACGGTGATCAGCACCTCGTGCTCGCGCGCCAGGCGGCGGACCAGATCCTGGTCGAACGGCTTGGCGAAGCGGGCATCGGCAACCGTGGTCGACAGGCCGCGGGCGGCCAATTCGTCCGCCGCCTTGAGCGATTCCTGCAGGCGCGTGCCGTAGGACAGAATGGCCACCGTGGTGCCCTCGCGCACGATGCGGCCCTTGCCGATCTCCAGCGGCGTGCCGCGCGCCGGCATCTCGATACCCGTCGCCTCGCCGCGCGGATAGCGGAAGGCGCTCGGACGGTCGTCGATCTGCGCCGCGGTGGCCACCATGTGCATCAGCTCCACCTCGTCCGCCGCCGCCATCAGCACGAAGCCCGGCAAGCACCCGAGATAGGTGATGTCGTAGCTGCCCTGATGGGTCACGCCATCGGCGCCGACCATGCCGGCGCGGTCGATTGCAAAGCGGACCGGCAGGCTTTGAATCGCCACGTCATGCACGACCTGGTCATAGGCGCGCTGCAGGAAGGTCGAATAGATCGCCGCGAAGGGCTTGTAGCCCTCGCACGCCAGACCGGCGGCGAAAGTGACCGCGTGCTGCTCGGCGATGCCCACATCGAAGCATCGCCCGGGAAACTTGTCGGCGAACTTGTTCAGTCCGGTTCCCGACGGCATGGCCGCCGAAACGGCGACGATCTTGTCGTCGTGTTCCGCCTCGGCAATCAGGCCCTGTGCGAAGACGTTCTGATAGGCCGGCGCCTTGGGTGTCCCCTTGGCCTGCTTGCCTGTCACCACGTCGAATTTGGAGACGCCGTGATATTTGTCGGCGGCGGTTTCCGCCGGGGCGTAGCCCTTGCCTTTCTGCGTCACCACATGAACGAGAACCGGGCCGTCGTAGTCGCTGTCGCGGGCGTTTTTCAGCACCGGCAACAGATGCTCCAGATTGTGCCCGTCGATGGGACCCACGTAGAAGAATCCCAACTCCTCGAACAAGGTGCCGCCGGTGAGCAGGCCGCGGGCATACTCCTCGGCGCGCTTGGCCGCCTTCTCCAGCGGCCGCGGGAAGCGCTTGGCGACGACCTTGCCCAAATGCCGCATGGACTGATACGGGCGCGACGAGATGAGCTGCGAAAGATACGCGCTCATGGCGCCGACCGGCGGGGCGATCGACATGTCGTTGTCGTTGAGGATGACGATCAATCGGCTGTTCATGGCGCCGGCGTTGTTCATCGCCTCGTAGGCCATGCCGGCGCTCATGGCGCCGTCGCCAATGACGGCGATCACGTTGTTGTCGCCGCCCGCCAGATCGCGGCCGACGGCGAAGCCGAGACCGGCCGAGATCGAGGTCGAGGCATGCGCCGCGCCGAACGGATCGTAGTCGCTTTCCTTGCGGCTGGTGAAGCCGGATAGCCCGCCGCCCTGGCGCAGGGTGCGAATGCGCTCGCGCCGGCCGGTGAGGATCTTGTGCGGATAGCACTGATGGCCGACGTCCCAGATAAGCCGATCGCGCGGCGTATCGAAAACATAGTGGGCCGCGACGGTCAGCTCGACCACACCCAGGCCGGCACCAAGGTGCCCGCCGGTGACCGAGACCGCATCGATCATTTCCTGGCGCAGCTCGTCGGCGAGCTGCGGCAGCTGGTTTTCCTCCAGGCGACGCAGATCCGCCGGGGTCACGACCTGATCCAGAAGCGATGTCTTGCTGTTATGCCCAACCTGAGTCACGAGTTACCTCTTGTATTGTCTTGCCGTGCGACACCGCCAACGCCGTCCCGCTCCCGTCCGGGATCAAGATCGGCGTTCGATGACAAAATGGGCTGTCCCCCTGAGAACCTCCGCCTTTTTTGCGAAGATTTCAAGCTGAGCGCAGGCCCGTTTGACCAGATCGTGCGCCTTGGCGCGGGCCGCCTCGGCGCCCAGGAGGCCCAAAAACGTGGCCTTTCCCGCCGCGTCGTCCTGGCCCGTTGGTTTGCCCAGCTCTTCCGGTGTGCTCTCGGAATCAAGCAGGTCATCGACGATCTGAAAGGCCAGGCCCAGATCCCGGGCGTAGGACTGCAGCGCGGCGCGCGCCGCCGCATCCGCGCCGCCAAGAATGGCACCGGATTCGCACGAAAATGTGATCAATGCGCCGGTCTTCAAGCTCTGCAGCCGGGTGATGCCGTCGAGATCGAGGCCCGCGCGTTCCGGCGACAGATCGATCATCTGGCCGCCGACCATGCCGGCCGCGCCCGATGCCGCCGCCAGGCCGGCCACCAAGGCCGTACGCACGGCGGGATCCGGATGGCAATGCGCATCGGCGAGCACGGCAAAGGCCTCAGTCAACAGGCCGTCGCCGGCAAGAATTGCGGTCGCCTCGTCGAAGGATTTGTGCACCGTCGTCCGGCCACGGCGCAGATCGCTGTCATCCATGGCCGGCAGATCGTCGTGGATCAGCGAATAGCAATGCACCATCTCAATCGCCGCGGCACAGTCCAAGGCCTGCTCCGGCGTCACGCCGAACAGGGCGGCGGATTCGATCGCCAGAAAGGGCCGCAGGCGTTTGCCCCCGGAGAGCGCGCTATAGCGCATCGCCTCGATCACGCGTCCGCGCGGGCCATCGGCCGGCGGCAGCAGCGCGTCGAGGCGGCGGGTCACGGCCTCGGCCCGCCGCGCCATGCGATCGAGCAGATCGTCCACCCCGACCGTCTCAACCCGCATCAAAGTCTTCCGTTTTGACCTGCCCGCCGGGGCCGAGGCTGATTTTCTCGATTTTTTCTTGCGCCTCGCGCAGCTTCGCCTCGCAATGACGCTTCAGCTTGGCACCGCGCTCGTAGGCGTCGATGGCCTCATCCAGCCGGCCCTCGCCCGACTCCAGCTTGGCAACGATCTCCTTGAGATCCTCGAGAGCCTCCTCGAAGCTCATCTTGTCGATGTCCGGGCGGCCGTCCTTGCGCGCCATACTCGTCTCCCCCCGTCTGAAATATCCAGCGATCTTAAGGAGCCGGTCGGCCCGCCACAACCATCGCGCGGAAACCTAGGCCGTCTGCAACACCCGCACATGGGCGGCGGCGCTGGCGCCCAGAGCGTCGAGGTCATAGCCGCCCTCGAGCGTCGAGACAAGGCGGCCGGCGCAGTGGGCCTTTGCCACCGCCATGAGCTCGGCGGTCGCCCAGGCAAAGTCGTCCGTGGCATAGCACAGGCTGGCCAGCGGATCGTCCACGTGCGCATCGAACCCTGCCGAAACAAGAAGAAATTCCGGCGCGAAACGGTCCAGCGCCGGTAAAATCGCCTCGGTCATGGCCTGGCGGAACTCCACCGACCCCGCCATGGGCGGCAGAAGGACATTGAGGATGTTGCCGTCGACCCCGCGTTCCTCCGCCAGTCCCGACCCCGGATAAAGATGGGATTGGTGCGTCGAGGCATAGAACAGGTCGCGGTCCGGCCAGAACCGGGCCTGGGTGCCGTTGCCGTGGTGCACATCGAAATCCATGACCGCGATCCGTTGCAGCCCGTGCGCAGCCCGCGCGTGCAGGGCCCCGACGGCAACGCTGTTGAACAGGCAGAAGCCCAT
>JAJFGI010000099.1 GCA_021776215.1 Kiloniellaceae bacterium | reverse complement strand
ATCTGCGGATTGCGCCAAAAGATCTGGAAGGCCTGATCGAACAGGTCCTGTTGGTCGCGGCGATTGACGAAAACCGCGTGCAGGGCCCAGTAGAAGTCGTCGCGGCGGCGCAGGCCCACGGTCTCGACGGCGCGGATCGCCACCAGCACCTTGCCGGGGCCCGCCGGCAGGCCGGCGGCGCGCAAGGTGCGGCCGAAGTGCATGATGTTCTCGGCCAGCCGCCCGGCCGGCACCGGCGCGTCCACCAGCGCCGGGATCGGTTGTTGGCTGGCCGGCGAGTCCGGTGGTCGGGAGGCGGTGCCCATGGGTGCTTAGCCGCCGGACGCGGCGGCGTGTTTGACCTCGTCGAGGATTTTGGCGGCGGCGCTGCCCCGCACCTTGGCGATGTCGTCCTGATACTTCAGGAGGACGCCCAAGGTGGTGTCGATGGCCTCCGGATCGAGCGCGATCTTGTCCAACTGGGTGAGAGCATCCGCCCAGTCGATGGTCTCGGCGATGCCCGGAAGTTTGAACAGGTCCATGCCGCGCAGCTCCTGCACGAAGGCCACGACCTCGCGGGCCAGGGCCGCGGGCGCCTCGGGGGCCTTGACCTTGAGGATGGCCAGCTCGCGCTCCGCATTCGGGTAGTCCAGCCAATGGTAGAGG
This sequence comes from Kiloniellaceae bacterium, assembly GCA_021776215.1. Classification (GTDB taxonomy): domain Bacteria; phylum Pseudomonadota; class Alphaproteobacteria; order Kiloniellales; family J153; genus JAJFGI01. The sequence continues at coordinate 3,565 of JAJFGI010000099.1, read as the reverse complement.
CAGCGGCGCTTCAAGGCGTCATGGATTTCCCGGGTGCGATTCGAGGTGATGATGACGATGGGCGGCTCCGGCGCCTTGATGGTGCCCAGCTCGGGGATGGTGATCTGGTAGTCGGAGAGGACCTCCAGCAGGAAGGCCTCGAACGGCTCGTCGCTGCGGTCCAACTCGTCGATGAGCAGCACCGGCGGGCCGGCCAGATCAGGCTGCAGGGCCTGCAGAAGCGGCCGCTCGATGAGGAAGCGGCGGTCGAAGATCTCGGTCGCCAGGGTTTCCCGGTCGCGGTCGCCGATGGCCTCCGACACGCGAATCTCCACCATCTGCCGCGGGTAGTTCCATTCGTAGACCGCGGCGGAGACGTCCAGGCCCTCGTAGCATTGCAGCCGCAGCAGCCGGCGGCCGAGGACCGAGGCCAGGACCTTGGCGATCTCTGTCTTGCCGACCCCGGCCTCGCCCTCCAGGAACAGGGGCCGGTGCAGCGAGAGCGAGAGGTAAAGGACGGTCGCGAGGCTGCGGTCGGCCACGTACTGGCCGCGCGTCAGCAACTCCAGCGTCGCATCGGCGGAATCGGGCAGGGAGGGGGGTGGTGGCATCGCCGAAAGCCTTTCCTGTGCGGTCGCGGTCCCCGCAACCACCCGAACTATAACCTCTTTTGGCGGATTTGGCGCTACTTCTGGGTCCACGTATTGTCCGGCGCCAGGAACCACGTTCCCGCGGGCGCCTTTTGCAGAATTTCCTGGGCATAGACGCGGCCGACCTGGTCGGCGGGAACGCCCTGGCTGGCCGCCCGCTGGGCGTAGATTTCCTTGCGCTTGGCATTGATCTTCAGCACGTCGGCGGCGGCGCTGGGATCGCGCGCCTCGGTCAAGCCGTCAAAGCGCTCGCCGACCGCGCCGGACGCCCGCAGGTCGTCCAAGGACTGGGCCGAGGCCGGCGCCGCGAACAACCCGGTGGCCACGACGACCGCGATCAGCACGACCAATGAAAAACCCAATCTTCTGCGCATTCGTGATCTCTCCATGGAGGGGGTGTGGGGGACGTCGGGGCCTTAGAAAATGTTTGGATTGGCCTTGATGTCTTCTTTCGCTGTTTCTTCAAGCTTTACACGGACGTCGGCGTCGAGCTTGATGTTCAGGTTTATGGTAATCGGCTCTTTCGGAGCCTCCACTCTGACCGTCGGCTGACAGGCCGCCAGCAGCATCGCCGCCAGCACAAGGCTTGGCACACCGGCGCCAATTCTCCGCAATCCTCTCCGCAATCCCATTGAATATCTCACGTACGTCCCCTTCGCCCGGACGAGCCGACCGGCCCCAAACTCTCTGCTATGATACGGTGCTTAGCGCCCGGACGTCCACGCGCGCCGCAATAAATCGTTCGGCACCTGATAAATCGTGGTCAGGGCGGTGACCAGCTTTCCCGTATTTGCCTCGATACTGATGTTGAAGCGGAAGGGGTATCCTTCAAGGACGGCCGGGTTCTTGCCCAACAGACTGAGTTTCAACCGGCCCACGTCAGCCGCCGATTTCTCCAAGTCCACGGTCAGCTCGTCGTAGCGGAAATCCTCCAACGCCCGCAGCACGAGATCGAGAGATTCGCCCTGGTCGGCCAAGATCTGCGCCGCCTGTTCCGAGCGGAATCGGATGGTGCCGGGCGCGTCGGCGGCCAACCGGCCGTTCTCGATCACGACATTGCCGCCGGCGAAGTCGATGGGAATGGTCCCGGAAAGCCGGCCGTCGCCGCTGAGGCCCTCCAGGCCGAGGAGGGCGAACAGTTCGGCGAGACTGAGATCCTGAACGCGGAGAGTCACTTGCTGGCCGGTCGCGGCGGGGTCAATCACGAGGTCAGCGAGGGAGAAACGGCCGCTGCCAAAAAAGACCTGGGCGGTCTCGACGGCCAGGCTTGGCGGGTCGGTCGGTTGAATCTGAAAACGAATGTCCAAGCGCTCCAGCGGCAAGCCAGGTTCGAGGCGGCGAACGGTCAGAGTCTGCCGGGGTGGGCTGGCAGGGGGCAACAGGCTGTCGAGGTGCACATCCAGGTTCAACCCCTCGACGCGTGTCTGCTGAGCCGTAAAGCTCAGATCCGCGAGAGATAATGTCGCGGTGCCCTGCATGCCCTGCGACGTCCATGAAAGATCGGCTTCACCGGATGATGTGCCCGTTGTTTCTTGCAGCACGTTAAGGACCGGGACCAAGGCGCCTGGCTGTGCGCCACCCGGTTTGTAGACAAGCGGCTCCAAGATTACGTGCGCTTGACCGCGCGCCGTCGCCCCATCGTGCGTGGCCTTCGCCGTAATCCGGCCAACGCCGCCGGGCCCTTTCGCCGTCGCCGTCGCCTGCCAGACGTCGCCCTTCCGGTTCGCCCGGCCTGTCATGGCAATCGGGGCGAACAAGGGCTCCGCACCGGTCTGGCGGATGTCGGCGGCTTGAAAATCGATGCGTGTCTCGTTGTCCGCGGATGCAACGGTGGCCGACAAGCCATCGGCGACCAACCGATGGGCCGGCAGTTCGACGCGGGCCCCGGCGATTTCGCCGCCGCCGGGTGTCGCCGTGATCCGCCCGGGGGTGACGGTTGTGTCGACGGGGTCCGCGCCCTGTCGATGCAAGCGCAGGCGGAGCGCCGGACTATCCAATACGACGCGGTAATCGAGGCCGTCATCACCGGCCGCCTCCGCGCCGACCGTCGCTTTCGCCTCGGTCAGCGCCACGACGGCCGGCGCCAGAAGCTCCGCGATCCCGCCATAGCGAAATTTGTTCAGACGCAATTCCGCCGGCTTACGTAATTGCCCGGAAACCCGATCACCCCCGGCGCGGATGTCAGCCGGAAACGTCAGGCTCAGATCGGTGCCGTCGGGAACCGTCAATGCCAGCGTGCCATCGAGGGCGACAACAGCCAGATCGCCATCGCGCGAGGCTATGGCGACCGGCTGGTCCGCTGAGAGCGGCGTCAGGCGCGCCGCTACCCCCTTTCCGAATTGGTCGACAATCTCCGTCGGCATCCCCAGGCTTTGCAGAAACGCCGGCGAGACGTGTGTTGCCGCCAAGGTGGCGTCTTCCGGCAGCCGGAGCGTTACAACCCCCGCCGCGGCGGTCATCGCCAGGCGGGCGCGGGCATCCAGGCCGGTGACGCGGTCGGGCACGGACACGTCGGTGACGGTCAGATCGGCCGTCCCGGTGGCCTGGCTGTCCAACAGGCGCAGGAGGGGGGCACTGCCCGCCGCTGTTGCGCGCGGCGGCGTCTGTCCGTCGGCGGCGACGGACAGTTTGGCGCGCCCCGATTGCGGTGCAGGCGACGCCAGGGCGGCCCACACGGGCGATGCCGCGTCGGCCTCCACCGTCACGTTCAGGCGCCAAACGGGCGCACCGAACGGGTCCTCGACCGTGGCGTTCGCATCGGCGTCGATGCCCCCCGCCGTGGCGCTCAGGGTCAGGGTGGCATCGGCCCGTGCGGCGGACACGTGTGCGGCAAGCCGGCCGGCGGCGATGGCCTCCCCGTCATGGATAGCCTCTTGCAGAGTCATCTCGACGGTTGTCTCACCGCCAACCGTTTCCAGGCGCCCGTCGCCGGCGGC
>JAJFGI010000098.1 GCA_021776215.1 Kiloniellaceae bacterium | reverse complement strand
GATCACCGGCTCGCCGCTGTTGTGCACCAGGCGGCGCAAGGTGCCCGCCAAATCGCCGGTCACCCGTTCGTCCAGGCGGACGACACGGCCGGTGAGCATCAGCGCCCAGGTCGAGGCGTTGACGAAGATCGAATCGCTGTGCCCCAGGTGCGCCTGCCAGTCGGCGGTGGCGATCTTGTCCTTGATCAGCTTGTCGACGGTTTCCGCATCGGGCACGCGCAAGAGCGCCTCGGCCAGGCACATGAGCACGACGCCTTCCTTGCTGGACAGACCAAATTCATAAAGAAAGGCATCCAGCCCGCCCCGGCCGACCCGCTCGCGGCGGACATCGGCGATCAGGGCGCGGGCCCGCTCGGCGATGCGGTCCTGTGCCGCCGGCGGCAGCGTCGCCTCATCGGCCAGGCGGCGGACAGCCTTGCTTTCGTCGCCGCGCAAATTGTCGCGCACGGCCTTGCGCAGCGGCGTGACCTCGGCCAGGGCGGGATCGATGATCATGGCGGTATCCCATGGAGACAGGCGGTTAGAGCATCCGGGGCACTCTAGCCGACCGCGCGGTGTGGACAAGCCCCGTCACGGGCTTCATGACGGCGGATAACGCCATTGCACCGTTGGACACGGGCCCCGGTGTTCCCTACTCTCTCGCCCACCATGATGAAGGAAATCCCCGTGCCGATCGACCAGATCTACGTCCCCACCGGGCGGCGCGGATCGATCGAACCCGACAAAGTGCAAGAGATCGCCGAAAGCATTTTGGAGATCGGCCAGCAAGAGCCGATCAGCGTGCGCAAGGGCGACAAGAGGTTCGTCCTTGTGGCCGGATTGCACCGCCTCGAAGCCTGCAAATTGCTGGGCGAGAAAACCATCTCCGCCATCATCGTGGGCACCCCGCAACGTTGAGAGGCGATTGTGCCGCTCAATGAAAATCCCGTGAGGGGTAGAGGCGGCGGGCTGGCGGCGCGGTGCGGCGGGCATTCGGCGTCTCGTCGCCGGGGGCCGCTGGAGCCGGAGCGGACAAAGTGGCCAGGCGCGGACTGAGGTCGATCAGGCGCCGGGCGATGACGTGGATGACCAGACCCTCGCGTTGCAACGGCCCTTCGACGGCGAGCAGGCGGGCGCCGAGCACCGCCTGCCGGTAGCGCTCGAAGGCATCGCGCCAGATGACGATGTTGGCAACCCCGGTTTCGTCCTCCAAGGTGGCGAAGATGACGCCGCTGGCGGTGCCCGGCCGCTGGCGCACCAGGACCAGGCCGGCGACGCGGAGAGATTTGCCGTCCGGCAGCTCGGCCAGGCGCGCCGCCTCTACCGTGCCTTCCGCCGCCAAGCCGGGGCGCAGGAAGGACACCGGGTGCGCCTTGAGAGACAGGCGCAGGCTGGCGTAATCGTCGACCACGTGCTCGGACAGGCCCATGCGGGGCAGCGCCACCGCCGGCTCCGTCCCTTGCTCCTCCGCCTCGAACCCCCGCGCCCGAGCGGCGGCAAAGAGGGGCAGTGTCTCGGCCCCGCGTGTCCCCACCGGCAACCCCTTGACCGCCCATAGCGCCTCGCGCCGGTCCAGACCCATGGAGCGGAAGGCATCGGCGCGGGCCAGCGCCTCCAGCGCCTTGCCGCTTAGGCCGCCGCGCCGCCACAGCGCCTGCGGGTCCGCATAGCCGTTGCCGCGCCCGCCGACGAGGGCGGCGGCTTCAATCTCGGCCAGGCCTTTCACCTGGCGCAGGCCCAGGCGTACGGCTAGGCCGTCCGGGTCGCCGCCGGTTTTGGAATTGGGGGGGTTGGCGCCGGGCGCGACCTCCAGGGCGCAGTCCCAGTCGCTGTCGTTCACATCGACCGGGCGCACCTCGACGCCGTGCTCGCGGGCATCGCGCACGATCTGCGCCGGGGCGTAGAAGCCCATGGGCTGGCTGTTCAGCAGGGCGGCGGCGAAGACCGCCGGGTGGTGGCATTTCAGCCAGGCGGACACGTAGACCAGCAGGGCGAAGCTGGCGGCGTGGCTTTCCGGAAAGCCGTATTCGCCGAAGCCCTCGATCTGGCGGAAGCAGCGTTCGGCGAACTCCGCCGCGTAGCCGCGCGCGGTCATGCCATCGATCAGCTTCTGACGAAAGGTATGGATGGTGCCGACCCGGCGGAAGGTAGCCATGGCACGGCGCAAGCGGTCCGCCTCGGACGGGGTGAACCCGGCGGCAACGATGGCGATCCGCATGGCCTGCTCCTGGAATAGCGGCACTCCGAGGGTCTTGCCGAGAACCTCGCGCAGGGCCTCGGACGGATACTCGACCGTTTCCTCGCCGCGGCGCCGGCGCAGGTAGGGGTGCACCATGTCGCCCTGGATCGGCCCCGGACGGACGATCGCCACCTCGATCACCAGGTCGTAGAAATTGCGCGGCTTGAGGCGTGGCAGCATGGTCATCTGGGCGCGGCTTTCCACCTGAAAGACGCCCAGGGAGTCGGCCTCGCACAGCATGTCGTAGACGCGCGGGTCCTCGGCCGGCACCGAGGCCAGATCGTAGCGGTGGCCGGTGTACCGGGCGAGCAGATCGAAGCCCTTGCGCAGACAGGTGAGCATGCCCAGGCCGAGCACATCGACCTTGAGGATGCCCAGGGCGTCGAGATCGTCCTTATCCCATTCGATGACCGTGCGATCGGCCATGGCCGCATTCTCGATCGGCACCATTTCGTCCAGCGGTCCCCGGGTCATGACGAAACCGCCCACGTGTTGCGACAGGTGGCGCGGAAAGCCGATCAGCTCGCGGGTCAGATCGAGGGCCAGGCGCAGGCGCCGGTTATCGGGATCCAGGCCCAGGCCGCGCAGGGCCGCCTCGTCCAGGCCGTCCCGGCTCCACCCCCAGATGCTGGTGGACATCGCCGAGATCAGATCGGCGGACAGGCCCATGGCCTTGCCCACCTCACGGACGGCGCCGCGGCCGCGATAGCAGATCACGGTGGCCGCCAACCCCGCCCGGTCGCGGCCGTATTTGCCATAGATGTATTGGATTACCTCCTCACGCCGCTCATGCTCGAAATCCACGTCGATGTCCGGCGGCTCGTTGCGTTCGGCGCTGACGAAGCGCTCGAAGAGCAGGTCGATGCGCGCCGGATCGACGGCGGTAATGCCCAGGCAATAGCAGACCATCGAGTTGGCCGCCGAGCCCCGCCCCTGGCACAGGATATCGCGCGAGCGGGCGAAGCGGACGATATCGTGCACGGTGAGAAAGTACGGCGCGTAGGCCAACTCGCCGATCAGCGTCAACTCGTGCCGCAGCCCCGTCTCGATCTTCTTCGGGATACCGCCCGGATAGCGCTTCCGCGCGCCGATCCAGGTGAGATGTTCGAGCTCCTCCTGCGGGCTGCGCCCGGCGCTAGTGGTCTCGTCCGGGTATTCATAGCGCAGCTCGTCGAGGCTGAAGCGGCAGCGCTCGGCGATGGCCACGGTGCGGGCGACGGCCTGCGGATGATCGCGGAACAGGCGGGCCATCTCCGCCGGCGGCTTCAGGTGCCGCTCGGCATTGGCCAGCAGGCGAAAGCCCGCCGCGTCGATGGTGCAATGTTCGCGGATGCAGGTGACCACATCCAAGAGCGCCTTGCGTCCGGGCGCATGCATGCGCACGTCGTTGCTGGCCACCAGCGGCGTACCGCACGCCGCGGCCAGCGCCGCCAAGCCGGCCAGGCGCCGGGCATCGTCGCCGCGGGCCAGATGTTGCGCGGCCAAAAAGCAGGCGTCCGGAAAGGCTTGATGAAGTTTTTTCAGATGAGCAGAGAAATCATCGTCCGGCACCTCCGGCGGCAGGGCGATCAGCACCTGCCCGGCGCCGTGCGCCATCAGCTCGGCGAAGGAAAACCGGCACGCGCCTTTCTCCGCCCGCCGCTTGCCCAGGGTCAAGAGACGGCACAGCCGGCCATAGGCTGCCCGGTCGGTGGGATAGCAGAGCACCTCCGGCCCGTCCTCGGGCACCAGGTGCGCCCCGACGAGAAGCCGTTGGCCCGCCTCCTTCGCCGCCACGTGGGCTCGCACCACCCCGGCCAGGGTATTGCGGTCGGCGATGCCGATGGCGGCCAGGCCCAAGTCCTTGGCCGTCGCCACTAGCTCGTCCGCATGCGAGGCGCCGCGCAGAAAGCTGTAGTTGCTGGTCACCTGCAACTCGGCATAGGCGGGCGGCGCGGTCATGGCGCTTCGTCCTCAGGCAAACAGCCCGTGCAGAAACCAGCGCCCGCCATCCGCCTGCCCAGCAGTGCGGTAGAGCCAATAGCGGCGGCCATCCTCGGCCTCGAGGCGGAAATAATCGCGCGCCGCGCATAGCTCCGGGCCGACCGCCGGAGCATCGATCCACCATTCCGGTTCGATGCGCTCCGGCCCTTCGGCGCGGACGATGCGGTGCAACAGGCGGCGCCAGCGAAAGCGCGCCGGCGGATGATCCGGCAACAGCGCCACCGCCTCCACCGGCTCCGGCCGCGGCAGCAGGCGCAGCGGCCGCACCGGACCGGCGGCCGCCGACAAAGACCAGGCAGGATGCGGCACCAGGGCCGGCACCGCGGCCACCGCCCGCTCCGGGATATGACTTTCACGCGGCGCCAGGGCGCGGACATTTTCCAGGCCGAGGCGGCTGCCCAAGCGGTCGATCAAGGCCGGCAGATCGCCGATGACGTCGGCCGCCGCACTCCCCCTCCCGGCGCCCGTCCCCGCCTCCCTCCCCGCACCGGACAGGGTGAGTTGCAAGGCGCTCAACGCGTCCGCCACCGGGGCGGAGAGCGTCATCACCTCGATGCCGAAACCGGGATCGATGGCCTCCAGATGGGTCCCGAAAAGGCGCCGCAGATGCGCCGGATCGCGTGTCGGCCGGCTGGCGCCGAGAAACAGCCGACGCACCGTGCCGTCGACTCGGTAGAGGGCCAGCTCGAGCCGCCGGGCGCCTTGCTGCGCCGTCTCCAAAGTACGGCAGAGGCGCGGCAGCAGCCCGTCGAGGCCGCGGGCGATATCCTCCGCCGCGGCGATGGGCTCGGCGAAGACCTGGCGGACCAGGAACGACGGCACCGGCTGGCGCGGCGAAATGGACTCCGCCTCGCCGCCCAGGGCCGCCGCCAGACGCCGCGCCAAATGCGGCCCGAAGCGGGGCGCCAGGGCGGCCGGCGGCAAGTCGAAAAGATCGCCGACGGTGCGCAGGCCAAAGCGCGCCAACACCTCGCAGGTCGCCGGCGCCAGGCGCAACGCCGCCGGCGGCAACGGCGCCAGGGCCGCGCGCGTCGCCCCCGGCGGCAGCACGGTGAGACGCGGATCGGCAGAGTCATCCGCCGGGACAGCATAGCGGGCCACCGCCCAGGCCGCGCCGGCCGTCTCGGCAAGCGCCGCTCGGGCCGTGAAACCAAGACGTTGCAGCCGGCCGATGAGATCGGAGAGCAACGCCGCCTCGCCGCCGAAGAGATGGGCGCAGCCGGTGACATCGAGCAAAATTCCCGCCGACCCGCCGATATCGCAGCCGCAGCCATCGACCGCAGCCCACGGGCTGTACCGGCCGCACCAGTCGGCCAGCCGGGTCAGCGCCGCGGCATCGCCGGAGGGATCGTACGCCGCCGTGCGCAGGCCCGGCAGCAGGGCGCGGGCATCGGCCAAAGGCATGCCGGGCGCCAGGCCGCCCCGCTCCGCCATGACATCCACGGCGGCGAGCAGCAGACCCCCCTGCGCCGAGGTGACAAGAGCGAGCGGGCCAACTCCAGCCGACCCATCTCCAGCCGGCCCGGTCCTAACCGGCCCGCCGTTAGCCGGCGCGCCGCTCGGCCGTCCCAGCAAACGTCGAGGACGCTGGTTCCGCCACCACAAGTCCGTCGCGAACCGGGGTAGCCAGAGCGAAACCACCTGTCGCATCGTCCCACTCCACCTGCCATTGTCCCGGCGCCGCGCCACGGCAGCGCAGAAGCTCCGCCTGCCACGTCGGCCGCCCCAAAAGGCGGCCCACCATATCTTTTGAACTCCCCGGGGCCGAACTCCCCGGGGCTGAACTCATGGGAGCGATCCGCCAACGAGTCAGCGCCGCCGACGGGGCTTCCGCCCGGCGGGCGGGATAGCGTTGCCGGCGTAGGGTGAACGCGGTTACCCCGCTCGCTCTGGCGGCCAATTGCAGGCGCCGGCCGGCGCCGCGTTCCAGGGTGCCGACTTCGCCGACCACGGCAATCAGGCGGGAGCAGCGCAGCCCTTCCTCCATGGCCCACAGGACATCCGTCTCGCCGCCGGCGTGCACCAGGATCAAACGCCCGGGATCGAGACCGAAGGCGGCGAGGCCCGGCGCGTAGAGATCACGCCAGGGGGTTATCCACAGCACGGCTCCACTCTCCACGGCCCCCTCTTCCGGCGATGCCGGCGCCGCCGCACAAAGCCGGGCGAGCAGCGCCAAGACAAATCCGGTAGCCGACGCATCATCCCATTCCGCCCGAGCGCCCTCGACCTCATGCAGGCAGCCGAGGGGCAAGCCACCGCCGGGCAGATGCGCATCGAGCGCCGCGGCGCCAAGCGGCAGGCTTGCCCGTTCGGCCGTCCTTCCGACAGAACCGGTCCCCAAGGAACCAGCCCCCGCTGCGGCATCTCCCGGCCTTGCGGTGCCGCTTTCGAGGCAGCGAATGCGGGCCCGCAAGGCCGACAAATCCGCCCCGGGACGAGCCCGGGGATCGACCTTGAGACCCGTCTCGCGGTCAACCCTCGGGCTCGCCACGCGGGGCGGCAGGGGGAGGCTTGCGGAAGAAAGAGACATCGTCGGCATGGATCGGAACCCGCACCCTGTACGTGAAAATGGCTAAAAATAGCGCTTGTTCTTCTTTTGTTCTGTTCTGGTTTTGTTCTATTCCACCCCGTATCCGGAGTCAAGCCACAATCGGCGCTCGCAAGGACGGTTGCGCCGGCCCATTTCTCGGCGATTTTGGGACGTCTTCCCGGGGGGGGGCGCCTCGCGGCGCGGCGATCTAGCTGGAGAAGAAATCTCGCAACGGCAATTTGAGCGACACGCGCAAACGATGCGGCGACGTCAAAATCTTATCCACGTCCACGCCGTTACTCGACAAAGGGAGGGTCAAACGGACGTATTCGTACGGCACATCCCCGAGGGTTCCGAATACCTCATGATAGACGGGCGATCTCGCCTCCACGCACGCCTGATAGTGCCGGGTGACCACGGCGCCGAACGCCGGATCCTCATAGTCCTGGGTGGTCTGCCCGGTCATGTCCCTCACGTTGGGATTGGTCACCCCGCTGCCGTAGAGGCGAAAACGGAAAAGACTTGGCCCGATCACGTCGAGAAGATGCATCCGGCCCATGTGCTCACGCAGCTCGAGTGGATCGATATCGGCACGCGACGGCATGGCCCGACCGGCCCTCTTCCCGCGCCAATACTTGAGCAGCCGGCGCAAGCGGTCATTCGCAATCGACTTCAGCGGCTGCCGCCGGTCCTCCGTCAGACAGAACACCTCGTGACCGACTCCTACCCAAGATAGCCTGGTGCGACATTACGATTATTACGATTATAAGGAGAATATTTGTTTAAAAAATCTCTGTTAACGCGCATGTTGCCCGGCGGCCCGCCCCGCCGCGACCGCCTGGCGCAACGATCGGGCGGCGCCCTCCGGGTCGTCGGCGCCGCAAATGGCCGAGACCACGGCCACCCCCGCCACCCCCGCGGCCGCTACTTCGGCGGCGTTGCCGGCCTGGATGCCGCCGATCGCCACCACCGGCAGCGGCAGAACCGCCTGCAACGCCCGAAGGCCGGCGATACCGATGGCCGCGCCGGCATCCGCCTTGCTGGCGGTGGGAAAGACCGAGCCCACACCGACGTAATCCGACAGACCGGCGGAAACTGTGGCCGCCTCGGCCGCTGTTCCCGCTGAAACACCGATAATGCCGTCGGGACCCAGCAAGGACCGCGCCCGCCCCGCGTGCACATCGTCTTGGCCCAGATGCACCCCTGCGGCCCCGGCGGCGATGGCCACCTCGACCCGGTCGTTGATGATCAGAGGGACGCCCAGCGGCGTCAGCAGCGCGATCAGAGCCCGGGCGCTGGCAATCACGTCGGCGTCCGGCAGTGTCTTCTCGCGCAACTGCACCAGCGTTGCGCCGCCCCGCACCGCCGCGGCCACCACATCGGTCACCGCGCGGCCGCGCACGGCCTCGCCCCCCACCACAAGATAAAGCGTCGGATCGAACGCCGGTCGCGGGCCCATCGTTCCTGTCATATCCATCCCATCCGGTGTTTGCCAAGCCGCCGCCCCGACGTTAATTAGAAGACCCGCCGCCGTCGAGGAAACACATGCCCGAAAGCAACGCCACCGCCAATGCCACCGGCCGCACCACCGCCGGCCTGCTCATGGATATCGAGGCCATCCTGTTCCGCCCCGAGGACCCGTTCGTCTTCACCTCGGGCCGGGCCAGCCCGGTTTATGTGGATTGCCGCAAGGTGATCTCATTCCCCGACGAACGCGGCCGCCTGATGGACATGGCGGTGGAATTGATCGGGCGCGACATCGGCGCCGGCGAGGTTGACGTAGTGGCCGGCGGCGAGACCGCCGGCATCCCCTTCGCCGCCTGGATCGCCGAGCGCCTGAACAAGCCGATGATCTATGTGCGCAAGAAGCCCAAGGGTTTCGGCCGCAACGCCCAGATCGAGGGCACCTTCGCCGAGGGAGCCCGCATCCTATTGGTCGAGGATCTGGCCACCGACGGCGGCTCGAAGCTGAATTTCGTCGACGCCATCCGCACCGCCGGCGGCCAGATCGCCCATACGATCGTCCTGTTCCACTACGGCATTTTTCCGCACGGGATCGCCGCCTTGCGCGAACGCGGGGTGACCCTGCATGCCCTGGCGACCTGGTGGGATGCCCTGGCGGTCGCGGAAGAGCGCGGCTACCTGACCGGCTCGGCTCTGGCGGAAGTGCGCTCTTTTCTCACCGATCCGGATGCCTGGTCCGCCCGGCACGGCGGCGGAGCGCAGGGAAAAACCGACGGCGCCACATAATTCCGAGCCGATCTCTAGGCGGCTGGAGTCCGCACATACTCCGGGCGAAAACCGATGCCAATGATGCGGTCAAGAGGTCGTCGAGAAAACCGACCTTTCCGGTCATGAAAAATAGCCAAACAACGGCGTTGACCTAGGCCGCTACGACAAACTGGCCCATCATGCCGGAATCTTCATGCTCGAGAACGTGACAGTGATACATGTAGGGCAGATCCGGATCGCTATAGTCGGCAAATTGGAGCAGCAGGCGCACCCGCTCGTCCGGGTTCACGACCACCGTGTCCTTCAGGCCCATTTCCCAAGGCGGTGGCGGCGCGCCGTCGCGGTCGAGAATGCGGAACTGAACGTCATGAATATGAAACGGATGCGCCATCATCGACCTGTTCTCTAGCTGCCAGATCTCCGTGGTGCCGACGCGCACGACCTCGTCGATACGGTTCATATCCATGGCTTTTCCGTTGATAGAAAAGGGCTCGCCCCCGCCCATCATCATACCGCCCATCCCCATCTGCAGGACCAATCGCCGGGCCCCGGACGCTTGCCCCGGGTCTGGCCGGTCAAGGGTCACAAGACGACTGGGCAATGGCGCCGAGCGGCCACGTTGCCCGTTGGGCCGGATATCCAAGACATCGAAATTGAAGTCGTCACCCATCATACCGCCCATCATTCCCCCCATCGTCCCCGAGGTGGGCGCCGGAAAGGCTCGCAATACGACGGGCCGGCCGTCACTCAGATCGACGATGATCTGGGCACGCTCGGCAGGGGCCAGCGCTATGTGCGAAGTTTCGTACGGGCGCTCCAGAAGGCCGCCGTCGGTGCCGATCAGACTGAACCGCCGATTGTCGCTGAAGCCCAAGGAGTAGAAGCGGGCATTGGAGCCGTTGAGAAGTCGCAACCGCAGTTTCTGCGTGCGGGCCTCGAAATAGGGATTCACCGTGCCGTTGACGAGCAACACATTGCCCCGCATACCCATCATAGTGTTGTGCATGTTTGTGGAGTAGAACAACGAACCGTCCCGGTTGAAGGCGCGGTCCTGGAGAACCAGGGGAACGTCGTCCACCCCGTAGTCGCCCGGCAGGTCGAGACGCCCGGTCTCCTCGTCCTCCACATAGGCCACCCCGGCAAGGCCATGATAGACCTGCGGGCCGGTGCGCGGCACCATGTGGGAATGATACCAAAGCATCGAGGCGCGCTGTCTCACCTCGAATTGCGGTGACCACGACGCCCCGTCCGCGATCACCTGGTGGGGGCCGCCGTCGGCGCCGGCCGGCAAATGAAATCCGTGCCAATGAATCGTGCTGGCTTCGCCGATCCGGTTGGTGACCTCCATCCGCACCGTTTCGCCCACTCGCATTTTCAGCGTCGGCCCCAGATAGGCGCCATTGATGCCCAGGGTAGGCGTCGTCACGCCGTCGAAAAAACGGCTGACGCCTTTTTGCAGATTCAGATCGAACGTGCGCACCCCCGCGCGCGGCTCGCCAACCAAGAGCGTCGGGATTGCCAGCGGCCTCGGCGATGCGGCGGCAGCCGGCGCGCCCAGCAACCAGCGTCCCAATGAGCCGTACCCCGCCGTGCCGCCGGCGCCATCGGCGAGGGCAGCGATGCCGCCCCCCAGAAGCAATGTCTTCATCGCCGTTCTTCTCGAA
>JAJFGI010000097.1 GCA_021776215.1 Kiloniellaceae bacterium | reverse complement strand
GCGCTCACCATGGGCCGGGCGCCCGACAGGTCGGCCCCGAGAGAACCGGATATTTCCGTCGGGCCGATCTGCCCTGACAGGTCGTTCACGGTAAAGCGTTCGGCGGTTCCCGCCACCTGGGCCTTGAGGTCGAGCCCGCCGAGTGCGGGATCGAGGCGCAGATCGCCCGCGACGGCCTTCGCCAGCTTGGCGAGGCTGGGATGCACCGCGGCCACGGCCACGTCGAAGCTGGGCTCATCGGCGCCGGGCTGCGCCGTTCCGGCGAGGCCGAGCCGGCCGCCGGTCGCCTGCAGAGCGACGTCGAAGGTAACATCCCGGGACGAGCCTTTGAGCGTACCGCCCAATTCCGACGGCCCCAGCCGCGTCAGGGCATCGGACTCGATGCCGAACGTTTTCGCCAGCCGCGCCGGGTCGGGGACAGTCATCTGTACGGTGCCATCGAAGGTCGGCACGGTGGACAACCCCGCGATCGCGCCGGCGATCCGCGCACTACTCCCGGCCAGATCGGCGATGCGGGCCTCGCGCAAGACCGCCGCGCCACGCTGCAGCGTCATGTCGAGATGCAGATCGCGGGCCGTGACGCCGCGCGCCGTCAGAGTCCCCAGGCGCACATCCAGATTGGCATCGATCGTATCGAGAAAAGCCATCCCGCCGGCCGGTCCGGCAGCTTGGCCGTCGCCGCCAGGGGCAGCCGTGGCGCCCGTCGCACCGGCCTCCCCAGCCGGCAGGCTCGGCGGCAAATAGGCGTCGACGTTGAGCTTGTCGATGGCCAGGCCGATGCCATAGGCCGGGCGGTCGCGGAGCGCCACCGCGATACCGCCGGTCGCCCGGCTCACATCGACGCGCAGATCGAGATCGCTGAGGGTCAGCCGGTCCGGCGTGACCTCGATGCCGCCGATCAGGGTCATGCGGCGCAGGCGGTCCGCCGGCACCGCCGCCAGGTCGGCGCCAAGCCAGTCGAAAACGGCGCGCAGGTTGTCAGACGCCGCCTCGATCCGCCCGGCGAAGCGCGGCTGGCCGCTGGGGCCCGGTGTCGTCAGGGCACCGGTCAACGACACGTCCGACCCCCCGGGCAGCAGCGCGATCCCTTGGCTCAGCTTGATCTCGCCGTCGGCCATTTCCGCGTTGACGAGGACCTGGCGTATGACCTGACCGCGAAAGACCAGCGTATCGACGGCGACCTGCACCGACCCGGTAATCGTGTCAGGAAGTGTAAAGCCACTGTCCGCCGGGGGCACGCCGATGCCGCTGTCGTCCGCGGCCGGCGCCTTGGCCGTGGGCCTATCGGCGGCATCTTGGCTTCCGCCTTCCGCCAAGAGCGCGTCCAGATCGATGCGCTGCGTCGATAGATTGATCTGCACGTCAAGCGGCGTCTCGAGCGAAACACGCACGGCCCCGTCGACGGAGACGTCTTCCTGCCGAAAACTCACTTCCGTCGCGGCAAGGCGCTGGGCGTCCAATGCCAGGTCGGTCTCCAAGGTAAACGGCTTGGACAGAAGTGCCGGGGCTATCCCGCCTCCGAGCGCCTGGACAAGGGCCGCCAGGTTGTCGCCGCCGGCCTTGACCCGACCTCGCAATGACGTGCCGTCCGGATGCGTGGAGACGGCGCCATTGAAATTCAGGTGTGCGCCCGACTCGGGCAGCCGCAGCACCAACGCCAAGGGACTCGCCCCTTCCTCGGCCCAGCGGCCGGCACTTAGCTCGAAAGCAGTCTTTACGCCGCGCACTTCGGCTTCACCGTCCGCCGCGAACGGACCTTCGAGGGAGTCGGCGGCGATTTCGGCATTCAGCCCGGAAATCCGTTCCTCGCGGCCGGCGGCGCTATCGCGGTAGATCACGGTGCCATCGGTGATCGTCACGCTGTCGAGGGCGACCTGCCCGGGCAAGCCCACCGTACCGCCGTTTGCGGACGGGGCAGACGGCGCGGGCGACTCCGGTTGCGCCTCGGCACCGAATACCCAGTTGCCGCTTCCGTCGGGCAGCACCTCGACCAGGATCGTCGGCTTGACCAGTGCCACGCTGTCGACCTGAAGGCGCCCTTGCAGCAAGGGTAACGCAGCGACACGCACTTTCAGCGACTCCAGGGCCACCATGGTGGGCTCGGAGCCGCCGGCCGCGTTGGCCAAGCGGGCGTTCTCGACCGACAACGCGGGCGCCGGCAGCAGCGCCAGGCTGATGTCGCCATCTATGGTCAGGGTACGGCCGGTGGCTTTGTAGACCTCGGCGGCGATGCGATCCTTGTAGACGTTCCAGTCCACGAAGCTCGGCGCGACGAGAACCGCTGCGACAAGCAGGACGACGATGACCAGCAGGCCAATACCGAGTTTTTTCACAGTTGTTTCTATTCCCGCCGGCGCGCAATCGCCGGATTATGATTTTGATCGCCACAATGCGAAGTCGCCATTGCGCGCGCCTCCGATTCGGCTAAGCTAATAAAACTGTTGTGATCGGGCAAACAGTGCAAACATTTCCTGGGTAGCAGGGACGTCACAGCATGGGTGAGGTCATCGATCTCGAAAGCTATCGTCGGCAGCGCAAGCGCCGTCCTATCGAAACACGCGCCGTTGGAACCAACGCCGCGGCGAATCGTCGCGGCCGAAATCGCGGCCGGTCCGAGCACGACCGCTTGCGGCCTGCTGTGGAACCGCTCGACCGCGGCCGCGGGAGCGTCGATCCAGCGGCCGAAGGCGAACCTACCGATGTCGAGCCCGGTGACAAGCCGGTCGACTGAGGACCAACGCGGTATCCACGCAAGATAGGCGGCCGGCGCGCGGCTACAAGCCCCATCCGGGCAAGCAGGACGTGCCCGGCGGGCTGCGGCGTTTGGCATCAGCGGGACCGGCGGCGCGCCGTCAGGCCCTTGAAAGCCTCCATCACCACGAGCAACGACGCCGCGACCGCCAAGACCGAGAGCCATTCCACAATCCCAACCGGCTGTATATCCAGCACATCCCGCAGGCCCGGCAGATACATGGCCGCTATATGGACAGCCTGCGCCCCGACGATGGCGACAATCAGAAACGGATTTGCCGCGAAGGGCACGCGAAAGGCCGACTTCCATTCCGAGCGGGCGTTGAGGGCGTGCATGTTCTCGAACAACACCATGAGCAAAAGCAGGAGGTTGCGCGCCGTCTCCTCCGGCATGCCCTGGGCTAGAACCCAGGCGTAAAAGACGAAACCGGTCGTCCCCATGTATATGCCGGCGACCAGGACCTCGGTCGTCATCCGCCGATCGAACAGCCGTTCCGTTGGCCGCCGGGGCGGCTGGCCGAGGATGCCCGGTTCGCCTTTCTCGAATGCCAGAGCCACGTGTTGAATGCCGTTGGTGACCAGATTGAGCCAGAGCAGCTGAACAGCGAAGAGCGGCAGCGGCAATTGCGCCGCGATGGCCAGGATGAACAGAACGATCTCGCCCAGACCGGTTGCAACCAGCAGGTAGATCACCTTGCGCACATTGGCATAGGCGATCCGCCCCTCCTCCACGCCACCGACAATGGAGGCAAAGTTGTCGTCGGTCAGGATCAGATCGGCGGCACCGCGGGCGGCATCGGTCCCATCCCGCCCCATGGCCACGCCGATATCGGCGGCGGCCAGGGCCGGGGCGTCGTTGACTCCGTCGCCGGTCACGGCGACCAAATGGCCGGCGCGCTGGTATGCCTGAACGACGGCAAGTTTCTGGACCGGCTCCACCCGGGCCAGCACCGGGGCGGCCATCACCAGATGGTCGAATGCCGCCGGATCGTCGCTCGCCGCCGCGAGTTGGCGGCCGGTCGCGACCTGGTCCGGCGTACTGGCGATACCAAGGTCCCGCGCGATCGCGAGAGCGGTGCGCGGATGGTCGCCGGTGACCATGCAAACCTCGATGCCCGCCGCCCGGCAGGTGGCGATCGCCGCCGGCACCTCGGGCCGCACCGGGTCGATCAATCCGACCAGGCCGAGCAGACGTAACCCGCGCAGGGCCTCCGGGCGGCCGTCTCGGGCCGCCGCCGCGCCGATCTCCCCGGCGGCCACCGCCAGCACGCGGAAGCCGGCTTCGGCCATGGTGTCCGCCTCGGCGAGGACCCGCGCCATGTCACCGCCGGCGCACATGGGCAGAATCTCTTCCGCCGCCCCCTTCACATGCGCCGTCGCCATGTCCGACCCGGTTGCGCCCGTGAACCCGGCCCCAAAGCGCCGCTGCGGCTCGTAGGGAACGATACCGATCCGCGGCACCGCGTCCGCGGGATCGAGCCCCAGCTTGGCGGCCAGGACCAGGAAGGCGACATCCACCGTGTCCCCGAAACGCTCGACCTCGCCGTCGACCATACGCAGGCTGGCCTCGTTGCACACGGCCCCGCTGGTCGCCAGGGCGTGCAGCGCCGTCTGCTCGTCCGGCCGCAAATCGCGGCCATCGACCGAGGCCCGGCCGGTCGGAATGTACCCCTCCCCGCCAACGTCCACGACCGCATGCGTTCCCGGGGTGGCGTGGAGCCACACCCGCCGGATGGTCAGCTCGTTGCAGGTCAGGGTGCCGGTCTTGTCGCTGGCGATCAACGTACAGGCCCCCAATCCCTCGACCGCCGGCAATGCCCGCACAATGACGTTGCGACGGGCCATGCGATTTGTCGCGATGCCGAGGGCGACGGTGATGGCCACCGGCAAACCCTCGGGGATGGCGGCCACGGCGAGGGCGACGGCAACCAGGAAGACCGTGGCGACCGGCACCCCCTGGACGATCTGGACCGCCGCGATGAGGCCGATAAGCACGATCGTCGCGGCGCCAATGACCCGGCCGAGCCGGGCCAGGCGCGCGATAAGCGGGGCCGGTGGCGCCGGGCCGGTGGCCAGGGCCTCGGCGATGCGGCCGATTTCGGTGGCGCGCCCGGTCGCCGCAACCACCCCGCTCGCCCGGCCGGAGAGGACGGTCGTGCCGGCATAGAGCATGGTGCGCCGGTCGCCCAGCGCGGCATCGGCAGCGAGCGCGGCGGCCGGGTCCTTGTCCACCGGCAGGGATTCGCCGGTGAGCAGCGATTCGTCGACGCTAAGCTCATGCGCCGCGAGCATGCGGATATCCGCCGGCACCATGGCGCCCGAACCCATACGCACAATGTCGCCCGGGACGAGATCGGCGGCATCGAGTTGCCGCGGCTCGCCATCGCGCACGGCCACGGCAAACTTCTGCACAAGAAGATCCAGAGACTCGGCGTTGGTTTCCGCCCGCCACTCCTGGTAGACGCCGATGGTCGCGTTCGCCTGCAGCACCAGGAATATAAACAGGGCATCGGTCATATCGCCGACACCCACCGCCACGGCGGTGGCGGCGAGCAGCAGGTAGACCAGCGGGTTCTTG
Organism: Kiloniellaceae bacterium; assembly: GCA_021776215.1. Classification (GTDB taxonomy): domain Bacteria; phylum Pseudomonadota; class Alphaproteobacteria; order Kiloniellales; family J153; genus JAJFGI01. Next base: position 2 of record JAJFGI010000097.1, on the reverse strand, counting down.
AA
>JAJFGI010000096.1 GCA_021776215.1 Kiloniellaceae bacterium | reverse complement strand
CAGGACCCGCGATCCTGCCGCAGGCTGCGGAGCAGGTCGGCCGCGTAGGCCACGTTGCGGCCCGGATCGAGGGCGGCCTCCAGGTCCTCGAACGCGCCCGGGTGATGGCGCAGGTTGATCTGCATGCAGCCGACGTCGATGCTGGAGACGCCCCGCTCTTGCAGGGCCTTGATCTCGGCCAGGGCGGCCGCCTTGCTGGGCAGATGCCGGCCGCGCCCCTCGGCAGTAACGGTCCAGGGCCAGGCAAGTTTTTCCCCGGACGCCTCGTGCCAGCGGCCGGATTCGACCGGGGCGATGGCGGGGAGCAGGTACTCGGGCAGCTCCCCGGCGGCCGTGACCTCGGCAACGGCATTGCGGCACAGGTCCCAGGGTTCCTCGCCGTCATGGGCGGTTGCGCGGGTGCCGGCACCCAGCCAGGCGGTGGCCAGGGCGGCAAGGCACAGGACGCCTACGCGGGCGGGCAGGCGGGTGGATTTGCTCATCGCGAGGGCTCCCATGCGCGTCACCACGCAAACAACATGCCAGCGCCACCGAAGCCGCGCGGGGGCGCAATCTCACCACTCGACCAGGGTGAACCGGCGGCGAAAATATGGCGGTTTTCTGTTGTCACAACGATGACACAATCCGCCTCGGCGCGACGTCGGGCGTTCGCAAATTGTCGAAAATACCCTCCACCCAAGCCACGCCCGCCACCCTAAGGCGCTGGAAAGGACTGCCGATTCCCGTCCCGGCCCGCACGGCGGGACACCTTGCCGATCGCTCTCGACGGTGCCAACGGCCGGAAAATTAAGAAAACTTGCGGCAAAAGTGGCAGAATTTGGGCATTCCTGAAACAGTCCGTTAAGACATGTCTGTTGCAATGCGTTCAAAGCAAGGCACACGGCATTTCGCGGAGGTCGGCGTGGGCAGCGCCAAAAAAAAGACCCCGCAACATATGCCCAGGGTAGGGCGGAGATGGTGCGATGATACATACAAAAGCATTCGCCTTTTTGGCGATTTCGGCCATGGTGCTGGGATTGAATATCGGCATCGCGGCCGAAGGCCGGGCTCAGACCTCGCCTCAAGAAGCCACACGCTTTGTCGAAAACCTGGGCAGCCAGGCGGCCGTTGTGCTCGCGTCCGGCAAGGCCGATCGGCGATCGGCGCTGCGCACCTTGATCCGCGACAGCTTCAATCTGGAACTCACCAGCCAGTTCGTACTCGGCAAGTTCTGGAATGAGGCGACACCGGTGCAGCGCGCCGAGTTTCAGGATCTGTTCACCGAGTATCTGCTGAACAACTATATCCGGCACATCGGCAACTTTAAGGCCGAGACCCTCGTCATTGTCGGCAGCAACGTGGTCGGCGACCGGGACGTGCTGGTCGAGACCAGCGTCGAAAGCGCCGAGGGTTTGACCAACCCGGTGTGGCGCGTGCGGGCCAGCGCCGCCGGTCAGTACCGGATCATCGATGTCTCCGTGGACGGCGTGAGCCTGGCCCTCACGCAGCGGCGCGAGTTCGCCTCGGTGGTGAACCGCCGCGGGCTCGACGGCCTGCTGAATATGCTGCGCGAGAAGCTGGCGGCCCAGGCGAAGGCGGCGGAGTGGGCGCCGCGCAAAGACGCGTCGCACTACTCCCTGCTGGCCAGCGTCCTGGCGTCGCCGAACGCGAATAAAATCGGAATTCTTCTGGCGGTGAAATAGTTGGCGGTAACGTAGCTGGCTTGTTTACGTAGCTGGGTTCGTTCTTTCGGTCTTATTTATCCTCCTCCTCCTCCGATCTGCGGAAGGGCCGGTCGCTCCAGAAATGGGCGGCCGGCCCGACCGTTTTAGGGGCGCTAGTCGGAGCCTTCCAGCCGGTCGCGGATCCGGTAACCGATATCCAGGAACGGCAGGAACCACGGCCGGCCGCGGTGAAAGGGTATGGCGGTCAGGGGTATGTCGTCGAAGGCCGTGCGGCCGTCGGCGGCGCCGAGCACCTTGAGGGCGACCTTGTGGCCGAGGTACGGCGCCATGGCGACGCCGGAGCCACTGTAGCCGAGCGCGAAATGAATGCCGTCGATGGCCCCGACGTGCGGCATCTGATCGCGGGGGAAGGCGATGCGGCCGCTCCACGAGTGGGTGAAACGGGTTTCCGCCAGTGACGGAAAGACCTGCACCAGGAGCTTGCGCAGGCGGGCCGCGGCCGGCTCCGGCGCGATGGCGCCGAGGGCCGCCCGGCCGCCAAAAATGATCCGCCGGCCGTCGGGCGAGCCCCGGTAATAGCAATGGCGCGACCGGGTTTCGACGATCATGCGCCCGCCGGGAATGAGCTCGGCCACGGTCCCCGCCGGCAAGGGTTCGGTGGCGACGATGTAGCTGCTCAGCGGCACCAGCCGGCGGCGCAGTGACGGGCTTTCCGAGCCGGTGTACCCATTTGTCGCGACGATGACGGCGCCCGCCTGCACCTGGCCGCGGGCGGTTGCCAGGGTGAACCCGCCACCTTCCCGGCGGGTCGCACTGACCGCGCTGTGGTCGGCGATATGGGCGCCGGCGGCGCGGGCGCAGGCCAGCAGGCCGTTGTGGAACAGGGCCGGATGCAGGGCTCCGTGCCGGTGATAGACGGCACCTCCTTGGTAGCAGTCCGTGCGGACCTCGCGGTGTTGCTCGGATCTGGGCACCATATCGGCTTCAAGCCCGATTTCGCGGCGCAGCATGTCGAGCTCGCGGCCCATGCCGTCGTAGTCCCGCGCCCGCCAGGCGGCGCGAAACCGGCCGCTACGGGTGAATTGGCAGTCGATCTTTTCACGCTCGATCAGCGCGGCGGTGAAATCCAACGACGCCACACCTTCGCGGAGAACGGCCGCGGCCCGGTCGCGGCCCAGGCGGTCCGTCAAAGCGGGAAACCCCAGCCGGTGACCGCTGCCGATCATGCCGCCGTTGCGCGTGCTGGCGCCGGCGCCGGCCAGCCCGGCATCCAGGACGAGGACGCTGCGCCCCGCCCGGGCCAGGGTCAGCGCCGCCGACAAGCCGGTATACCCGGCGCCGACGATGGCCACGTCGCAGTGGGGTGGAAGGGGTGCCGTGTCTGGCGCCGCGGGGGGCGAAGCCTCCCACCACCAGGGATCGAAGCTGGCGTCGGGCGTCAAATTCGCGCCCTTGATGGCGGGACGCGATATCGGCATCTAGGCGGCCTCCGATCCGGGCGGCATGCGGTCAGGCGCGGGAGGGAATTTTGGGCATGACAAGTTTCATCAATATCCGGAAGGGCAGCAGCAGGGCCGCGGCCATGACCAATTTCGCGGCATAGTCGCCGAGCCCCCAGGTCACCCAGGGCAGGCCTGTTCCAGCAAAGGCGAGGCTGAAGAACAGGGCCGTGTCGAGGGCCGAGGCGAGGACTGAGGAAACGAAAGGCGCATGCCACCAGGCGGCCCGGCGGAGGCGGTCGAATATCGCGATATCGAGAAGCTGGGCCAGCAGGAAGGCGCTTCCCGAGGCCACGGCAATGCGCCACGTGGCCAAAACGATCGACAGGGCAACGGCGACGGCGAACCCCGCATACACCACGCGCCGTGCCGTCGTCGGTCCGAGGGCGCGATTGGTCAGATCGGTGACGAGGAACGATACCGGGTAGGTGAGCGCACCCCAGGTCAGCCAATCGTTGATCGGGAATTGCACGGCGATGTTGGAGCCGGTGACGATGATCGTCATGGCGGCGACACCCGCCGCAAGGCCGCGCACCGAAACGGCATGTTCCTTGGTGTTCATGATCCGACCCTGCTTAAGCCGCCGCCCTTGCCGAGCGCCCGCCCGGATACCGCACTCTCGATAGGCATGGCAAGCCTTGGCGCGCGCCGGGTGTCGTTCGGAAAAATTTTGCCGCGAGTGCCAACCAAGGGCTCGACAGTCCCGTGAGCACAATATATAGTGGGGTGCTGAGTATGCGTCTCAATCTGTAGCTGTGTACGCTAGATCTAGCGAAATCGACGGGGGGCGAACATATGACATGGACCGACGAGCGTGTTGCCGAGCTATCCAAGCTGTGGGACACCGGGTATAGCGCGTCCGCGATTGGCAAGATGCTTGGTGTTTCCAAGAACGCGGTGGTGGGCAAGGCCCATCGCATGCGCCTGGAAGCCCGCCCATCGCCCATCCGCCGCGATCAGCGGGCCCGCATGCGCCGGCGGGTACCGATGCCCATCCGGCTGAGCGAGCTGCGCCCGGTGTCAGCGCCGGCTGCGCCGCCGCCACCACCGGCACCCCGCTTGGCGGTGCGCCGGGATGGCAAGGGACCGAACTGCCTGTGGCCGCATGGCGATCCGGCTGAGGCGGAATTTCACTTCTGCGGAGCACCCGCCGTTGAGGGCAAGCCGTACTGCCCCGAGCATTGCGCCCGTGCCTACATCACCAAAACCCGCGCGGACGACAAGGCCGCCTGACCCCGGCCTTGCCAGTTCTGTCCGAGCGTGTCGCGCCGGCCGGTTCCTCCTGGGGCCGGCGCGACTTCGTGTACCGCCTCCCCGTCATATATTGAGTTTGGGCTAGAGGATCACGGCCGCGCCGCCTCGGCGTGGGTCCCCGGCGCCGGTGCAGTGACCAGCGGCATTCCGGGTAACCGTGTGGACGCCGCCGAAGAAAAGGTTGTGCGGCGGCCAATGGATAGTCCGTGCGGCGCCGGCAGCGGCGGTCATCGCGGCAGCTTCGCTGAAACCGTCTTCCAGGTTGGCCACCCCATTTTCGATATGCAGGCGCGGCGCCGATACCGCCGTCTCGACGGCCATGTCGAAATCGATGAGATTGACCAGAACCTGCAAGATGGCCGTGCGGATTCGATTGGATCCGCCGGAGCCTAACGCTGCTACCCGGCCATCGTCCCGGAAGGCAAGCGTCGGGGCCATCATGGACGACATCCGGCAGCCTTCGGGCCAGGCATGAAATCCGTGCGGGCTGAGATCTTCTTCGCCCAGCATGTTGTTGAGCATGATTCCGGTGCCCGGCAGGATGTAGCCGCAGCCCTCGCCGTTCGACGTGCTCAGGGCGGCAATGTTGCCGGCGGCGTCGACGACGCTGATGTGTGTCGTGCCCCGTGGATTGCACGGATGGGCGAGAACCTCCGCGACATAGCGCGCGAGCAACGCCGGGTCGAAGAGACGGGCGGCGGCCGCTTCCTCTTCCGCCTCGGCCGTGGCTTCGTGCAGGCGCGATTCGACCCGGGCCTTGTCGGTCAGGGTCATGACCTTGGCCAACGCGCCGAGATGATCGGCCGAACCGGGACCGCGGCCCGCGAAATCGACGTGCTCGAGCAGTCCCAGAGCGAAGGCGATCAGAATGCCCCCCGAGGATGGCGGTGGGTTGGTCAGGATGCGGGCATCCCGGTAGCGCCGCTCAAGGGGGGGCCGTCTAACGACCTCATATTCGGCCAAATCCGCGTCCGTGATCTGGCCACCCAATGCGCGGCAGTCGGCGACCAGGCGATGCCCCAGCTCACCCCGATAGAACAAGTCGGGTCCCTCCGCGGCGAGCGCCTCCAACGTGGCGGCCAGGTCCGGCTGACGCAGCCGCTGGCCCGCGCCAAGCAGGCGACCGTCGGGGCCGGTGAAAAGGCTACGGCCCTCGGGCCGCGCGGTCAGAATCCGGCCGACAACGTCGAAGATGTAGCCATCGATGGGGCGAAGATCGACGCCGTCCCGCGCCAGTCGAATCGCGGGCGCCGCCAGGCGCGACATGGGCAAGCTGCCAAGATCGGCGTGCGCCGCGAACAAACCGGCGATGACGCCGGGCGTGGCGATGGCCCCCAGGCCGATGTGAAACTCCTGGGTCGCCGTGCCGAAGTCGGCCAAAACCGGACGAAAGTCGATGTCCGCGGGCGGGCGTCGCCGGCGCGGTGTCTCGACGAAAAAATCATAGACCTGGGAGAATCCGTCGGTCCGGTAGGCCAGCAGGTGGCCGCCGCCGGCCAGCGAGCAAAAGACCGGCTCGGCGACGGTCGCGGCGCACAGGCCAGCCAGCGCCGCGTCGAACGCGTTGCCACCATCATCAAGGATTTCCCGCGCCGCCGCGGCGGTGGCGGGATGACCGCAGGCAATGGCGCCTTTCCCCGTCATCGCGGGTCACCGGCACGCGGGCGTGAGAGACGTTCGTCCATGACGGCGTAATTGCCACGCCCGGGCACGGTGGTAAAGGCGGGTCGGCGGCGCGGGCCTAGTTGGCGGTGTTCGGAGCGGTCCCGGAATGCTCGAACCGGAGAGCGTTCTGCGGGCCTTCTTGCTTTTCGTGGGGCGGCGGGACCGGTGCCGCATAGAACTCCTGATTGCGATCGTCCAGCGAGTTTTCGAACGGCTTGCGCATGCGCACCTGGGTCCCGGTCTGCTCGGCCGTGCGCTGGGCCCCGTGAAGTTGCTTGGCCAGCTCCTCGCTCCACGGCAGGACGTAGGCGCGCGGCTCGTCGACGCCGTCCATGCCCAGCCAGACATAGATCGCCTTGCCTTCTTCCAGGCGGGCGCCGAGGACGGCGGCGTCCGCCAACTGCTCGCGCGACCATTCGAGTTCGATCGGCTTCGGCCGGCTGAGCATGACCGATAGGCTGGCATAGGCGACCGGCATGAAAGCGGCGGTCGTCGCCAGGGCGCCCAGCTTGACCCAGATGTTCCGGGGCGACCAAATGGCGATGTGCGCGAGGATCGCCGCCAGCAAGCCTAGAGCCGCGAAGAGAGGGATAAGGTCTCTCATCCGTTCTTCTTCTTCGATCGAAGCGGTTTCGGTAAATCGTGAACACTGCCGGGGACGAGATTGCCTTCCTCATCTAGGCGGAAGCGGAACGCCGTGACCTCTTGCCCCTGGTGCTGCAGTTCCAGCGTTGTCGTCAGGATGCGTTTGGCGGCGATTTGCGGTTTTGGTTTCACGCTGACCGCGATCGTCACCGGAACCGGCAGGCGACCGGACATGTCACGGTACAGATGGACGTTGACCGTGTACTCGCCGGCCGGCACGCCGCGGCTGTAGGAAACTTCGTAGTTGATATCGGTCACGTCCGACTGGCCGCCCAGATCATCGCGCAAGAGATTGAAGATCAGACCGCCCTTGTTCGAATAGCCGACCGGAACATCGCCCGGTGCCTCGACCCAAAGATCGAGGTCGGTGTCGAGTTCCTTCGGCCAGTTCAGTTCGACAATGACGTTGCCCGGAGCGGGGGCGCCTTCGTTGGCCGTGGCCGGCGGGTTCAGATGCGGGAGCAGCAACAGCACCATGGCGACGAAGCCCGCCAGGGCCAGGAAAATGAC
>JAJFGI010000095.1 GCA_021776215.1 Kiloniellaceae bacterium | reverse complement strand
ACCGACCCGCACGAGGATCCGGAGTCCTTTTATGTGACCCCGGAGACGTGGGCCGGCATGGGCCCGTTGAGCCGCGGCATGGCCTGGTGGCTGAATACCCTGAGCGGCCGATTGCTGCTCGGCCCCGCGCACTGCGTCAGCCGGTTCATAATCGGGGAGATCCGGCGTATTGCGCGGGGAGATTTCGGCAATCTGGGCGCCTGGGCGGTGCATAGCATGGCCTCCGCCATGGTCCTGTACTGGGTGATCTGGGTCTGCGAGATCCCGTTCCTCGCCTATGTGGGACTGATCGCCTATCCCGGAATGTCGCTCACGCTCCTGCGCTCCTTCCTGGAGCATCAGGCGCGGGAGGATATCGGCCACCGCACCGCCGTGGTCGAGGCGGACCCGATCCTGTCGCTGATGTTCCTTTACAACAATCTGCACACCGCCCATCACGCCGAGCCGGGCCTGCCATGGTATCGGCTACCCGGGCGCTATCGGACCGATCGTGCCCGTCATCTCGCGGCCAATGGCGGCTATGTGTACCGCGGCGGCTATGCGGAGGTGTTTGCCCGCTACCTGCTGTGGCCCAAGGAGGGCCCGGTGCACCCGTTTGCCGGTCAAGCCCCCAGGCCGACGGCAAAACTCGCCGCCGCCCTCCGCGTAGAGCCGGTGATCTAGGCTATCCGCGGCCGCCTGACGGTCGGCCGCTCTTCACCTCAGCTACGACTCAAGATGCTTGGCAAGTTCCGGCGTCGGTGACGAGTCGACCAGCAGGCCGTGGTCCCGCTGATAGGCGGCGATCGCCGCTCGCGTCCGCGGGCCGGACCGGCCGTCTACCGGCCCGGGGTCATACCCCCGCTCCGCCAGAGCCGACTGGATGCGCCGCACCAGCCCTGAATCGCTCGACGCATAGGACGACTGCGCCGAGCCGCCGGCCCCTTGCCGGGACGTGCCGCGCTTCCAGACCGGCTCACCAAGGTCGATGCTATCCTTGTCGGTCAGGACACCGGTGATACCGCCGACCGCCGCGCCGATCAGCGCCCCATTCAGGACGCTCAACCCGGTCACGGCGCCGACGATGGCCCCGCCCGCGGCACCGAGCCCGGCACCGCTGATACCGCGGTCCTCCGCCGTGTTGCCGCACCCGGCGGCCAGAACACCCACGGCGACAAGCACAGAAACCGTGCGAATCATAGTTAATCTCCCCTTCGGCGGTTCAGCCCGTCATCTATAGCGGGCCGCACCCGCAGCAATTATACCACCGCCGCCGGAGACGCGCCTGTGACATCCGTCGAACAGGCGCTAGGAAGCGCGGACCCCACCCTCCTGCCGGCGCCGTTCGACGAAGGCATCGAGGGCCTCTTGCACGGCGGGATCCACGGCCGGCGGCTGGAATTCGGCGAGAACCTGCTTGTAGATCCGGTTCGCCCGGTCGGTGGCCGTCTCCGCGCCGGCTTCCTCCCACGACTCGAAGTTACGCCAGTCGGATAACAAGGGCGCGTAAAATGCTGTTTCGTAACGCTCCAGCGTGTGCGCCGCCCCGAAAAAGTGACCGCCCGGACCGACCTCGCGAATGGCCGACAGGCCGAGGGTATCCTCGTTCACCTCGATGGGCACCAGCGTCTCGGCCATCATCTGCAGAAGCTCCACATCGAGGATGAATTTCTCGAACGACGCACACAGGCCGCCCTCCAGCCAGCCGGCGCCGTGCATGACCATATTGGCATGGCCCATGGTGGCGGCCCACAGCGACATCTCCGATTCATAGGCGGCCTGGGCATCGACCGTGTTCGAGGCGTTCGCGTTCGACGACCGGTACGGCAGGTTGTAGCGCCGCGCCAACTGTCCGCCGGCCAGCGCCGCCTTGGCGTATTCCGGCGTCCCAAAGGCCGGGGCGCCGGATTTCATGTCGACGTTCGACGTAAAGCCGCCATAGGCGACAGGCGCTCCCGGATTGACGATCTGGGTGAACGCGATACCCGCCAGGGCCTCGGCATTCTGTTGCGCCAGGGCACCGGCAATGGTCGCCGGAGCCATGGCGCCGGAGAGCGTGAACGGCGTGATCACCACCACCTGGTTGTGGCGTGCCATCTCGATGACGCCTTCGATCATCGGCCCGTCCAGGCGCAGCGGGGACGAGGTATTGACGACGGTGAACAGGCTGGGCTCGCGTAGCATCTGGGCATCGTCGATGCCGCGGGCGATGCGCACCATCTCGAGGGCGTCCTGGATGCGCGTCCGGCCCAGCGAATAGGCATGAAAGACCTTGTCCGACAGGGTGGCGAAGGCACGAATACAGTCGAGATGCCGCGTCTCCGGCGGCAGGTCCACCGGCTCGACCGGATAGCCGCCAAACAAATGGACGATATTGAACGCCTGCCCCAGGCGCAGGAAATTGCAGTAGTCCTCGAAGCGGCCCGGCCGCCGCCCGCCCTCCATGTCCGACGCGTTGGGGGCGCTGCCCACGGTGGCGAAATTGATACTGCTGCCACCCATCTCCAGATTGTGCGCCGGATTGCGCGCGTGGAGGGTGTAGCGGGCCGGCGCGTGGCCGATGGCCTCTTGGATCAGCCCGCGGTCGAAACGCACCCGCTGGCTGCCGGCTTCCACCGTGGCCCCCGCCGCCGCGAGAATGTCGAGCGCCTCGGGGTGCAGGAAGTCCAGCCCGATCTCTTCCAGGATGCGCAGGGAGGCATCGTGGATGGCCTCGATCTGGTCGGCGGACAGAACCTCGATGGGCCGGTACGGATTACTGACCGACCGCCAAGCCAACTGCGGCAGGCTCGCGTCGCTCCGCGGCTGACGGCCCCCGCGCCGGCCTCCGCGCCGGCCCCCGTCCCGTGCCATCAACTCCTACCTTCCCCTGTCGCCATACGCCCTCCTCCTGCGCCACGAGCAGATCCCGAGGTCCCGGCGCCGGGACCGGCTGGCTCAGAAATTGTATATACAACTTCCTTGCGCAGTTGTATATACGACTTGGCACCCCTGAGCCGGGGGGCAAACATACATCGACAGGGGCAAACCGTCATGACCGTCCTACCTGAATCCGTCACCTACGCCATCGTTGGCGCCGGCATCCACGGCCTGTCAACCGCCTGGCACCTGGCCATGGAGCTGGAGGCACGCGGCAAGGGGTCCGGCATAGATATCGTCGTCCTCGACAAGACCGCGCCGGGCGCTGGCGCCAGTGGCATCGCCTGCGGCTGCGTCCGCAACTTCTATATGACCGAACCGCTGCATGCGATCCTGCGTCATTCGATCGATGTTTGGACCTACGATCCGGTGCGTTTTGGTTTCCAGCAAGTTGGCTATGTGTCCTGCGGCGAAGCCAACCAGATTTCCGATTACGAGCGCATGCACCGCAGCCAGAACAATGTCGGCTATGACTCGGATATGTACGAGGGCAAGGACGCCAAGAAGTTCCTGAAAGGCATCTGGCCTGACTTCAACACTGACCAGATCGACGTGGTGCTTCACGAAAAGATGTCCGGCTACGCCGGCACCCGCCAGGTCGTCGCCGGATTGGCGCAGAAGTGCGCCGATCATGGCGTGCGCGTGCTCTCGGGCGTCGAGGTCATCGGCTATGACATGGCCGGCGGCCGCATCAAGAAGCTGCAGACCAACCTGGGCGACGTGGCCTGCGATGTCGCTGTCCTGTGTTACGGCGCCTGGATCGGCAAGCATTGGGACATGCTCGGCCTGCCGCAGCAGCTCGATTGCAGCTACGCCGACGGCGGCACCACGAAGAAGGACATGTGGACCTACTGGCGCCTGCTCGAAGGCGAGGTCTACATCGACGAGCCCTACCGCACCGCCGACAAGAAGGACCCGCCGGTCCTGCATGTCGAGCTGATGAACACGCCGGTCATCGAAGACGGCACCGGCCGCGAACTCGACGACCATCTCTATGTCTACTGGAAGAACGGCGCCGAGCGCATGGAGAAGCCCGGTGTTCAGGGCGGCACTATCCCGATCAAGATCGGACCGCAGGCCACCCTCGACCCGTATGGCTGGGAGAACGACGCGTATCAGGCCGAGCCCGGCTTTGCCGACTATCTGACCTCGGCGATGGCCCAGCTCATGCCGCGCTTCAAGGGCAGCCGCAAGCTGTTCAAGGAGCGGCGCAACGGCGGCATCGGCGCCTTCACCCCGGATAACGTGCCGATCTTCGACTGGGTGCTGCCGAACGCCTACATGATCGCCGACTCGAACCACGGCTTCAAGATGACCGGCGCCGGCAAGCTGGTCGCCAAGCAACTGGTCGGCGACAACCGCGTCGCCGAGCTAGAGCCGTTCGCCATGGACCGCTTCGCCAAGGGTCGCACCTTCGGCTCGTCCAACAGTCACTGCCCGTGGGTGTGACGCGCATCTGATGAGATCGCGACAGACCGGCGCGGATGGCAATAGCCTCCGCGCCGGTTTCTATTCAGGCGTAGCGCAACCGCTGGCCGATGCCGAGACGCTGCGCCTTGTCCAACATGGCGGCGCCGAGGGCGATGTCGGAGAGCGACAGGCCGCGGTGCCAAAAGAGGATCGTCTCGTCGTCGTTTTCCCGCCCCGGTCGGTCGCCGGCGACGATCTGGCCAAGCTCGGCGTGCAAGGTTCGCTCGCTCAGCTTGCCGGCCTCCACATGGGCGCGCAGGGAGCCGAACTTGCCGCCCTTGCACTGGCCCCAGTCGTCGACCACCATCTTGTCCATGACATCGGTGAGCGATAGCTCCACTGCGCTCATGGTGCCATAGGGGATCACCAGGTTGCCGGGCGCCACCCAGTCTGTCTTGAACAGGGGCGTCGGCTCGGGCAGGCGCGAGGCCTCCACCTGAATGTCGGCGCCGGCAAGGCACGCCTCCCACGACTCGACCGCGCGCACCGGCTTGCCCAG
>JAJFGI010000094.1 GCA_021776215.1 Kiloniellaceae bacterium | reverse complement strand
ATAGACCATGGCGTATTTGCTGAGCAGGCCCAGCCCGATCGAAACGCCCATGAGCACGGCCCACCCCATACGCCGGGACCGCGAAATGCGTACGAACGCGTACAACGCGACGGACCAGAAGAACAACAGAGGTACATCGGTGGAGATAATTCCCGATGAGTAGGACACCGCCGGCAACGTCGCATAGGTGATGCTGGACCAAAATCCGGTGCGGTCGTCGTAGAGCTCCTTGCCCAGCAGGAAGATCATGCCGCTGGTCGCCGCGTGGAACAGAGGCGCGGCCAAGCGGACACACCACTCGCCGTCGCCGCAGACGGCCGTGGTTGCGGCGATGATCCAGGCGACCATGGGCGGTTTCGATACGTACCCGAAAGCCAAATCCCGGGACCACGACCAGTATTGCGCCTCGTCGCCGTGCAGGTTCAGATCCGAGATCGCCAGTACCGCCACCCGCACCGCGGTGATCGCCAGGACCACCACGGCGGCGCTGGCCGCGGCGGCACGGCCCGAAAACCAGGCAGGTTCAGAGGACTCCATTGGCATGGCAGACATCACGTAAAAGAAGGCCCTTGGCCCAGGCGGAAACGCGCCGAAGCTACCCCAGTTCAGCCGGGCGACCAAGGGCGCAATCCCGCCACAGTCGAGCACTGGCGGCGTGCGTCACGGCAAGTCAATCGGGTATAGTTGCCCCGGTTTACCTTGCATCTTCGTGCCGGCCGGCCCATCCATTGCGTCCGGCACAAACGAGACAGACTGAGATACCGAATTCATGGATCTTTCGGTGGTGATTCCCGTTCGTAACGAGGCGGATAACGTCGCCCCGCTGCTCGGCGAGATCCGCGCCGCGCTCGATGGACGGCTGGAGTACGAGGTGATCTATGTCGACGATGGCAGCGATGACGACACGGTCGCCCGCCTGCGCCAGGCGAGCGGCGGATTTCCGCGTCTGCGCATCGTCCGTCACGCGCGCGCTTGCGGCCAAAGCGCGGCCCTGTGGACCGGCGCCCTCCGGGCCCGCGCCCCGTGGATCGGGACCTTGGATGGCGACGGCCAGAACGACCCGGCCGATCTGATGCGCCTGTGGACCGAGGCGCGGCTGGAAGAGGCCCCGGACGGCCTGGCCCTGGTCATGGGCCAACGCGCCGAGCGGCACGATTCCTGGTGGCGCCGGATCGCCTCGCGCATCGCCAACGGCGTGCGCAGCCGCCTGCTGCGCGACAACACGCGCGATACCGGCTGCGGCCTCAAGATCCTGCGGCGCGAGGCCTATCTGGCCATGCCCTATTTCGACCACATGCACCGCTTCCTGCCCGCTCTTGTCCGGCGCCAGCACGGCGACATCATCTGGCTGCCGGTCAACCACCGGCCGCGTCGAATGGGACGGTCGAAATACGGTGTCTTCGACCGGCTGTGGGTGGGCATCGTCGACCTGTTCGGGGTCATGTGGCTGCTGCGCCGCGCCAATGTGCCGCACATCATCGAGGACGACCGATCATGACCCCCTTCGTGACGCTAGAGACCGTGTGGCTGGTCATCGGCTTCCTGGGTCAGGGCCTGTTCGCCATGCGGTTCATTTACCAATGGATTTACAGCGAGCGCGTCGGGCGCAGTGTCATTCCCATACCCTTCTGGTATTTCAGTATCGGCGGCGGCCTTATCCTGCTCGCCTACGCCATCCATCGGGCCGATCCCGTGTTCATTACCGGGCAAGCCTTCGGCGTCTTGATCTATGGCCGCAACCTGCATCTCATCTACCGGGAGCGCCGGGAAGTGGCCGACTAGAGCATGCTCTAGTCTTCGGCGAACTCGACCACCACCCCACAGGCCATCTCCGGCGCCAGCCGCAATAAACGCTCGCCATCGCGGAGGTAGGACACACCGCGAGCATCAAGGGCCGCGGCCGTGGCGGCCAGATCGTCGACCGCCAGGCGCATCCCGCAAAGCCACGGCGGCGCATGGTCGGACAGACCGGGGAGTCCCGGATACAACCGGTTTAGACCGCCGGGCGTGGTCAAGCGCAGGATCGCGCCGCCCACATCGATGTCGACACAACCGCGCCCGGCGGATACCGCCGCCGGCCCGAACAGTTCCGCGTAGGCCACCGCCGCATCGCCGGGATCCGCGGCTACACCGGTCACCGACAGAATGCCCCGCGCCCCATTCGCATGGGCCAGCCACCGGTCCTGCCAGACCATCGGCCGGCTCAGATGCTGGCAGACGAAGCTGGGTGCCACGGGGCTCACCGCCGTCGGCAGGTGTGTCAGTTTAAAGGCCGGCTGCACCGTGCCGTCCGGCAATTCCAGGTCTCGCTTCAGATCCTTCGGTCCATCCGCCGGAATACCCCGCCCGCGCAAGTCGTCGGTTACGGCCGCCACATCCTCGGCGGCGTACGCCAGACTCATCAACCCTTCACGGGTCGCCAGGAATTGGTCCAGGTTGTTGGTGAATTGCGTCGGATCGACGATACCGAGAAGCTCGACGTAGTCCTTCGCAAACATGATGCAGTAATTGGCCGTCGCCCAGCCGACGTGGCGGCCGCGCGGCGATATCACGAACCCCAAATGAGCGAACGACCGGCGCGCCGCCTCCAGATCGCGTACACCGACGATAACGTGGTCGATGCCCGAGATCGTCCCCGAGACAGCTGACGTCACCGCCGGCGGCTCCGCCGCACGCTGCGCGCGCCGCGGCGTTTCAACAACGGCGCCGCGTGGGCGCCGGCGGCCTTCGGTGTTTCTCGTGGCGCGCTGCCATAGCCGTAGCCGGCCTTGAACTTGATGAGCACGCGCTTCATTTCGGCCTCGGACAGAATCTTCGGCCGGCCGGTCTGCAGCGCCTGCGTGTATTGTGCCGCCAGGGTTTCCACCTCGACCGCCAAAGCCAGCGCCGACTCCAGGTCCTTGCCGCACGCGATGACGCCGTGATTGGCGAGCAGACAGGCGCGGCGCCCTTCCAGGGCCTTCAACGCGTTGCGCGACAACGTGGCCGTTCCAAAGGTGGCATAGGGCGCGCAGCGAATGGAGTTCCCGCCGGCCACCGCCACCATATAATGAAACGACGGTATGCCGCGCCGCTGACAGGCCAAGGCGGTTGAGTAAATCGGGTGCACGTGCACCAGGGCGCCGAACTCCGGCCG
>JAJFGI010000093.1 GCA_021776215.1 Kiloniellaceae bacterium | reverse complement strand
GTCGAGATGGCGGGCAGCGAGCGGCCGGACATCATCCTCATGGACATGTGCTTGCCCATCATAGACGGCTGGGACGCCACGCGCCTCATCAAGGCGGCGCCGGATACCCAAGCGATCCCGGTCATCGCTTTGACCGCGCATGCCATGACCGGCGATTGTGAGAAGGCCCTGGAGGCCGGGTGCGACGACTACGATACGAAGCCGGTGGAACTGCCCAGACTATTGCAGAAAATCGAGCGACTGCTGGGCCGGTAATCGCTCGATGGGTGCACTTTAGCTACCCCGGCGTGGGAACCCTTGGATCGGACGTCATCGAGTGAGCGACGCAACCAAAGGACCGAAACCCCGCAAGACGTCCGCACCCGCGGAACGTCTGAAGCTCGCTCTGTTCGCGAATGTTCGTCAGGAGCTCCTGGCCCCGGCCAGCGCGATCAAAGGCTATGCCGACCTTTTGCTCGAGGAAGCACGGAAACAGACTCTGGCCGAGATGCTGCCGGACTTGGAGCGGATCGCGAGCTCGGCGAGCAGCCTGCTCGAGCAGATCGACCAAGTGCTCGTTATCGATACCGACGTGGCCGTCCGCACCGCCGAATCACTCGCCGACGTCCAATCTCGGCTACGGCACGACCTGCGCAATCCCATCAACGCGATCAAGGGCTATGCCGAACTCCTGCTGGAGGAACTCGAGGATTTGGGCGGCGAGCCGCTGCGTGTGGATCTGCAGGTTCTGCTCGGAGAGGCAAAACGACTGCTGCTGCAACTCGATCTGATCGTCGATTTTTCTCGGGGCGGCCACGAAAAAATCGAAACGGACAGCAAGTCGAGCGCCATGGTCGCCGAATTCGTCGTTGCCATGCAGCCGCTTCCGTCGGACGAGGGGCGGCGCCAGGAGACCGGCCGTATCCTGGTGGTCGATGATAACGATAGCAACCGCGGGCTCCTGGTTCGGCGCCTCGGTCGCGACGGTCACCAAGTGATCGAAGCGATCAGCGGCCGCAATGCACTCGACTTGCTCGGCTCGCAAGAGGTCGATCTGATTCTGCTCGATCTGTTAATGCCGGATCTGAACGGGTTTCAAGTTCTCGCCAAGATCAAGGCGGACGAACGCCTGCGCGGCATTCCGGTCGTCATCATTTCCGGTCTTACCGACATGGACGGGATCGTTCGCTGCATCGAGGCCGGCGCCGAGGACTATTTGCCGAAACCGATCAACCCTGTCCTCCTGAATGCGCGAATCGGCGCCTGCCTGGAACGAAAGCGGTGGCGCGACCGCGAGCGGCAATACCTTTCTCAGATCCAGCGCGAGAAAGACAAGTCCGAGGCATTGCTGCTCAATATCCTGCCGGCGCAGATCGTCACCCGGCTCAACAGCGGCGAGGAGCTGATCGCCGACGGCTTCGAGAACGTCACCGTGCTGTTCGCCGATCTGGTCGGCTTCACAGAGGTCTCGAGCCGGATAACGCCGGCGCGCCTGGTCGAGGATCTGAACCGTCTGATGTCCGAGTTCGATATGCTGGCGCAGCAATTGGCCGTGGAAAAGATCAAGACCATCGGCGACGCCTACATGGCCGCGACCGGCGTGCCCGAGCGGCGCCTGGATCATGTCGAAGCAATGGCGGACTTCGCTCTGGGTATGTTGCAGGTCCTGGAAATACATAACGAGGTCATGGCGACGACCTGGAAAATCAGGATCGGCGTGCATTGCGGCCCGGTTGTCGCCGGGGTCATCGGCAAGCACAAATTCATCTATGACATCTGGGGCGACACGGTGAACCAGGCCAGCCGGCTCGAAGCGATGAGTGAGCCGAACTGGATCCATGTGTCGGCCCCGGTCGCCGAGGCGTTGAGGTCACGTTATCGGCTGGAATCGCGTGGCACCGTTCATTTGCGCGGCCGGAGCGACGTGCAGTCCTATTTCCTTGTCGGTCGACAGTAGGCACAACTTGGACGGACGACCTGGGTTGAACGCCTAATTCCTTCTTCGCCAGGCCGTACAGGGGCCCTGGTTGATCTGCATCAAGTCGGTCGAGGGTGGCATATTGTCTAATCCGGCCATGATTTCCTCTGCCGATCTGCTCAGCCGGTACGATCAACGGGTGCCGCGCTATACCAGCTACCCGACCGCGCCGCACTTCCAACCGCGGGTGCAAGAGGCGGCCTATCGGGGGTGGCTGGCCGAGTTGGACCCCGGTGTCCCTCTGTCGCTCTATGTGCACGTGCCGTTTTGCGACAGCCTGTGCTGGTTCTGCGGTTGCCACACCAAGATCGTGCAGCGGTATGCGCCGGTGGCCGCTTATCTGGACCTGCTGCTGCGCGAGGTCGAGTTGACAGCCGATGCGTTCGCCGGGCGGCGGCGGGTCTGCCATCTGCATCTTGGCGGCGGCACGCCGACCATTCTATCGGCGGCGGACCTGGAGCGGCTGTTCGCGGCGCTGCGCGGCACCTTCGATGTAGACGTGGACGCCGACATCGCGGTCGAAATCGATCCGCGGGCCCTGACCCACGACAGCGTCGCCGCCCTGGGGCGGGTCGGGGTGAATCGCGCCAGCCTGGGCCTCCAGGATCTGGACCCGCGCGTGCAGAAAGCGGTCAACCGGGTGCAATCGCTGGAGGAGACGCAGGACATTGCCACGGCGCTGCGGCGCGCCGGCGTCGGCTCCCTCAACATCGATCTCATGTATGGCCTGCCGCACCAGACCATCGCCGGCATGCTGGCCACCATCGACGCGGTGATGGGCCTGGCACCGCAGCGGGTCTGTCTGTTCGGTTATGCGCACGTGCCCTGGATGAAGCAGCACCAGCGCCTGATCGACGAGGCGGCCTTGCCCGGACCCGAGGACCGCTTCGCCCAATACATGGCGGCGGCCGAGCGGCTCCAGGAGGCCGGCTATGTCTGGATCGGCCTGGATCATTTCGCCTTGCCGGACGATCCGCTGGCGGTGGCCCTGCGCGAGCGGCGGCTGCACCGCAATTTCCAGGGCTATACCACCGACGAGGCGTCCGCGCGCCTTGGCTTCGGTCCCTCGGCCATCGGCGGCCTGCCGCAGGGCTTCGTGCAGAACGCCACTGCCATGCCCGCCTATCGCACCGCCGTCGAGGCCGGCCAATTGCCGATCCAGCGGGGCCTGGCGTTGAGCGATGATGACCGCCTGCACTCCGCGGTGATCGAACAGCTCATGTGCTACTTGGAGGTCGACCTGGGGGCCATAAGTCGGCGTTTTGGGCGCAGCCCCGATATCTTCGGCGATGCCGTGCAGGGCCTGGCCGAGCCGGTCGCTGACGGGTTGGTTACGGTCGAGGAGGGGATCATCCGGGTCAGTCCGCGTGGCCGGCCGTTCGTCCGGACCATCTGCGCTCGCTTCGACCGCTACCTCGCGCCGGACGCGCAACGGCACGCCCGCGCCGTGTAGCTCGCGCTCCCGGTTAGTCGGACAAGGCGGTGCGGCCGGCGGCGGTAAGCTTGCAGATCATCCAGTCAGGTTTGATGGGATTGGCCGCCCACGGGGCGGCCCAACCTTGTGCCAGGCAGCTTTGAATGGTGCGCGGGTTGTACATTTGTCCGTGCCGGTCGAAGAGCGGCAATTTGCCGCCCGGTTGATCCAGGCCGCGGCGCAACCAAGCCCGCTGCGTCGCCGTTGGACGCACCACCTTTCCCCGGTCCGGACGCTTCTCCAGGACAGCGGTCGCGCGAGCCTCGACCATCCTCAACCTCCCTGTCAGGCGCGTTCGAGCGCGCCCTTGCTTATCAGGCGATCATGATAGGGCAGATCTTTCTGAAATGCCAGGGAACGCGGTCCACGGGTGCCTGCCATCGGCCGCGGTTTTCGACGCCCCCGCATGGCTGCCATGCGCGGTGCCGTCTTGCCGGTTTTCGGGCCAGCATATAGAGATAGAGGCGACAGAGAGGATCCCTGGATGGCGCAGCCGTCGCGAACGCTTCCGAGTGTGTTCTCGTGCCTCGGGCACGCCTATATGCATCTGTTCACGGCCTTCTATTTCGTGATCGTGCTGGCCTTGGAGCGCGACTGGTCGCTGCCCTATCACGAGTTGATCAAGCTGTGGACCTTGGGCTCGTTGCTGGTCGGGCTGGGCGCATTGCCGGCGGGCTGGCTCGGTGACCGGTGGAGCGCCGCCGGCATGATGGCGGTTTTCTTCATCGGCATGGGCGCGGCCGGGATCGTCTGCGGGCTTGTGGACGGGCCCGTGGCCATGCTGGTCGGCCTGGCGGCGATCGGCCTGTTCAGCTCCATCTATCATCCGGTCGGCATCGCCTGGCTCGTGCGCAATGCGAAGAAGCGTGGTAAAGCCCTTGGGATAAACGGGATCTTTGGCAGCGTGGGTGTCGCGGCGTCGGGTTTGGTCGCCGGCGCCTTGATCGACCTGTTCGGCTGGCGCGCTGCCTTTATCGTGCCCGGCGTGGTGAGCCTGGCCACCGGCCTAGCGTTGGTCGTCTTTCTGCGCCTGGGAATGGTAACGCAAGGGGAGACGGTGGCGGCGAAGGAGCCCCCGCCCGGCCGCGGCGACATGTTGCGTGCCTTTCTGATCTTGCTCCTGACCATGCTGATCATGGGTATCGTCTTCCAGTCCACCCAGGCGGCCATGCCGAAGGTGTTCGACTTGCGTTTGCGGGATATAGCCGGGGACGGCGCCTTTGGCATCGGGGTGATCATCGCCGTGGTCTACATGGCCGGCGGCATCATGCAACTGGCCGGCGGTCACATGGCGGACAAGTACGCGCTCAAGCCCATTTACATTGGCGCCTTTCTGTTTCAGGTGCCGGTCATGGCCGCCTTCGCCATGTTCGGCGGCATGCCGCTGATCGGCGTCGCGGTCGCCGCAGTGCTGCTCACCACGGCGGCCCTGCCGGCGGAAAATATGATGCTCGCCCGCTATACGCCGGCCAAGCACCACGGGTTGGCCTACGGCATCAAGTTCGTGCTGGCCTTCGGCTCGGCACCGTTGTCATTGATGCTGGTTTCGGCAATTCAGGCGCGCACCGGCGAATTCGAGTGGCTGTTCCTGATCCTCGCGGCCTTGGCCGGGTTGGCGACCGTGGCGGCAATCCTGCTGCCGGGCGAGTGGCGTCGGCCGCGGCCCGTGGCGGCCCCGGCAGAGTAGAGGAATCCCATGACTGACATCACCCTCGATCGCTTCGACCATGTGGTTCTGACCGTCCAGGACGTGGCGGCGAGCAGCCGATTCTACGAGAGCGTGCTCGGCATGCAAAAGCAGACCTTCGAGGGAAACCGCGTCTCCCTGCATTTCGGGCAGCAGAAGATCAATTTACATCCGTACCCGTCGCCCATCGCCAACGTGGCGAAGGAGGCCCGGCCTGGCACCGCCGATCTATGCTTCATCGCCGAGACGCCGCTGCCCGATGTGATCGCGCATCTGCACGCCTGCAAGATCGAGATCATCCAGGGGCCCGAGGAACGGGCCGGGGCGCTGGGCACAATCAACTCGGTGTACTTCCGCGACCCCGACGGCAATCTGATCGAGGTATCGAATTACGTATCGTGACGGGGGGCACACGAATGGCGGATCACCGGCGGTTCATCCAGGCGGTACTCCTCGCCGGCCTCCTCGCGGGCTGCGATAGCGGCGAGGTAGCGCCCATCGCCTTCAACGAGGTGCGTCAGGCGGCGGCAGATCCGGCCGGCTTCAAAGCCTATTTCGATGGCGTGAAGGGCAAGCGCATCGCCTGGCAAGGCCAAGTCGTTGAAGCCCGGCGCGAGGTCGAGGACGACTACATGCAGACCGGGCTCCTGCTGGTCGATATGGATGAGGCGGAGCACCCCGGCGCCGACGTGGCCATGAAGATTCCCACCGCGCGCCTGGAGGAATTCAAACCGGGCCAACCCGTGACCTTCACCGCCATCCTGCGGGAATACCAGCTTAAGAAGGGCGCGCTGCTGCTGAAGCTCGAGATGAAGGCGTTGCAGTAGGCCAAGCGGCGCTATTCTGCCGCGTGTTTTGCCGATTTAGCGGCCCGCCGTAGGGCTTGGTCCAGATCGGCGATCAGATCGTGGACCGTTTCCAAGCCCACGGACAGGCGAACGACCTCCGGCCCGGCGCCCGCTGCCGCCCGCTGTTCGTCGCTCAGCTGTCGATGGGTGGTGGAGGCGGGATGCAATATGAGTGAGCGCGTATCGCCGATGTTGGCCAGGTGCGAGAACAGCTCGCAGCTTTCCACCACCTTCATGCCCATCTCGTAGCCGCCTTTGACACCGAAGGTGAAGACCGCGCCGGCGCCGCCGGGCAGGTATTTCCGTGCCAGCTTCCGGTAGGCGCTGGACTCCAGGCCGGCGTGGGAAACCCAGTCGACCAGATCGTGCCCTTCCAGAAAATGCGCGACTTCGAGCGCGTTGGCGCAGTGACGCTCCATGCGCAAGGCCAAGGTCTCGATGCCCAGCAAAGTCTGGAAGGCATTCATCGGCGCCAGGGTCGCGCCGAGATCGCGCAGGCCGACGGCGTGCGAATGCGTTGTGAAGGCCATGTCGCCGAAACTCTCGTAGAAGCGCAGGCCGTGATAAGCGGGCTCCGGCTCGGTCAGGCCGGCGAACTTGTCGTTCTGCGACCAGTCGAAGGTGCCGCTATCCACGACGCTGCCGCCGACCGAAGTGCCGTTGCCGCTGAGAAACTTGGTCAGGGAATGAACCACCAGATCGGCGCCCCACTCGAACGGCCGGCACAGGTACGGCGTCGCCATGGTGTTGTCGACGATGAGCGGGATGCCCGCGTCGTGCGCGATAACGGCCAGCGCTTCGAGGTCGCTGACCACGCCGCCGGGATTCGCCAGGCTTTCCACGAACACAGCCTTGCAGTTGGGGGTCAGCGCCTGGCGCACGTTGTCCGGCTGGTCCACGTCCACGAAGTGAACCTGCCAGCCGAACTTCTTGAAAGTCTTGCCGAACTGGGTAATCGAGCCGCCGTAGAGACGGTTCGAGGCGATGAAGGCGTCACCCGGTTCCATGAACGGAAAGAAGGCGAGAATCTGCGCCGCGTGGCCGGAGGCGCAGCAGGTGGCACCGCGCCCGTTCTCCAGGCTGGCGATACGCTCCTCCAGCGCCGAGACGGTCGGATTTGTCAGGCGCGAATAGATGAAGCCAAAGGTTTGCAGGTTGTACAGGGACGCCGCGTGGTCGGCGTCGTGGAAGACGTAGGAAGTGTTCTGGTAGATCGGCGTCTGGCGGGCCCCGGTGATCGGCTCCGGCGGGGTGCCGGCGTGAATCATGCGGGTCTCGAAGCCGAATTGGTTCTTGTCAGTCTTGCTCATCGAATGTGCACCCTCCGCCGCCGGCTGGAGATGATATGCGAATTGAAGCCGCCCCACGACAGCTCGCTATGCAAGCGGCCGTACTCGATCTTCGGACAGCGGTCCATGACGACCTCGAGGCCGGCCGCCGTGCCACGCGCCGCCGCCGCATCGTTGCGCACCCCAAGCTGCATCCAGATCACGGAGATACCCTTGGCGTCCCGCAAGGCGATCGCTTCGTCGACGATGGCGCCGGCGGCATCGCTGGCGCGGAAGATATCCACCATGTCGATGGGGTCGGGCACCTCGGCCAGGGTGGCGACGCAGGGCATGCCCAGGATCTCCTGGCCGGCCGAGCGCGGGTTGACCGGGGTCACCCGGTACCCCTTTTCCAACAGGTATTTCATCGCGAAGTAGCTGGGCCGGTTCCAATTCGGGCTAGCACCGACCATGGCGATCGTCCGCACCCGCTGCAGTATTCCGCGCAATTGCGCGTCGCTATAGATCAGCTCCTCGGCCATGACTCTCCGGTCCGTGTTGGTGGCTCTCCCCCAAACATCCCTCAGAACCGGCAGTGGTAAAAGGGCTTCCGCGAGGGGGCATGAAAAAGCCTGGCAATCCGCCGTTATTGAACGGCTTACGCCCCTGTTTGGGTTAACCGTATTGCAATATCGGCCTGCGACACTGGCACTGTCGCAGGTATGGCGACGGGCCCCGCGTGGATGGACCCCCCCGTCCATTGGCCCCTACGGCCCTCCTCCCGCGAGCACGCGGGGCCACCCATACCTTGCCAGGGTAGCGGCGGGGCCGGTGGCTCCCTTGTCCGATCGGACCCAAGGGAGAGAGGGTTCACCGCTCTAGGTTGTGGACTGATAATCAGATCCCTCGTCATCCCGGACGATAGGCGAGCCCGAAAATCGACGATTTTCGGGTGGCGAGCCTTGCGATCCGGGATCCATTTCTCCGCCACCCCGCTGTCCGACCATGGATCCCGGATCACTGACTTTCCTTGCCAAGCCAAAGGCTTGGAGGAAAGTCGCGTCCGGGATGACGACTTAAAGAGTACAGAACCTAGCGGTGGCGCCAGACCGGCTTGCGCTTGGCGATGAAGGCGTCGATGCCTTCGCCGACGTCCTCGAACATCATGTTGCAGGCCATCTCCTGGGCGGCGAAATCATACGCGTCGCTCAAGCCGAGCTCCATCTGCCGGTAGAAGACGCGCTTGCCGGCGGCAATGGCCGCCCGTGACTTGCTCAAGATCTTCTGGGCCAACTCGTTGACGGCGTCGTCCAGAGCCGCCGCCGGGACCACCCGGTTGATCAGGCCCATGGCCAAAGCGCGCTCCGCCGGCACGATCTCGCCGGTAAAGAGCATCTCCAGGGCATCCTTGCGGCCCACCTTGCGCGACAGGGCCACCCCCGGGGTCATGCAGAACAGCCCGGTGTTGATGCCCGACGTGCCGAAGCCGGTATCCTGCGCCGCCACGGCCATGTCGCAACTGGCCACCAATTGGCACCCCGCCGCGGTGGCCACCCCCTGGACGCGGGCGATCACCGGCTGGGGCAGGCGGGTCAGACTGAGCATCATGCGGCTGCAAGTCTCGAACAGCGCCTCGTAGTAAGCCTTGTCCGGCCGGCGGCGCATTTCCTTGAGATCGTGACCGGCACAGAAGGCCTTGCCGTTGGCGGCCAGCACGACGACGCCGATGGAGGTGTCGGCGGCGACGTCATCCAGGGCTAGCTGCACCTCCGCCAGCAGCGCCTCGGAAAGGGCATTGTACTGCGCCGGCCGGTTCAAGGTCAGGGTACAGATGCCACCGGCCTGGTGGCGGAGGAGTATCGGCTCGTTGGCGAAGGCCGCCGACCCGGCCGTCTGCGTCTTGCCGCTCATCGGATATCTCTCATGCAATAGCTGGCAGAGAAGTTTAGAGCCATTTCGCCCCGCACGCTATTGGAGAAAGCCACGAATTCAGGCGGCTTCTTGACCGGCGCGACGGCGCAGGAGAGCAAGCCACACGGCGGCCGCGAAGGCGAATAGCACAGGCACGACAATGCCCAGATTCACCGCGGTCCAACCGAGCGCGTGGTGAAGCGCACCCGAGGCGAAACTGGAAAAGGTCACCATCGACATGATCAGGAAGTCGTTGAGAGCCTGGACTCGGGCGCGCTCCGCCGGCTGATGAACTTCGATCAAGAGCGTCGTCCCGCCGACGAACATGAAGTTCCACCCTATCCCCAACAGCACCAGCCCGACCCAATAATTCCAGAGCACGTCGCCCGAGAGATTTGCCGCGACGGAGAGGGTCATGGCGAGCGCGCCGGCTATCACGACCGATGGGGCGCCGAAGCGGCGAATCAGGTGCCCGGTGACGAAACTTGGCGCAAACATGCCGAGCACGTGCCACTGGATGACGAAAGCGCTGTCGCTAAAGTCGAAGTGCGCGGCGTGCATGGCCAGCGGGGTCGCCGTCATCACCAGGTTCATGGCGCCGTAGCCGATCATTGCCGACAATACCGCGACCACAAAGACGGGTTCGCGGGCGATACGGCCAAGTCGGCGTCCGGCGTAGACGCCCGCGCGTATGTGCGGGATACGAACAAACCGCAGGACGGCGATGTTGGCGAGGCAAAGCGGGACGATGGCGAGATAGCTGCCCGCGAACACCACCGGCGCGAAGAGGTCGCGGGTCGCCTTGGCGATCTCTGGGCCGAGGATCGCCGCGACGAGTCCGCCGGCCAGGACATAGGAAATCGCCTGAGGGCGGAAACTCTCGTCCGCGGCCTCGGCGGCGGCGAAGCGCAGGTATTGCCAGAACGCATTGTGGATACCGAGAATCGCGCTGCCGACCGCGAAGATCGCGAAACTATTCTGAAAGATTCCGAATGCCGCGACGAGGGCGCCGAGAATGCCGATCGTCTGGCCAACGGTGAATCCCGCCCGGCGGCCGATCCGCCCCATGAGCAGCGAGGCGGGCACGGTGGCGATCATGGCCATGGCGAACTGGAGCGCGAAGGGGACGGTCGCCAGGGCCTTGTTCTCCGCCAGCGCCTCCCCTGTAAGTGCGGAGACCGCGACAACCAGCACCACGCCACTCATCGACAGTGCCTGGCAGACGGCGAGCGCCAATACATTGGCGCGCGCGCGCGTGCGACTCTCTGCCCCCGAAGAGGGAGCCGACGACCTGGGCATGGCGTGATCTCGTCGCTTGTAAATGGACGGCTCCGCCGCCCGGATTTCGCTGCATGGTGCCATCGCCGCCACTTTTGGCAAGCCAAAACGGCCTTAGCGCCGCTTCACGTTGTCGCCCGGCGGTGCAAGCCCGTTGCCGGTATCGGGCAGGGCGGGGTAAGACTGGGGACCCGAAAGAGGGGACTGGGAAAGGGCCCGCCGGTGCCACGCATGACCATTGCCGAGATCGAGGAGCTGTGTGGCGACTCCCTGCCATGGGTTGCCATGCTGGGCTTTACCATCGAGGACATCGGCAAGGGCACCTGCCGGGTGCGCCTGCCGCAGCGGGACGAGTTCCTGCGTCCCGGCGGCACGGTCAGCGGCCCGGCGCTGATGAGCCTCGCCGACTATGGGATGTACGTGGCCGTGCTCTCGGCCATCGGCCGGGTGGAGCTGGCGGTGACCACAAATCTGACCTGCAACTTCCTGCGCCGGCCCAAGCCGGGGGCGGTGGTCGCCGACTGCCGGCTGATCAAGCTGGGCAAGCGCCTGGCCTATGGCGAGGTGTCGCTGTTCTCCGAGGGAGACGAGGCGCAGGGGCCGGTTGCCCATGTGACGGCCACCTATTCGATCCCGCCAGCTTAGAGCGCGGTAGTATTATACCGTTCTCCCAAAGCATTCTTCGGCAAGGTGTTTTCCGCGTTGACAGCCCGGCACGGCTGGCGTAGAAACCGCGCCTCCGGAGGCTGCATACCTCCGATCCTATTGCCAATGGACCGGTTATCCGATGAAGACCTATAGCGCCAAGCCGGCGGATATCGAGAAGAAGTGGTTCGTGGTCGATGCCGACGGGGTCGTCCTCGGCCGGCTGGCGGCGCGGATCGCCAATATCCTGCGCGGCAAGCACAAGCCGATGTATAC
>JAJFGI010000092.1 GCA_021776215.1 Kiloniellaceae bacterium | reverse complement strand
CGCGCGGCCACCCCCCGGACCTTACGGGCGGACGCCCGGATACCCGCCCGCGGTCACGTGCCGACGGCGAGCTCCCTAGCCGGCGGCGGCAACGGCGCGCCGGGCCATGACGCCGACCAGGTGCGCCCGGTAGTCGGCCGAGGCGTGGATATCGGCGTTCAGGCCGTCCGCCGGCACCGAGATGCCCTCGATGGCGTCGGCCGAGAACTTCTTCTCCAGCGCCTTTTCCATCGCCGCGACCCGGAAGACGCCGGGGCCCGCGCCGGTCACCGCCACGCGGGTGCCGGCCGGTCCTTGCGCGACCATGACGCCGACCACCGCATAGCGCGAGGCCGGGTTGGGGAACTTGGCATAGCCGGCTTTCTTGGGGATGGGGAAGGACACGGCGGTGACGATTTCGCCGTCCTCGAGGGCCGTCTCGAACATGCCGGTAAAGAAATCGTCGGCCGCAATTTCTCGCTGGTTGGTCTTCACCGTCGCGCCGAGGCCGAGCAGACCGGCCGGGTAGTCGGCCGCGGGATCGTTGTTGGCGATCGAGCCGCCGATAGTGCCCCGGTTGCGCACCTGCGGATCGCCGATGCTCTCTGCCAGGAAGGCGAGCGCCGGGATCTGTTTCTTGACCACCTTGCTTGCCGCGACGTCGGCATGTTTGGTGCCGGCGCCGATGACGATGGCGCCGCCCTTTTCCGATATGCCGGCCAGATCCGCGATGCCGCCCAGATCGATCACATCCGACGGGTTGGCCAGACGCTGTTTCAGGGTCGGGATCAGGGTCATGCCGCCGCTCATCACCGTGCCGTCCGAGGCGGCGGCAAGGTACTCCGCCGCTTCCTTCAGGGAGAGCGGCCGATGGTAATTGAAGTTGTACATCGCTGGCGTCTCCTTACTCGGCGGCCTGGGGGTGCGACTGTAGGGCGCGCCAAACCTTTTCCGGCGTGGCCGGCATATCGATGTCGACCCCGATGGCGTCGATCACCGCGTTCAGCATGGCCACCGGCGAGCCGATCGCGCCGGCCTCGCCGCAGCCTTTCACGCCCAAGGGATTGTGGGGGCAGGGCTGGTTGGTTTCCTCGGTCCGGAACGACGGGAAATTGTCCGCCCGCGGCATGCAGTAATCCATCATAGAGCCGGTGAGCAGTTGCCCGTTCTCGTCATAGACACATTCCTCGTAGAGCGCCTGGCCGATGCCCTGGGCGAAGCCGCCATGGAGCTGACCGGCAACGATCATGGGGTTCATGACCGTCCCGACATCGTCGACCGCAACCATATCCAGGATCGCCACCTGGCCGGTGTCGGGATCGACCTCGACCTCCGCGAAATAGGCGCCGGACGGGAAGGTGAAGTTCATCGGGTCGAAGAACGCCGTCTCGTCCAGGCCGGGCTCCAACACATCCAGGGGATAGTTGTGCGGCACGTACGCGGCGAAGGCGATCTCCGCCATGGTCTTGGTCCGGTCGGTTCCGGCGACCGAGTAGGTGCCATGCGCGTACTCGATATCCTCGACCGACGCTTCGAGCAGGTGGGCCGCGATCTTGCGGCCCTTCTCGATGATCTTCTGCGCCGCCTTGAACACGGCACCGCCGCCGACCGGCCCGGAGCGCGAGCCATACGTGCCCATGCCGAACGGGACGATGCCGGTGTCGCCGTGGACCACTTCCACACTATCGACCGGCACGCCCAGGTGCTCGGAGATGATTTGCGCAAAGACGGTCTCATGGCCCTGGCCGTGGGAATGACTGCCGGTGTAAAGGGTCACGCTGCCGGTCGGATTGAACTTGATGTTGGCCGATTCCCACTGGCCGACACCGCCGCCCAGTGCCCCGACGACCGCGGACGGCGCCAGGCCGCACGCCTCGACCCAGCACGAGAGGCCGATGCCCCGCAGCTTGCCGCGCTTGGCGGAGTCCTTCTTGCGGGCCGGGAAACCGGCATAGTCGATGACGTCCTGAGCCCGGTCGAGCAGACCCGGGAAATCGCCGGAATCATATTGCACCAGGCACGGGGACTGGTAGGGAAACTGATCCGGCTGGATGAAATTGCGCCGGCGCAGCTCGGCCTTGTCGATACCCAATTCCTTGGCCGCCTTTTCGACCAATCGCTCGACCACGAAGGTCGCTTCCGGCCGCCCGGCGCCACGGTAGGCGTCGACCGGCGCCGTGTTCGTGAAGACGGTCTTGACCTCGCCATAGACCGCCGGCGTCCGGTATTGACCAGCCAGCAAGCAGCCGTAGAGATAGCTGGGTGTCGCGGTCGAAAAGATCTGGTTGTGCGCGCCCACGTTGGCCAGGGTCGACACCCTCAGCCCAAGGAATTTGCCGTCCTTGTCGACGGCGAGTTCGGCGTGGGTGTCGTGATCACGGCCGTGGGCATCGGTCAGGAACGCGGCCGAGCGGTCCGCCGTCCACTTGACCGGCCGGCCCAGCTTCTTCGACGCCCAGAGGGTGACGATCTCGTCCCGGTAGACGTAGATCTTGGAGCCGAAGCCGCCGCCGACATCGGGTGCTACCACCCGCAGCTTGTTTTCCGGCCCCAGGCCCATGAAGGCGGCCAGCACCAGCCGGGCGACATGGGGATTCTGGCTGGTAGTGAACAAGGTCATCGTATCCGTGCCGCTGTCGTAGTCGCCGATCGCCGCCCGGGGCTCGATCGCATTCGGGATCAA
>JAJFGI010000091.1 GCA_021776215.1 Kiloniellaceae bacterium | reverse complement strand
AAACCCTTGTTCGCGATGACCGATGTGTATTCCGAGCGCGTCAGGGCCATTTCACTGTATTTGGCGTCGAGAAACACGTCGATGACCTGCCAGCGGTCATTGAACAGGCGCAGGAGGTAATTGACCTCGATGCTGTCGCCGCCGCTCTTGATCAGCGTGTTGCGGACCAGCATGGAGCCGCGCGGACCCGGCGTCTCTTCGATGATCTCGAAGGTCTCGCCGCTATAGCCGTCGAAACGGGTGGCGAAGGTGGCGATGCTGGTGCGCCCGAATACATCGATCAGGCGCATGCGTTGCTGGGTATCCAATTCGCTCCAATGCTTGCCGGCGGCGATGCTGGCCATGGCCGGAAAATTGAAGGCCCCGATCAACTCGGGGGCCAGGCGGTCGAAGCGCCCCTGGAAGCCGAGAGGCTCGGCCTCCTGCATGACCGACAGCAGCGTGTGATTGAGGCGCGCCACCACATCGGATGGGCTTCCCGTGACCGCCTGCGCCCGGCTGCCAGCCCCGACGACGGCAGCGACAATCGCAAACAAAAGAACAACGGCATGTAGCCGCGCCCGCATTGACAACTCCCTCCTCGATACCAAGGTCTGCCCCCCGGCTATTTATAATACGCGAGGCATCGGTAAATCGTTCCCGCTGATCGCCGGATATACCGGTCTATCACATCGGTGCGGCACGGGCGGTTGACAAGGCGCCATCGGGCCAAGATTCTCTTGCGCCGAGGGCCGCCGGAGCCGAGAAATGCCGGTTGCAACGACCCGAGAGGCGAAGCGATGAGAGTTGGTATCCTGGCGGCCGGCATTGGTCAGCGCCTGAATGATCGGGCGTTGCCGCCGAAAATCCTGCTGCCCTTCGGCGGCGAGACCCTGCTCGCCCGGCACATCGCCATTCTGCGCCGCTGTGGGGTTCGTCGGGTCGACCTGGTGGTCGGCTACCGGGCCGAGGAGATCGCGGCCGAGCTGGCGCGCATTGGCGCCGAAGACATGGTCACCACCCGGCACAACCCGGATTACCGAGACGGCTCGATCGTCTCGTTCTGGACCCTGCGCGAGGCGTTCAACGCCGGCGACTCCGTCGTCTTCATGGACGGCGATGTGCTCTACGATCAGCGCCTGATGAGGCGCTTGCTGGATAGCGCCCACGCCAACTGCTTCCTCATGGACCGAACCATCGAGGAGGGCGAGGACCCGGTGAAGCTGTGCCTGCGCGATGGCGTGCTGGTCGATTTCCACAAGCGGCCGCAATTGGCGCATGACTGGTGGGGGGAATGGATCGGCTTCTGCCGCTTCGATCCCGAGATCGCCGGCAAAGTGTGGGCCGCGGCCGACCGCCACATCTCCGCCGGCCGGCGCGGTGCCATCTACGAGGATGCTATCCGCGACGTGGTTCTGGCCGAGGCGCCGGGGACCTTCGGCATCGAGGACGTCACCGGCCTGCCCTGGGTCGAGATCGATTTCCCCGATGATCTGAAAAAGGCCAAGCACGACGTGTTTCCCAGCTTGCTCGACCTGCCGTCGGATCACGATCTGCCGCGGGTGGCCAACGACGCGGCCCGATGACCGTTCTGGTCACCGGCGCCACCGGCTTCGTCGGCTCGGCCGTCGCCCGGCAGCTCGTCTCCCGGGGCGAGACCGTGCGGGTGCTGGTGCGCGCCGGCAGCGACCGGCGCAACATCGCCGATTTGCCCGTCGAGCCGGTCGAGGGCGACCTGCGGGACGGTGTCTCCCTGGCGCGGGCGGTGCGCGGTTGCCGGGCGCTCTATCATGTCGCCGCGGATTACCGCATCTGGGTTCCCCGCCCCGACGAGATCTACGAAACCAACGTGGAGGGAACTACGCGGTTGCTGCGCGCCGCGGCGGCCGAGGGCGTGGAGCGCATCGTCTACACCAGCAGCGTCGCCGTACTGGGCGCCCGGCCGGACCGCGGCCCGGCTGACGAAAACACACCGGTAGGTCTCGCCGACATGATCGGCCACTACAAGCGCTCGAAATTCCTGGCCGAGGCGGCGGTGGGCCGTCTGATTCGCGACGAAAATCTGCCCGTCGTCATCGTCAATCCCTCGACCCCCGTCGGCCCGCGCGACGTGAAACCGACTCCGACCGGCCGCCTGATCGTCGAGGCGGCGGCCGGGCGCATGCCGGCCTTCGTCGATACCGGGCTGAATGTGGTGCATGTGGACGATGTGGCCGCCGGCCACCTGCTCGCGTTCGACCGCGGCGTGGTTGGCGAGCGCTATGTGCTGGGCGGGGAAAATCTGACGTTGCGCGCCATTTTGGCGGAAATAGCCCGCCTGTGCGGGCGGCGGGCGCCGCGCCTACGGCTGCCGCACGGCCTGGTGCTGCCCATCGCCTTTGCGGCGGAGTCTGTTTCCCGGGTCACCGGGCGCGAGCCCTTTGTCACCGTGGACGGGGTCCGTATGGCGCGTAAGACAATGTTCTTCTCCAGCGCCAAGGCCGAGGCGGATCTCGGCTACCGGGCGCGGCCCGCCGCCGGCGCCCTGGCGGACGCGGTGCAGTGGTTCCGCGCGGCCGGATACCTCGCAAAAAAGTGATCGCCCCAACCCGCTTGGCATCGTCCGACAAAGGCGCTAGGGATTACCTTTCCACTTGACCAACCGGGCCGGCATGCCGGCTTTTTGAGAGGTATTCTCGTGTCGGTTCCCCTGAGGCAGCAAATCCGCGTCGGCGCCTATATCCTGAAGCAGCGGCTTCTCGGACGGGCGCGCTATCCGCTCGTGCTCATGCTCGAGCCGTTGTTCCGCTGCAATCTGGCGTGTCCGGGGTGCGGCAAGATCGACTATCCCGACGAGATCCTCAATCGGCGCCTGTCGGTTGCCGAGTGCATCACCGCCGCCGAGGAGTGCGGCGCCCCGGTCATCTCGATTCCCGGCGGCGAGCCGCTGCTGCACAAGGAAATCGGCGAGATCGTCGCCGAACTGGTAAAGCGCAAACGCTTTGTCTACCTGTGCACCAACGCGCTGTTGCTGGAAAAGAAGTTGCACCTGTTCAAGCCCAACCCGTACCTCACCTTTTCGGTGCATCTGGACGGGCTGGAGACCGAGCACGACCACGCGGTCGATCAGACGGGCGTTTTCAAACGCGCCGTCAAGGCGATCGAGGCGGTCAAGACGGCCGGCTTCCGGGTCAACGTCAACTGCACGCTGTTTGACAATGCTCAACCCGACCGGGTGGCGGAATTCTTCGACTATGTCACCGCGCTTGGCGTCGAGGGGATCACCGTTTCGCCGGGGTATGCGTACGAGCGGGCGCCGAACCAGGAGCATTTCCTCAATCGGCAGCAGACCAAGAACCTGTTCCGCGACATCTTCCGGCGCGGCAAGGGCCGCAAGTGGGAATTCAGCCAATCTACTATGTTCCTGGATTTTCTGGCCGGAAACCAAACCTATCACTGCACCCCGTGGGGTAACCCGACGCGCAACATCTTTGGCTGGCAGCGGCCCTGCTATCTGCTGAACGAAGGATATGCCCGTACGTTCCGCGAGCTGATGGACGAAACCGAGTGGGAGACGTACGGCACGGGCAACTACGAGAAGTGCGCCAACTGCATGGTCCACTGCGGCTATGAGGCGACGGCGGTCAACGACACCGTACGCCGTCCGCTCAAGGCGCTGCGGGTTGCCCTGTCCGGTATCGACACGGAATCGCCCATGGCACCGGAAATTGCCCTCGACGGCCAACGACCGGCCGAGTTCATATTCGATGGCTTGGTCGCCGGCGCCGTTTCCGACCTGCATGCGCAGCCGGCAACGGATGGCAAGGGCAAGGGTTCAGTCGCCGCCGAATAACAGGTCGGGATCGGCGGCCACCCGCTCCAAGGTATCGAAACCCAACCGCGCCTCATAGGCGAGGCGGACCAGCGCCGGCCCTTCCCACGGGCGCACGTACATGATCGCCAGGGAGCGGAAAAGGCGCAGACGGCCGTCGGGACCGACGGCATTCAGGGCGGCCCTTGGCACATTGCGCTCCGCCGGATCGGCTACCGCGCGAACCACCAGGACCTGGGCGCCGGCGGCCTGCGCCGCGGCGGCAACCCCGTGGCTTTCCATATCGACGGCGCGGGCGCCGGTTTGGCCGAAAAGCGCTTGTTTCTCCTCTGCCGCGGCGACCGGCGTGTCGCTGCCGAGCAGGTTGCCGCCGGCAACCGTGAGCCCCGCCTTCCGCAATCGCGCTTCCACACGCGCCCGCAACGGCGCCGACACCGGAAAACGCTGGCCGCTGCCGGAGACGGTGACCTCCGCCAGAAGCAGATCACCGGGCCGCAAGGCCGGATCCAGACCGCCGCACAAGCCGAAGCTCAGCACCACCTCGGCCCCCTGCGCGATCAGCCGGGCGGCATGGGCGTGCGCGCGCTCGGCGCTGGCGCCGGCGCAGGCGATCGGCGGGGCGGGGCGTTTGGCGCGCCTATGCGCCTTGTCGATGAGTTTGGCTTCCGCGGCAAGCCCGGTGACAACGGCGAAGCGCGTCACATGCCGGTGCGCACGCGCTGCTCGTTGCTCCGCCGCAAGTTGTGATAGCGGGCCAACGCCCAGAGCGGGAAGTACGCGCTATAGCCGTGGTAATTCAGGTAGAAGACCCGGGGAAAGCCGATCCCCGTATACAGCGCCTCGTGCCACTTGGCGCCGTCGCGCGGGGCCGCCTCCAGGTAGGCGATGCCGCGCCGGACCGCATCGCTCTCCACCTCTCCGGCCGCCATCAGGCCAAGCAAGGCCCAGGCGGTCTGCGAGGCGGTGGAGTCCGTTGCCACGCCGCGCTTTTCCGGCCAATAGGTGGCGCAGTCCTCGCCCCAGCCGCCGTCCGGCCGCTGCCGGGCCTCGAGCCAGGCCACGGCCTTGCGGATATGCGGCGCCGCAAGATCCTCGTCGCAGGCATTGAAGGCGGATAGCGCCGACCAGGTGCCGTAGACGTAGTTGACGCCCCAGCGGCCGAACCACGACCCGTCCGCCTCCTGCTCCTTGCGCAGGAATTCCAGGCCGCGCTTGATCGCCGAATGACTGCCGGAAAAACCGAGCTGCGCCAGCATGGAGAGGCACCGGGCGGTGACATCCACGGTCGGCGGGTCCAACAGCGCGCCATGATCGGCGAAGGGGATGCTGTTCAGATAGTAGTGCTCGTTCTCGGCATCAAAGGCGCCCCAGCCGCCGTTGCTGCTCTGCATGCCCAGGACCCAGTCGGTGGCGCGCTCGATGGCGGCGCGGCAGCGTGGATCGCCGGCGCGGTCGAGGGCCATGACCACCACCGCGGTGTCGTCCACGTCCGGGTAATGGTCGTTGCGGTACTGAAAGGCCCAGCCGCCGGGCTGCAGGCCGGGCCGCTGCCAGGCCCAGTCGCCGACCACGTCGGTAATCTCGCGCTCGAGCAGCCAATCGATCGCCCGCTGCATCGACGGCGAATCCGGGTCCTCGCCCGCCTCGAGCATGGCGTGCGCCGCCAGGCAGGTGTCCCAAATCGGCGACAGGCACGGCTGGCAATAGGTCTGATCGGGGCCGCGGTCGAGCAGCAGCTTGTCGACGGCCTTGCGGGCCATGACGAACTCCGCATCGTCGCGCGGCCGGCCGGTCGCCTCGAACGCCATGACCACGTTCGCCATGGCCGGGAAGATGCCGCCCAGCCCGTCGTCGCCGTTG
This sequence comes from Kiloniellaceae bacterium, assembly GCA_021776215.1. Taxonomy (GTDB): domain Bacteria; phylum Pseudomonadota; class Alphaproteobacteria; order Kiloniellales; family J153; genus JAJFGI01. The sequence continues at coordinate 2,452 of JAJFGI010000091.1, read as the reverse complement.
AGGCGCGGGGTGATGAAATCGAACGCCTTGCGGATGGCCCGCTTGCGGCCGCCCTGGGGCAGTCGCCGGCCGGCGGTGCGCAGCACCGTATCGAGGCCGGCGAAAAAAGCCCCCAAGGCATCGCCGGTGGCGTTCATCGGGTAGCGTTCCTCGTCCGGATGGACCGAGAACAGCTCGTCGATGCGAACGCCGCGCGGGTTTCGCGCCCGGGGCTTGCAGGTCATCAGGATCAGCAGCGGCACGATCACCGTGCGCGACCAGTACGATACCTTCGACAGGTGAAACGGAAACCAGCGCGGCAGCAGCATGATCTCGACCGGCATTTCCGGCACGGCGCGCCACGGCACCTGGCCGAAAAGGGCCAGGGCGATGCGGGTGAAGACGTTGCATTGGGCGGCCCCGCCACGGCCGAGAATCACCTCGCGCGCCCGCGCCATGTGCGGCGCCGCCGGGTCGTCGCCGGCCAGCTTCAGGGCGAAATAGGCTTTGACCGTCGCGCTCAGGTCGATGTGGCCCTTATGGAACAGCGGCCAGCCGCCCTGGTCGTTCTGAATGCCGCGCAGGTAGTTGGCAATGCGCTGCTCCAGGGCCGAATCGATGTCGCCGAGGAAGTGCTGAAGCAGGATGTATTCGGCCGGGATGGTGGCATCGGCCTCGAACTCGAAAACCCAATGGCCGTCCGGGCGCTGCATGTCCTTCAGGGCTTGGCGCTGGGCGCGCACCAGACGGTCCAGCGCGGCGCTCGAAACCGGCGCGTCCGGACGGTGATCGAGGGGCGCCCCGCGATTCGGGGCCTCGCCGCGGGCGTCCGTCGCCGTCTCCCCGGCCCGGCGGTCGCGGTGCTCGGCCCGGCGGGCCTCGGAAAGTCGGTCGAACAGGGTCATGGGTGGATGAAGCGACTCGATATGGGAAATGTCTTGGAATCCTAGACACATTACTTAGTCAAGCCAACCGGCACGCGCAAGCGGATCGCATCGGTTGCAGGGCCGTCGCAGACCGCTCGTCTACCTTGAATTTCCGCAGGCGCGGGCCGCCGTCCAACCGGATAGGACGGCGCTTTCGATGGTCGCCGGGTAACCCGTATCCGTCCAATCGCCGGCCAGCAACAGGTTTGCCCACCGGGTGCGCGCCGGCGGGCGCCGGCGCAGGGCCCGGGGGGTCTGGGCGAAGGTCGCGCGGCGCTCCTTGACGATGCGGATGGGCGGGTCGTCCGGCAGTGTCAGATCGAGGGCCGCCGCCGCGTCGCGCCACAGCCGCCCGGCAAGGTCGCCGCCGCTCTCCTCGGCCAGGCCGGCCGCCGCGCTGACCGTCAGGCTCACCACGTCGCCGCGGACGACCAACCACTGCGCCGCTCCGCCGATCAGACCGAGCAGGGGCAGGTCCTCGGCCAGGCCCGGGGGCAATGCCGGGCGGTCAGGCAGGCGGATGTGGGCGTTGACGATGGGACGCATCTCTTGCGGCGCCTCGAGGTCGGGCAGCAGGGCGGCCGCCACCGGGGGCGGAACCGCCAGCACCAAGCGATCGCCGTCGGCCAGATCGACCTGCTGCTCGCCGAAATCGAGCCGCCGCGCCCGATCGCCGGCAAAAGCGATGGCGCGCAGGCGGCGGTTGAAGCCGATGTCCGCGCCACCGGCGCGCACGGCGGCCAGCGCCGGGTCGACGAAGCTGGCGGCCAATCCGTGGCGGGCGATCAAGGGGCGGCAGGCGGCCTCGCCCCGCGCAAAGGTTGCGCGCACCACCATCCACAACAGGCGGGCCGAGGCTTCCTCCGGCGCGGTGTTCAGGGCGGCGACGGTGAGGGGCTCCCAGAACCGCTCCCATAAGGGGTCGGTGCGGTCCAGGCAGTCGGCAACCGTATCGTCCGGTCCTGCGACGGCCAGGCGCAAGCCGGCGAGGTAGGCGCCGAGCCGGGTATGCGGGATGCGCCGCTCCCGCGACAGCAGCCACCAGGGCAGCGGTCCGCCGTTCGGGCGCACGGTCCAGCGTTCGCCACTGCGCAGATCCATGAAGGGGAAGGCGGCGCGTGCCGGTCCCTGCAGGGTCTGGTGGGCGCCGATTTCGTCGACATACCCGAGCGCCGCGTGATTGGCGGTCAGCAGCAGATGGTTGCCGTTGTCGATGAGGCGGTCGAGCTTCGCGTCGTGGTAGGACCGGCAGCGCCCGCCCGCGTGCGCCGCCGCCTCGTGCAGGTGAACGGCGTGCCCATGGCGCACCAGGCGCACCGCGCAGGCCAAGCCGGCAATGCCGGCGCCAACAATGTGAATACGGGCCATCCGGCGCCCTAGAACAGGCCGTGACGCAGGACGATCCAGAATTTCTCGGCGCGCGAGAGCCGCACCGGCACGTCCAGCCGGGTCCAGCCGCGGGCTTCGAGCCGCGCCAGGAGGCGTGCGTAGGCGGCGAGCATCAGGGCCGCCGGGCGCATCCGCCGGCGGTCGCAGCGCGCCAGCAG
>JAJFGI010000010.1 GCA_021776215.1 Kiloniellaceae bacterium | reverse complement strand
CGCGACGGCGGCGGCGCGGGCCGTGCCGGACCCGGGGCGGCGGGCCCTGTTGATGGTGCTCGGCCTCTCGGTGTTCCTCGAATCGGCTACCGGTTTTGGCATCGGGATTGTCGTCGCGGCGCCGCTGTTCGCGGCCTTGGGCTACCCGCCCCGGCAGGCGGCGCTTCTCGCGCTCACCGGGCAGTGCGCGGTGACCTGGGGGGCCTTGGGGATTGGCACCACCCTGGGCGCCGATCTGACCGGCATTGCGGCGCCGCGCATGGGTGTTCTGGCGGCGCCGCTGAGCGTGCCCCTGATGCTGCTCTGCGGCGGGGTCGCCTTGTGGCTGACCGATGGGCCGGCGGCGCTCCGGCGGCGTCTGCCCGAGCTCGTGCTCTATACGGCGGTTCTGGCGACCGCCCTGGCGGGCGGCAGCCACCTCCTGGGCGTCGAGGTGGCGGGCATGATCGGCGGTTTGGCGGTTGTCGCTGTCGGCCTGCTGGTCAATCGCGTAGTGGCCGGCGCGGCGCCGCGTCAAGACGGGCCGGCAGTGGGGCGGGCGCTCAGTCCGCTGGCGCTTCTGCTGGCCTTGCTCTTGGCAACCCGCATCGTTCCGCCCTTGGCCGACTGGTTGCGGGAGGTGGCGGTGCTGAGCCTGCCCGCCGCCGGGTTCCGCTTGCCGGTTCTGTATCATCCCGGTTTCTGGCTGGTTCTGACGGCGTTGGCCGCGGTGCCGATTCTGGGCCTGACCAGCGACCGCTTGGGGGCAACGATCGGCGGCGCCCTGCGGCAATGGGGGATCGCGACGTTGGCGGTCGCCGGGTTTCTGAGTTTCTCGCAGGTCATGCTGGCGGCCGGTATGACGACCGCCTTGGCCGAGGCGGTCGCCGCCGGGGCCGGTGGGCTTTACATCGTGCTGCTGCCCGCCATCGGCGGATTGGGGGGCTTTCTCACCGCCAGCAACGCCGGGTCGAACGCTCTGTTCGCGCAATTCCAAAGTGCCGTCGGCGCGCGCCTGGGCCTGCCGGCGGATCTCGTCGCGGCGGCGCAGAACGCCGCCGGCGCCAACGCGACCCTGGCCTCGCCCGGCCGGATCGTGCTGGCGGCGGCGGTGACCGGGCAGGTCGGCAAGGAGGCCGATCTGCTGCGCCCGGCCTTGGCCGTGGCGGTCGCCGGGTTGGTGGGCCTGACGGCGATCCTGTGGGTCTGGACCGGTGGCTGAGCGAGCGGTAGGAGAATCACACCCGCAAGAGGAGGACACAGGGCATGGAGATTCCGATATATCAGGTGGATGCGTTCGCATCGCAGGTGTTTGCCGGTAATCCCGCGGCGGTCTGTCCATTGGAGGCGTGGCTGCCGGACGAGGTCATGCAGGCGATCGCCGCCGAGAACAATCTGTCGGAAACGGCGTTCTTCGTGCGCCGGGGCGATGCGTTCGATCTGCGTTGGTTTACCCCGACGGTCGAGGCGAACATGTGTGGCCATGCGACCTTGGGCAGCGCCTATGTGATCATCAACCACCTGGACCCGGACCGGCGCGAGGCCCGCTTCCACACGCGTAGCGGCGAGCTGATCGTCACCCGCGACGGCGAGAGCTATTGTCTCGACCTGCCGGCGCAGCCCCCGGAACGGGTGGCCGTCAGCGCCGACATGACGGCGGCCCTGGGCGCGGCGCCGACCGAGGTGTGGCGGTCCATGTACATGATGGCGGTCTTTTCGGACGAGGCACAGATCGCTAACCTGTCGCCCGATTTGGCCAAGGTGGCGGCGCTTGAAAAAGGAGAAGTCATCGTGACCGCGCCGGGAGAGACCTGTGATTTTGTTTCCCGATTTTTTGCGCCGGGCGCCGGTATCCCGGAGGATCCGGTGACCGGTTCGGCGCACTGCATCCTGGCGCCCTATTGGGCCGAGCGCTTGGGCAAGACGCAGATGTCGGCCCGGCAGATCTCGCGCCGGGGTGGCGAGCTGGCGGTCGAGGTGCGCGGCGACCGGGTGCGGCTCACCGGGCGGGTAGCGCCCTATATGCAGGGCAGCATCCGTGTCTAGGCGGCGCATCGTGCTTGCCGCTGCGGAAGGCGAACATGAAATGGATATCGCGCGCACCTTATTCCGCGAATATGCGGCGTGGCTGCAGGTCGATCTCTGTTTCCAGGACTTCGATGCCGAGCTGGCCAGTCTGCCGGGCAAGTACGCGCCGCCGGGCGGCGGCCTGTGGCTGGCCCGCGTCGACGGCCAGGTGGCCGGGACCATCGCCTTCCGGCCCTTCAACGGCGGCGTCTGCGAGATGAAGCGATTGTGGATCCGGGATGGGTTCCGCGGCCTGGGCCTGGGCCGGCGGCTGGCCGAGACCTGCGTCACGGCGTCGCGCGATGCCGGTTACACGGCCATGTGTCTGGATACCCTGGGTCACATGAGCGCCGCGCGGTCCCTATACGAGAGCCTGGGGTTCCGCGAGATTCCGGCGTACTACGATAATCCGTTGGACGATGTGCGTTATATGCGCTGCGAATTTGCGGCTGCGGATGCCGCGGGTTTGCCCGCACGGTAATCCTCACGGCATACTCGCTCCCCAACGGCAGCGACAAGGAATGAGGGGCGGGATGAGCGATCGGTATTTCGATGATTTTCAGGTCGGCGACCGGTTCGTCAGCCGCGGCATGACGGTAAGCGAGAGCCAGATTCTCGATTTCGCGCTGCGCTACGACCCGCAACCGTTTCATATCGATAAGGAAGCCGCCGCCGACTACCCCTTCGGCGGCCTGATCGCCAGCGGGTTTCATACGCTGTCGCTGGCCTTTCGGGCCTTCTATGACGCCGATATCATCAAGAAGTGCTCCCTCGGTTCGCCCGGACTTGATGAATTGCGCTGGCTGAAGCCCTTGCGTCCCGGCGATACCCTGCGCACCGAGGGCGCGGTCAAGAGCATGCGCGCTTCGAAATCCCAACCCGACCGGGGGATCCTGCACATGGATTACGAGGTCAAGATCCAGACCGACGACGTCGTCATGACTTTCACCGCCATCCACCTTCTGCGCCGCCGCCCGGCGGAATAGGACATGGAGTCAATGACTGGTGATAAGAGTGGCGACGCCCGCGCCAGCTATCTTTGATTTAGGAGTGACCGTGGCCCCGTTAGCGAAACTTTTCGGCGAAGAAGAGATCAATGAGCGCGTCAAGCAGCTTGCCGGGGAGATCGCTGGAACCGTTCCAGGCGACGTCATGGTGGTTGGCTTGCTCAAAGGTTGCTTTGTTTTTCTATCCGACATGATACGGGCCCTCGATCGCGTTGGCGCGAGCCCTGAAGTCGAGTTTATGCGGCTGAGCAGCTATAGTTTGGAAAAGACAAGGAGCGGCCAGGTGCATCTCATCGGCGACGTGCCGACAGACGTCTCAGGCCGGCACGTTCTCCTTGTCGACGACATCGTGGACACTGGGCGGTCGATTGCCTATGCGCGGGCCCTGCTCGAACAGCGCGATGTCGCCAACCTGTGGACGTGTGCGCTCGTGGACAAGCCGAGCCGGCGCGAAGTCGAGGTGACGCTGGACTTCATTGGTTTCACCATCGACGATGTGTTTATCGCCGGGTACGGCATCGACTATGCGGAGCGATACCGAAGCCTCCCCTATATCGCAGCGATCAAATAGCGCGGTCCCCCTCCGACCCCGCCTTCGGCTCGATTGACATCCGACCCGCGATTCGTATAGTCCGCCCGATTATTCCCGGGAATGCGGGCTGGGGGCAGGTCCACTTATGGAGCAGCTCAAGGCGGCGATCAAGCTGCTCTACAGCGGCCGTAGCCGGAAAGCAGCTTTCTTTCGCTATGTGCTGATCGGCTTCGATTTCTCAACCATCGTCTTCTTCGTCATTACAACGCCGCTGGCGCCAACAACAGGCATTCTGGTCACGGATTTCGTAATCGGAACGTTGATCCTGGCCGATTTTCTGGCCCGTCTCTGGATCGCCCCCAGCAAGGTCCGGATGCTCCGGCAGATATACACGATCACCGATGTCCTGGTGATATTTTCACTCCTGCTTGCGCCGTTTATCACCCGGAATCTTGCTTTCCTGCGGGTGCTCCGAACCCTTCGCTTGCTGCATTCCTATCATGTGCTGCGCGATCTCCGGCGCGATACCCCGTTCTTCCGGGACAACGAGGATGTGATCGTCAATTCGGTCAATCTGGGCGTCTTTATCTTCCTGGTGACCGCGCTCGTCTTCGTCCTGCAATTCGGGGACAACCCTGATATCGGCAGCTATATCGACGCGCTCTACTTCACGGTCGCGACGCTGACCACGACCGGCTTCGGCGACATCATTCTCACGGGCAGCCTCGGGCGACTGCTCTCAGTCTTCATCATGGTGGTCGGCGTAGCGCTCTTCCTGCGCCTCGCCCAGAGCATCTTCCGGCCGCAGAAGCTGAGCTATACCTGCCCCGAATGCGGCCTGAATCGGCACGAGCCGGACGCGGTCCATTGCAAGCACTGTGGAAATCCCCTGAAGATTCCCACCGAAGGTGCCGGCTGAAACCGCCCAATGTCATGGAATGTCCAGGAGTGCAGGCGACCCGGAATGATGGACGACGGTTCCGGCGCCATCCAGCTATCGTCACGACCCGGACTGACAGGGGGAGGGAAGTCCGACCTCCCTCCCGACCGGTTTGACATCCGGCCGGCGATTCGTATAGTCCGCCCCATATTCCCGGGAAAGCGGGCCGGGGGGCAGATCTTTTCTCAGCGCCCCTAGCCCCGCCCACGGGCCGCCAGCGGTGAACCGCCGGGGCCGGATGGGACTACCGGGACAACAAGCGTTAAGCTTAAGGAGACGCGCGACAATGTCGAAGCGTGAGCAGTCCAAGTACAAGATCAACCGCCGCCTTGGGGTCAATCTCTGGGGCCGGCCGAAAAGCCCGGTCAACAAGCGTGAATACCCCCCGGGGCAGCATGGCCAGCGGCGGCGCAAGCCGACCGATTACGGCACCCAGCTGCAGGCCAAGCAGAAGCTGAAGGGTTATTACGGCAGCATCGGCGAGCGGCAGTTCCGCCGCTACTACCAGGAAGCCTCACGCCGCCGCGGCGATAGCGGCGAGCGGTTGATCGAACTTCTGGAGCGGCGCCTGGACGCGGTCGTTTACCGGGCCAAGTTCGTGCCGACGGTCTTTGCCGCCCGGCAGTTCGTGAACCACGGCCACATCCTGGTCAACGGCAAGCGGGTCAACATCCCGTCCTATCAGGTCAAGGATGGCGACGAGATTCAGATCAAGGCGAAAAGCCGCGAGATGGCCCTGGTGCTGGAGGGTGTCGAATCGCAGGAGCGTGATGTGCCCGAGTACATCCAGGTGGATCACAAGGACATGAAGGCCCGCTACGTGCGCGCCCCGAAGTTCGAGGATGTGCCCTATCCGGTGAAGATGGAACCGAACCTGGTCATCGAGTTCTACTCGCGCTAAGGCCTTGTCGACGGCCACTCCGCTCGGTCATCCCGGGCGTTAGACGAGCCCGAGAACCGCAGGTTCTCGGCCAGGCGAGCCTTGCGATCCGGGATCTATTTCTTCATCGATCGGGCGGTCCCGACATGGATACCGGATAGCTCGGTTCGCCTGCCAAAGCTGCGCTTTGGGGTGAACCGGCTTCCGGTATGACGCCCAAATGTTGATGGAACCTAAAGCCAGCAAGCACTCTGGGGCGGGGCGCCGGGCGGCTTAGGCCGCCGGCTGGCTCTGAACACCCTTTTCCTGCAGCAGGGTCTGTAGCTCCCCGGCCTGGAACATCTCGCGGATGATGTCGCAGCCGCCGACGAATTCCCCCTTCACGTAGAGCTGCGGGACGGTCGGCCAGTTGCTGAAGTCCTTGATGCCCTGGCGCAGGCCGGGATCCTGCAAGACGTCGATGCCATTGAATTTGACGCCCAGGTGCGACAGCACCTGAACCACCGCCGCGGAGAAACCGCACTGTGGGAAAACCGGCGTACCCTTCATGAAAAGGACGACGTCGTTGCTCTGAATCTCCTGGCGGATGCGTTCCGCGACGTGATTATCCATGATCTGCTTCCTCAAGTTCCGTATTTGAATGGGCCTTCGCTCGGGTCATGCCTCGGGCGGCGACGAGGTTTGCAGCGCCAGGGCATGCAACTCGTTGCCCATGCGGCCGCGCAATGCCTGATAGACCATCTGGTGCTGTTGCACACGCGTTTTGCCCTTGAAGGCCGCCGAGATGACATAGGCCGCGTAATGGTCGCCGTCGCCGCGCAGATCCTCGATATTGACCTGGGCGTCGGGAATCGCCGCCTTGATCATGCTCTCGATTTCCGCCGGATTCATGGCCATCGCGTCAGCCCCTGGTTATACCGATTCAGCCTAGCTTCCGGGCTGGCTCTCGGGCGCCCATATAGGCGGGCATCCAACCCTCGTGCGCGGCGCGCAACGTGCTCAAGGATATGGTGTCCGCTCCCGGCAAGGTCAATCCGGAACCGCCCGTCTCGCCGATGCATACCGCCGCCACACCGGCCTGCCGCGCCGCCTCCAGGACCGCTCCCGCCGCCGGTGCGGTGACAAGATAGCGCGCTTGGTCCTCGCCGAACAGCCAGGCGTGCAGGGGAGGCCCGCCGTTCGGCTGTTCCACGGCCGCCCCCAAATTGCCGGCCAGAGCCATTTCGGCGACAGCGACAGCCAGGCCGCCATCCGAGAGATCATGGCAGGCGGTGACCGCCCGCCGGGCGATCAGGCCTCGGACCAAATCCCCGGCGCGCTTCTCGGCTGCCAGGTCGACCGGGGGCGGCGCCCCGTCGCGGCGGTCCGCGATCTCGCGCAGATAAAGGGACGCGCCGAGATGTCCGGTCGTTTCACCAATCAATACAATGGCTTCTCCGGCGGTTTTGAAGGCAATTGTCGCCGTCGCCTCAAGGTCGTCGATCAAGCCGACAGCGCCGATGGTGGGGGTCGGCGGAATGCCCTCGCCATTGGTCTCGTTGTAGAGCGAGACATTGCCGGAGACGACCGGGAAGTCGAGGGCCCGGCAGGCGGCGCCGATGCCTTTGATGCAGCCGACGAACTGGCCCATGATTGCCGGCCGCTCCGGATTGCCGAAATTCAAGTTGTCGGTGACCGCCAGGGGTCGGGCGCCCACGGCGGTCAGGTTGCGCCAGGCCTCGGCCACCGCCTGGGCGCCACCGCGCTCCGGATCGGCCAGGCAGTAGCGCGGCGTGCAGTCCGTGGTCATGGCCAGCGCCCGGTTGCTGCCGTGAATGCGCACGACGGCGGCGTCGCCGCCGGGCCGGCCGACCGTATCGGCCATGACCATGTGGTCGTACTGCTCCCAAATCCAACGCCGGGAACACAGATCGGGCGCGCCGAGCAGGGTCACCAGCGCTTGGCCCACATCGGCCGGCGGCGGCACCTCGGCGGGCTCGATCTCGGCGCGGGGCGTCGTCGCCTCCCATGGCCGCTCGTACTCCGGCGACGCTTGCGCCAGCGGGTCGATCGGCAGGTCGCCCACGGTCTCGCCGTTCAGGGTCAGCACCATGCGGCCGCTATCGGTCAGGCGGCCGATGACTGCGAAGTCCAGGTCCCATTTCTCGAAGACTCGGCGCGCCAGACCCTCCCGGCTCGGCTTGAGGACCATGAGCATGCGCTCCTGGCTTTCCGAGAGCATCATCTCGTAGGGGGTCATGCCGGTCTCGCGGCAGGGCACCTTGTCGAGCGCCAGCTCCACCCCCAAGCCGCCCTTGGAGGCCATCTCGAAGGACGAGGAGGTGAGGCCGGCGGCGCCCATGTCCTGAATGGCGACAATGGCATCCGTCTCCATCAGTTCCAGGCAGGCCTCGATCAGCAGCTTTTCGGTGAACGGGTCGCCCACCTGCACCGAGGGTCGCTTCTCCTCGGTGCCCTCGGCGAACTCGGCGGAGGCCATGGTGGCGCCGTGGATGCCGTCGCGGCCGGTCTTGGAGCCGACATAGACAATGGGGTTGCCCGCGCCGCTCGCTTGGGAGGTGAAGATCCGGTCTGTCTGCGCGATGCCCACGGTCATGGCGTTGACCAGGATGTTGCCGTTGTAGCCGGGGTCGAAGTTGACCTCGCCGCCGACCGTGGGGACGCCGACGCAATTGCCATAGCCGCCGATGCCGGCGACCACGCCGGCCAAGAGGCGCCGGGTCTTCGGATGCTCGGGGTCGCCGAAACGAAGGGCGTTGAGATTGGCGACCGGCCGGGCGCCCATGGTGAAGACATCGCGCAGAATGCCGCCGACGCCGGTGGCTGCGCCCTGATAGGGCTCGATGAAGCTGGGGTGGTTGTGGCTTTCCATCTTGAAGATCGCGGCCAGGCCGTCGCCGATATGAACGACGCCGGCGTTCTCGCCCGGCCCGTGGATGACGCAGTCGCCGGTGGTCGGCAGGGTCTTCAGCCAGACCTTGGAGGACTTGTAGGAACAATGCTCGGACCACATGACCGAGAAGATGCCGAGCTCGAGCAAATTCGGCGCCCGCCCGAGGATCTCCAGGATGCGCTGATACTCGTCCGCCTTCAGGCCGTGCTCGGCGACGATTTCCGGGGTGATGTCGCTCACGACAGCGCCTCGACCAGGCCGTCGAACAGGGGCCGGCCGTCGGTGCCGCCGAGCTGTGCGTCGGCAAGCCGCTCGGGGTGCGGCATCATGCCCAGCACCGTCTTGGTTTCATTGAAGATTCCGGCGATGTTGTGGGTCGAGCCGTTGGGGTTGGCGGCGGCACTCAGGGCGCCGTCGTCGTCGCAATAGCGAAAGGCGATCTGCCCGTGGTCTTCCAGGCGTGCCAGGCCGTCGTCGTCGGCGAAATAGTTGCCGTCGTGGTGGGCGACGGGGATGCGCAAGGTCTGGCCGGTCTCGTATTTGTTGGTGAAGACGGTCTGGCTGCTTTCGACGAGGATATGCACGTCCTTGCAGACATAACGCAGGCCGGCATTGCGCATCAGCGCGCCAGGCAGCAAGCCGGCCTCGGTCAATATCTGGAAACCGTTGCAAATGCCGATCACCGGGACACCCCTGCCGGCGCGGCGCGCCACCTCCGTCATCACCGGGGAATGGGCCGCCATGGCGCCGCTGCGCAAATAGTCGCCGTAGGAGAATCCGCCGGGCAGGACGATCAGATCGACGGCGGGAAAATCCGCCTCCTTGTGCCAGACCAGGGTGGGCTCGGCGGTACGGCCGCCAGCGGCGCGCATGGACTGACGCAAAGCGACGGTGACGTCGCGGTCGCAGTTGGAGCCGGGAAAGATGATGACCGCCGCCTTCATAGGGGCCATACCCGTTTGAAGGTCTCGGGATAATCGGCCACCAGGGCATCCGAATCTACGGGAAGCTCGGCCGTGAAGTCGCGGAACAGTCCTTCGTAGCGGTAGCGTCCGCCCTTGGGCCCGAGCTTCTCAAGACACGTGTACCGCTGCTCAGCTGGGCGCGGCGTCAGGTCCGGCAGCGGCACATAGACGACCCGGATATCCGCGCTGGCGCCGGCATCGAGGCCGAGCCGGCGGATCGGCAGCGTGTTGGTGAAGGGCGTGATTTGGATGTCCGGATCGAGGCAGCCCGCCAGTTCCGCCTGGGCCTCGCCGTTGACCCGCCAATTGCCGTCGCCGTCGGTCTCCAGGGCCAGGCGGTTACCGGCGGTTTCACCGCTTCCCATGACCGCGAAGCTGAGTTTGCGCGTGTGCCAGGCGGCATCGGTTTCGAGCTCGTAGCGGCAGCGCAGGTGCGCCGTGCCCAGCTTGCGCAGGATCAGGCCGACCGCGCGCACGCCCTCGGCGGCGAAGGTCACGTGCAGGTGCTCAAGCCCCGGTTCGTCCCAGGGACGCCAGTAGACATCGCGCGGTGCCGCTTCGTTCACGGGGCCTGGTGACCGTCAAGCTCGATGGAATAGTTCTCGATGACCGTGTTGGCCA
>JAJFGI010000090.1 GCA_021776215.1 Kiloniellaceae bacterium | reverse complement strand
TCGCTCGGCGGGAAGTGGCTGCCGATATCGCCGGCCCCCAATGCCCCGAGGATGGCATCGGTCAGGGCGTGCAGTCCGACGTCGGCATCCGAATGGCCAACCAGGCCGGCGGCGTGCGGAATGCGGATGCCGCACAGCATCACATGATTGCCGGGGCCAAATCGGTGCACGTCGAACCCTTGGCCGACCCGTGTCTCGTCTTGCCGCGCGGCGATCCAGCGCTCCGCCCGGGTCAAATCCTGCGCCGTGGTGATCTTCATATTGTCCGCGCCGCCGTCGACCAGGGTAACAGCCAGGCCGGCATGCTCGGCCACCGCCGCGTCGTCGGTGAGCTCGGCCCCCACGGCGGCGCGGTGCGCCGCCAGAATTTCGCTATAGCGGAAACCTTGCGGTGTCTGCGCGCGCCAAAGGCCTTCGCGAGGTACGGTGGCGGATATTTGCCCATGAATGCCGCGCTTCAACGTATCGGTCACGGACAGCGCCGCGATGGCGCCCGGCGCGGTCTCCAGCGCCGCAAGCACACGGTCGATGAGGCCGGCATCGACGAAGGGCCGCGCCGCGTCGTGAATAAGAACCCGCTCCGGCGCCAAGGCGGACAGGTGCTCGAGACCGAGCCGGACGGACTCCTGACGGCTCGCGCCGCCGAGGATAGGGGCCGGCAAATTCAGGCCCGCCGTCGCGCGTGCATAGAGGTCATGGTCATCGGCATGGATGACGGCCTGCACCGTCGCGATGCCTGGATGGTGTCGAAACCGCTCGAGGCTGTGGCGCAGGAGCGGGCGTCCGCCCAAGGCGGTATACTGCTTCGGGCCGTCGCCGCCGAACCGGCTGCCACGTCCGGCCGCGACGATCAGCGCCACCGTGCCACCCATTTTGACGTGCGACTCCCTTTGGTCTGCCGCCCGAGATACTGGTAATGGCGGGACACTAGTGATGTCTGTCGCCAGGGCCAAGGCCGATGTATAAGGTCCCGCACAACTCCAGTCATTCAGTTATGGTCGATTCCGTGATCCTTAGTCTTTCCGCCCTTGCCGCCCTGGTGCCGGCGACGCTGTTGCCCTATCGGCGCGACAGCCAGCGCCCCGACGCGTTGTTCTGGGCGACGGCGGCGGTGGCGATCGCCGGATCCGTGGTGGCCAGCGTGAACCAGTTGCAGGGGTCTTGGCAGACCGGGTTTTCCACCAACCTCTGGATCTCGGTGGCGGCGACCCTGACCATGTTTGTGATCGCCTCGGTGCTGGTGCGCCAAGGGTCGCGGTTGGCGCCTTTGCTGTTGCCCTATCTCCTATTGCTCGGTGCTCTGGCGACAGCCTGGAGCAAGGCGCCGGCCCACGAGAGCCTGACCGCGCCGGCGGGCGGCTGGCTGGCCGCGCATATCGTCGCCTCGGTGGCGACATACGGATTGGCCACATTGGCGGCGGTGGCGGGCGTCGCCGTGCTGCTCCAGGAACGGGCGATGAAGCGCAAGCGGCCGACCGCGTTGACCCATAAGTTGCCGTCGGTCTCGGATGCTTCGGCCCTGCAGGTCAGGCTGCTGGCCGCCGCGGCCGTGGTTCTCGGCGTCGGAATCGTTACCGGAGTCGCCGAGGAGTACCTGACCACCGGCCAGCTTCTGGCCTTCAACCACAAGATTTTACTGACGTTCTTGGCTTTGGCGGTGATCGTGGTGCTGCTGTTCGTGCATCAGCGCACCGGTCTGCGCGGCCAGCGCGCGGCACGGCTGATCCTGCTGGCCTATCTCCTCCTGACTCTGGCCTATCCGGGAGTTAAATTCGTCACCGACGTTCTCCTCGTCTGAGCCGGGTGCGGAGCGGGGGAATCCGCTTGCGCCGCGGCGCCGATCCGCTACAAAAGCACAGAAATTAGGCAATTTCGATAGGCGCCTGAAATATGGGCATTTCCCTTGGTCCGGTGACCCTGGACGACCCGGTGATCCTCGCCCCCATGTCGGGGGTGACCGACGGGCCGTTCCGCCGCGTGGTCAAGGCCTGCGGCGCCGGCCTGGTGGTCTCGGAGATGATCGCCAGCCAAGCGATGATCCGGGAGACGCGGGAGTCGCTCAAAATGGCCTCCAGCGAACCGGGCGAGGGGCCGCTGGCGGTGCAACTGGCCGGTTGCGAGCCGGAGGTCATGGCCGAGGCGGCGCGCCTGAACCAGGACCGCGGGGCGGCCATCATCGACATCAATTTCGGCTGTCCGGTCAAGAAGGTGGTCAACAAGTACGCCGGATCGGCGCTGATGCGCGAGCTGCCCCTGGCGCGGCGGATCATCGAGGCGACGGTGGCGGCGGTCGACCTGCCGGTCACCCTGAAGATGCGCACCGGTTGGGACGGCGACAGCCGCAACGCGCCCGAGCTGGCCCGTATCGCCGAGGACTGCGGCATCCGCATGCTGACTGTGCACGGCCGCACCCGCTGTCAGCTTTACACGGGTCGCGCCGACTGGGGCTATGTGGCCCGGGTCAAGGAGGCCGTGCGCATCCCGGTGATCGTCAACGGCGACATCAACTCCCTGGAGGACGCCGAAACGGCACTCCGCGAGTCGGGGGCGGACGGCGTGATGATCGGACGGGGGGCGACGGGCCGGCCCTGGTTTCTCCACCAGGTGATGGCGTTCCTGCGCGGCGGAGTGGTGTTGCCCGACCCGCCATTAGCAGCGCAATTAGCCACGATTTTAGCGCATTACGACGGCATCTTGACCTACCACGGCAAGGAGAAGGGCGTGCTTGTGGCGCGCAAGCATCTTGGCTGGTACTGCACGTCGCTGCCGAATGCGGCCCACCTACGCGCCGCTATCAACCGCGAGGGCGACGCGCGCCGGGTCGTGGCTCTTGTCCGCGATTTCTACGCGCCGCACATCGAGCGCGCGGCGGCGTGATGACCGGCATGGCCCTCGCGGCGGCGGCACACCGGCCCGGCGATACGGCAGCGATCCTGGCCGCCTTGCCGCAGCCGGTTTTCGTCGTCGATGATGCCGGCCGCATCGACTATGCCAATCCGGCGGCAGAGCAGTTCTTCCAAAGCGGCGTCACGGCGCTGATCGGACGGCCACTGGCGCAGCTCCTGCCCGCCGACAGCCCGGTTTTTCAATTGATCGACCAGGTGCGCGAGGGCGGTCACTCGGTCTTCGAGTACGGCATCGGCATCGAAACGCCGCGCACCGGGCCGCGCCACGTGGCCGTGGGCGCCGCCGCCATGGCGGAACCGCCAGGGTGGGTCGTCGTCTCCTTCCAGGAGCGCTCAATCGCGCGCAAGATCGACGATCAGCTTGTGCACCGAAACGCCGCCCGCTCGGTCACCGCCATGGCGGCGATCCTAGCGCATGAGGTGAAGAATCCGCTCTCCGGCATCCGGGGTGCGGCGCAGTTGCTGGAGCAAAACGCGGACTCCGATGACCGGCAGCTGACGCGCCTGATCTGCGACGAGGCCGACCGTATCGTCGCCCTGGTCGACCGCATGGAGATGTTTGCCGACGGCGGTCCGCCGGTGCGCGCGTCGGTGAATATCCACGAGGTCCTCGGTCACGTGCGCAAGCTGGCGCAAAGCGGTTTTGCCGCCCATGTCCGTATTGTGGAGAACTACGATCCCTCGTTGCCGCCGGTTTACGGCAACCGCGACTTGCTGATTCAAGCATTTCTCAACCTGGTCAAGAACGCGGCCGAGGCGGTCCCCGAGGACGGCGGCGAGATTGTCCTGTCGACCCGCTACCAGCAGGGGGTGCGGCTGGCGGTGCCGGGCACCGACAGCCGCGTCGATCTGCCGCTCACCGTCAGCGTGCAGGACAACGGACCGGGCGTCCCCGACGACTTGCGCGAGCACCTCTTCGATCCCTTCGTGACTACCAAGAGCGGCGGCAAGGGTTTGGGGCTGGCCCTGGTGGCCAAGATCGTCGGCGACCATGGCGGCGTCATCGAATTCGGCGGCGAGCCGCAGCGAACCATCGTGCGCACAATGCTCCCCAAGGCGCCTCGCGACGCGGAGTCCTCATGAGCAGCGCCACCATCCTGATCGCCGACGATGATAGTGGTATCCGCACGGTACTGAGCCAGGCACTGGGCCGTCTGGGCTACAACGTGCGCACCACGGGCACGGCGGCCGGACTGTGGCGGTGGATCGAGGCGGGCGACGGCGATCTGGTCATCACCGACGTGGTGATGCCGGACGAAAACGGCCTCGATCTGCTGCCGCGTATCCGCAAGCAGCGGCCCAACCTGCGCGTCATCGTCATGAGCGCGCAAAACACCCTGCTGACCGCGGTCAAGGCGACAGAGAAGGGGGCCTTCGAGTACCTGCCGAAACCCTTCGATCTGCGCGAGCTGACGACGGTGGTGGAGCGGGCCCTGTCCGAACCGGCCGCGTCGGCGGCAGTGGCCGCGCCGGCGCACCCGGCGGGTGGCGAGGAGGAACGCCTGCCCCTGATCGGCCGCTCGCCGGCCATGCAGGACATCTATCGAACCCTTGCCCGGCTCATGGGCACGGACTTGACGGTGACCATCTATGGCGAGTCCGGCACCGGCAAGGAGCTGGTCGCCCATGCCCTGCACCGCTATGGCAAGCGGCGGCACGGGCCCTTTGTCGCCATCAACATGGCGGCGATCCCGCGCGAGCTGGTCGAAAGCGTGTTGTTCGGGCACGAGTCGGGCGCCTTTACCGGCGCCACGGCCAGATACTCGGGCCGCTTCGAGCAGGCCAACCGCGGTACCCTGTTCCTGGACGAGATCGGCGATATGCCCCTCGAGGCGCAAACGCGTCTGCTACGCGTGCTGCAGGATGGGGAATACACATCCGTGGGCGGGCGCACGCCGATTCGGGCGGACACTCGGATTGTCGCTGCCACGCACCGGGACCTTCGCGTGTTGGTGCGCCAGGGCTTGTTCCGCGAGGATCTTTTTTACCGCCTGAACGTGGTGCCCATTCGCCTACCGCCGCTGCGCCAGCGGAGCGAGGACATTCCCGAACTCGCCCGCCATTTCATCGCCCAGGTGCAAGACGAGGGTCTGCCCGGCAAGGCGATCGACCCGGATGCGATGGCGGTGTTGCAGGCATACCGCTGGCCCGGCAACGTGCGCGAGTTGGAAAATCTGGTCCGCCGCCTGGCCGCCCTCTACAGCCAGGACGTGATCGGCGAGGCGGTTATTCGCGCGGAGCTGGGGGATGCCTCGGCGGAATCGGCCACGGCGGCGCACGACACGGACTCCCTCGGCGGCGCCGTGGAGCATCACCTGCGCACCTATTTCTTCGCCCATAAAGACGCCTTGCCGGCAGCCGGGCTCTACGACCGAATCCTGCGCGAGGTCGAGCGTCCGTTGATCGAGCTGTGCCTGGCGGCCACCCGCGGCAATCAGATCCGGGCGGCGAAACTCCTCGGGGTCAATCGAAATACGTTACGAAAGAAGATTCGCGACCTGGACATTCAGGTGATTCGCAGCCTTAAATAGCTTGTGGTAATTATACCACATGTGCGGTACCACCACAGCATGCAGGGAACGAGTGAAGCGGGATTGAAGGCCGGGGCGGCCCCTGCCGGGCGTAGTCTCGTGCGGCGCCTTGTGGCTTGGGCGGAGCGCGTCAATCTCGAGCGCAAGCTGGCCATCGCCCTGATGCTGGGGGCGGTCGCCTCCGGGACGGTGACATTCGCGGCGATGACCGGTCACTTCCCGGTGGTCGTCGATCCCTGGGTGCTGCTGCTCCTGCTCAATCTCGACCTGGTGTTGCTGCTGTCCCTGAGCGCCCTGATCGCCCGGCGCCTGGTGATCCTTTGGGCGGAACACAGGAAGGGCCTCGCCGGCGCACGTCTGCATGTGCGGCTGGCGGCGCTCTTCAGTATTGTTGCCGTAACGCCGACGATCGTGATCGCCACGTTTTCGGTCTTGCTCTTCAACTTCGGCCTGCAGGGCTGGTTCAGTGACCGGGTGAGTACCGCGGTGAAGGAATCCTTCGCCGTCGCCCAGGCCTATCTGGAAGAGCATCGGCAATCGATTACCTCCGATGCCCTGGCGATGGCCCAGGACTTGAACCGCGAAGGCGTTTCACTGGCGCTCAATCCAGAGCAGTTCAACGATGTCTTGAACCGGCAGGTGGGGGTGCGCTCCCTGGCCGAGGCGGTCGTATTCGACGGCGAAGGGCGTGTGATCGGCCGGGCCGGCTACAGCCTGCTGCTGGAGTTCGATCCGCAAATTCCGGATTGGGCCTTGGAACGTGCCCAGGCCGGTGAGGTGGTGATCCTGACCGCGCAAACCGACGACCGCGTGCGCGCCTTGCTGCGCCTCGACGGGTTCAGCGATGCATATCTGTACGTCGGCCGACTCATCGAGCCGCGCGTCCTCGCTCACATCGACCAGACCGAGAACGCGGTCAAGCTATACGAGGAACTGGAAGGCAAGCGCTCGGACCTGCAACTTACGTTCGCCCTGATCTTTGTCGTCGTCTCCCTGATGCTGTTGCTGGCCGCTATTTGGGTAGGCCTGGCGTTCGCCAATCACTTGAGCCGGCCCATCGGCTTGGTCGTCGACGCCGCGCAAAAGGTTGGCGGCGGGGATTTGACCGCGCGCGTCGTAACGCAAGGCACAGCCGACGAGGTCGGCATTCTGGCGCGCGCCTTCAACCGCATGACTCGCCGGCTGCAAAGCCAGCACCGCGACCTATTGAAGGCCAACGAACAGCTCGATCACCGTAGTCGATTCATCGAAGCCGTTCTCGGCGGCGTCTCCGCAGGGGTTATCGGCCTCGACAATCATGGCGTGATCACGCTGCCGAATCGGTCGGCCTGCGACCAGTTGGCGCTAGCGGAAGAGGACTTGCGTGGACGCAAGCTGCGAGATGTGGTGCCGGAAATGGCCGACCTTCTGGATGAAGCCCGGCGGCGGCCGCAACGGCTGAGCGAGCAAACCATCGGGCTGGCGCAAAGCGACGGCACGGTGCGCCGCCTGCTCGTGCGCATAGCGGCCGAAGTCGATCGACGCAAGATCATCGGTTTTGTCGTGACCTTCGACGACATTACGGAGTTGCTCTCGGCGCAACGCAAAGCGGCCTGGGCCGACGTCGCGCGCCGCATCGCCCATGAGATCAAGAATCCGCTGACACCGATTCAGCTTTCCGCCGAGCGTTTGAAACGCAAGTACCTCGATCAAATCAGTCACGATCGGGAAACCTTCGAGACATGTACGGATATCATCATTCGCCAAGTCGGGGACATCGGCCGAATGGTTGACGAGTTTTCCGCTTTTGCTCGTTTGCCGGCCCCGGTAATCGCGCCGGAAGACTTGGGCGAGATGATTGGGCAGGCTATGTTCCTACCCAAGAGCGCCCACCCTGAGGTGGAGTTCATTTTCGAGGAACCGTCGCATCGGGTGGTTATTCCCTGCGACCGGGAACAGATCGGACGCGCCCTGACGAATTTAATTCAAAATGCCGTCGATGCGATCGACCGGCGCGCGCCGGACGGGGACGAGCCCTTGGTACCGGGGCGGGTAACCGTTAGTCTGATCGACGATGGGACCGTGCGGGCTATCGCAGTCGAGGACAACGGCCCGGGTTTGCCCCGGGTGGAGCGTGAACAGCTTACCGAACCCTACGTCACCACCCGTCCCGAGGGCACCGGCCTGGGCTTGGCGATTGTGAAAAAAATCATGGAGGACCATGGCGGCATTCTTCGCCTGGAAGATTCTCCTACTGGCGGCGCGCGGGTGTGTCTGGTATTTCCCTTGCCGGAGAATCGCCCCGGCACGGTCACCAATCTCGACACGGCCGCGGAACAGGATACCGCCGTCAACACCGGCTCAGGTATGAAACGGAAGATGCGAGCACATGGCACGTGACATTCTGATCGTCGATGACGAAGCCGACATCAGGATGCTGATTAGCGGGGTCCTGCATGACGAGGGCTTTGCCACCCGTGAAGCGGGGGAAAGCGAGAGCGCCATGGAGGCTTTGGCCACACGCCGGCCAAGCCTGGTGATATTGGATATCTGGCTGCACAACAGCCGCCTTGACGGCCTCGAGCTTCTGCGCGGAATCAAGCACGAGCATCCGTCCGTGCCCGTTGTGATGATCAGCGGCCACGGGACCATCGAGACCGCGGTGTCGGCCATCAAGCTCGGCGCCTATGATTTCATCGAGAAGCCGTTCAAGGCGGATCGTCTGGTGCTGGTGGTCCAGAGGGCGATCGAGGCGGCAAGGCTGCGCGAAGAGAACGCGGAGCTCCGCCTGCGCGTCGGGCCGCAAACCGAGCTGATCGGTCAATCGCCGGCAGTCTGCCAACTACGGCAAAGCATTTCCAAGGTCGCGCCGACCGGCAGCCGAGTCCTCATCACTGGACCGGGCGGGGTTGGCAAGGAAGTGGTGGCGCGCGACGTGCACGCGCGCTCACGCCGGGCCGCCGGTTCGTTCGTGGTCTTGAATTGCGCGACGATGCATCCCGAGCGCCTGGAACTCGAGCTGTTCGGCAGCGAGGCCGGCGTTGAAAGCACCGACTCTCCTGGACGGCTTGGCAATCTGGAGCGGGCCCATGGGGGTACCTTGCTGCTCGACGAGGTCGCCGACATGCCCATGGAGACGCAAGGCAAGATCGTGCGGGCCTTGCAGGAACAAACTTTTCTGCGGGTGGGCGGAGAGCGCAGCGTCGAGGTCGACGTTCGGGTTGTCGCCTCGACCAGCCGCGATCTAGCCCGATTGATTGGCGAGGGCTTGTTCCGCGAGGACCTTTTCTACCGCCTGAACGTGGTGCCGCTTTCGGTTCCCGCGTTGCGCCA
The DNA here is from genome assembly GCA_021776215.1 of Kiloniellaceae bacterium. Taxonomy (GTDB): domain Bacteria; phylum Pseudomonadota; class Alphaproteobacteria; order Kiloniellales; family J153; genus JAJFGI01. The sequence continues at coordinate 3,187 of JAJFGI010000090.1, read as the reverse complement.
GCGGCGCGAGGACATCCCCGATCTGGTGCGCTATTTTGTCGAGCGCGCCGCGGAAACGTCGGGCTTGCCACCGCGGCAGATCAGTGACGATGCCATGGCGACCCTGCAGGCCTATGATTGGCCGGGCAATGTGCGTCAGTTGCGCAATGTCATCGATTGGATCCTCATCATGGCGCCGGGGGCGCCGACGGATCCGGTGCGCTCCGATATGCTGCCGCCGGATATCGGTGCCATCGCCCCGTCGATCGGCCGCGGCGATGCCGGGGCCGAAATGATGTCGCTGCCCCTGCGTGAGGCGCGCGGCGCCTTCGAACGCCAGTATTTGGAGGCGCAAGTGACCCGTTTCGGCGGCAACATATCTCGTACCGCCAGCTTCGTTGGCATGGAACGCTCGGCCCTGCATCGCAAGCTCCGGTCGCTCGGTATCAACGCGCCCGAGCGGCACTAGGACGGCTCAAGCGCCCAGTCGCGGGAATCCGATATGCAAGTCATCATCTGCGGCGCCGGCCAGGTGGGCTCCAACATCGCGCGCTACCTGGCCTCCGAGAACGCCGACGTCACGGTCATCGATCAATCGCCGGAGCTGATTGAAAAGATCAGCGAATCCCTGGATGTCAAAGGCCTGGTGGGCTTCGCCTCGCATCCCGACGTGCTCGAGCGCGCCGGCGCGGCGGATGCGGACATGGTCATCGCGGTGACCTACGCCGACGAAGTCAACATGGTGGCCTGCCAGATCTGCCACTCGATTTTCGAGGTTCCGACCAAGATCGCCCGGGTCCGCAACCAGAGTTATCTCGATCCCATGTGGTCGGACCTGTTCAGCCGCGACAACATGCCGATCGACGTCATCATCTCGCCCGAGGTCGAGGTCGCCAAGGCGATCGAGCGCCGGCTCCGTGTGCCCGGCGCTTTCGACGTCCACCCGCTTGCCGACGGCAAAGTGAGCCTGATCGGTGTTCATTGCACCGACGACACGCCGATCCTCGACACCCCCCTGCGTCAGCTTACGGCGCTGTTCCCCGAGCTGCATATCGTGGTGGTCGGCATCTGGCGCCAGAGCGCCGGGATCGTGCCGTCGCCCGAGGACACGTTGAAGGCGGGAGACGACGTCTATTTCGTCGCCGAGACGGCACATCTGACGCGCGCCATGGCGGCCTTCGGCCACGAGGAGAAGGAGGCCCGCCGCGTCGTCATTGTCGGCGGCGGCAATATCGGCCTGAACCTGGCCAGTCGGGTGGAAAAGGCCCATCCGCACGTATCCATGAAACTGATCGAGGTCGGCCAGCAACGGGCCGAGCAGGTTGCTCAATCGCTGACGCGGAGCGTCGTTATCCACGGCGACGCCCTGGATACCGAGATCCTTGAAGAGGCCGGCTGCCGATTGGCGGAAACCGTGGTCGCCGTCACCAACGACGACGAGGTCAATATCCTCGCCTCGCTGCTAGCCAAGCGGTTCGGCTGCCGCCGGGCCGTCACCTTGATCAACAAGGCGACCTATGCGTCGCTGGTGGGCACCTTGGGCATCGATACGGTGGTCAGCCCGCGCGCCATCACGGTCTCGACTATCCTGCAACACGTGCGCCGCGGCCGTATTCGGTCGGTCCACTCCATCTCCGAGGGTTTCGGCGAGGTGATCGAGGCCGAGGCTTTGGAGACATCGAGCCTGGTCGGCGTGGCGATCCGAGATGCGAAGCTGCCGGATGGAGTCATCGTCGGCGCCATCGTGCACGGCGACGAGGTGATCATTCCGCGCGGCGATACGGTGGTGCGGCCGAACGATCTGGTGATCATTTTCGCCGCTACCGCGGCGGTAAAGAAAATCGAGAAGCTGTTCTCGGTGAAGCTCGAATTTTTCTAGACGTCTTTCGGCACGCAAGAGGGAACCCGGGGCATGCCTCGCCAGGCGTACGTCAACGGCCGCTACCTTCCGCATGGTCAGGCCGCCGTTCACATCGAGGACCGCGGCTTTCAATTCGCCGACGGTGTCTATGAGGTCGTGCCGGTGCACCGGGGCGCCCTGATCGACGAAGAGCCGCATCTGGATCGTCTGGAACGCTCGCTGGGCGAGCTGCGCATCGCCATGCCGATGCGCCGGCGGGCCCTGCAGCTCGTCGCCCGCGAGCTCATCCGCCGCAACGATTTGCGCGATGGCTTCATCTATATGCAGATCACCCGGGGCGTGGCGCCGCGCGACCACCGTTTTCCGGCGCAGGCCAGCCCGACCCTGGTGATGACCACGCGACGGACAAAACCGCACCGCGAAGCCTTGCTGCGCGACGGGGTAGCGGTCATCACGGTACCCGATATCCGCTGGCGTCGCTGCGATATCAAGTCGGTGGCATTGCTGCCCAATGTGCTGGTCAAGCAGGCGGCGGTCGAGGCGGGGGCCTACGAGGCCTGGCAGGTCGACGACGAGGGACGGGTCACCGAAGGCAGTTCGACGAATGCCTGGATCGTCACCGGCGACGGGACTGCGGTCACGCGCGATGCCTCGCAGGCCATACTGAACGGCATCACCCGGTTGTCTTTACTCAACGTCATCCGGGCCGAGGGCTACGACTTCGCCGAACGGCCCTTCACGGTCGCCGAGGCCAAGGCGGCGCGCGAAGCCTTCCTGACCTCCAGCACGTCATTTGTCATGCCAGTGACGCGGATCGACGGCGCCGCCGTGGCGGACGGCCGGCCCGGCCCCCTGACCAAGGCACTACGGCAGCACTATTTGGATTACATGGCCGGACAGGGCGCCGCCGATCGGCAGGTGGGCGGGTGAGCGTCGTCCGGCCGCGGGCCGTGCTGTTCGACTGGGACAACACGCTGGTCGACACCTGGGAGACGATTCACGTCGCGCTGAACACCGCCCTGACCGCCATGGGGCACGAGCCATGGACGCCGGAGGAAACGCGCGCCCGGGTCCGCGCCTCCGCCCGCGATTCCTTTCCGGCCCTGTTCGGCGCCCGGGCGGACGAGGCAATGGATATCTTTTACCGTGCGTTCGAGAGCCGGCATCTGGAGACCCTGCGCGAGCGGGCGGGGGCCGGGGCCATGCTGCGCACCCTGGCGGACATGGACTCGTTGTATCTGGCGGTGGTCAGCAACAAGAAAGGTCATCTCCTGCGGCGCGAGGCGGCGCATATCGGCTGGAGCGATCTATTCAGCCGTCTGGTCGGAGCCAACGATGCCGCGCGGG
>JAJFGI010000089.1 GCA_021776215.1 Kiloniellaceae bacterium | reverse complement strand
ATCAGGCTGCAGTCGCGCCGGTCATGGATATAGACGTGACCGGTCTTGCCGGCGTGCAGCAGCCCCGGCACCGTCTTGCCATCCTTGTCCTTCACATCGACGAGAATGGGCGGGCTCACCGCATCCAGGTCCCAGACATCATGGGCGATGTACTGGAAGTGACAGGCGTACTTCCCGGTATCCAGGTCGAGCGAGACCAGCGAGTCGGTATAGAGGTTGTCGCCCGGGCGGATGCCGCCGTCCAGATCGGGCGAGGGATTGCCGACCACGAAGAAGATTCGGTTCAAATCCAGATCGACCGCCGGGTTCTGCCAGACGCCGCCGCCCAGAGTCTTATAAGGATCGCCTTTTTCCGCGAGGGTGGCCTTTTCCGCCGCGATGTCACGTTTCATGTCGCGGCCGGTGGCATCATGGGTCGCCCAGACCCCCACGGAGTTTTCCGGGATGGTGTCGAAGGTCCACAGCACATCGCCGGTCTTGGCATCGTAGGCCTTGACGAAGCCGCGGATGCCGTACTCGCCGCCGTTGGTCCCGATCAGGATTTTGCCGTTTACCGCCGTCGGCGCCATGGTCTCGCTGTAGCCCAGCTCGGGATCGGCGATCTGCTTCTCCCAGACAACCTTGCCGGTCTTGGCATCCAGCGCCACCAGCTTGGCATCCAAGGTGCCCATGTAAACCATGTCGCCATCGACGGCGACGCCGCGGTTGTTCGGGCCGCAGCAATAGGTCGTGATCGGCCCCATCTTGTGCTTGTAGTGCCAGATCTGCTGGCCAGTGGCCGCATTCAGCGCATAGACGTGGTTGAAGGAGGTCGTGATATACATGATTCCGTCCACGACGATCGGCGTCGTCTCCATGGACTCGACCACCTCGGTCTGGAAGATCCAGGCCGGCCGCAAGTTGCCCACGTTGGACGTGTTGATTTGCCGCGACGGATAATAGCGGGTCTGTGCATAGTTGCCGTTGGTGTGCAGGAAGTTGTTCCCGTCACCGGCCGCCCGGCTCAACATGTCCTGGGTCACGGTCCGCATGTCGCCATACAGCGTCCCGCTGCCGACTTCCTGGGCTCCCGCGGCGAACGAAAGCGCCGCGGAAAGCATAGCGCCGGCCACCGCCGCCAGGGCGGGCCGGGTCAAAGACCGAAACGACATCTTGGAGTTCCTCCCATTTCTATCGATTGTTGATTTATTGAACGGCATTCTCGCGATGCCTTGAGTGTTAACCATCAGGCTACCCTGGAATGGTTCTCAATAACAATGGGCTAACGCCGATGGTGGTAGTGCGGCACGCCGGAGGCCGCGTCGTCTTGGGCCATGGCGACAAGCAAATCGTGGTGCGGCGAGAGGGCACAGACCGGATCGGTCGCGGCGGCATCGCCGGCGATGGCGAAGGCCTGGCAGCGGCAGCCGCCGAGATCGCGGTCGCGGAACTCGCAGGACTGGCAGGGTTCGGGCATCCAATCGGTGCCGCGAAAGCGTTGGAAGGCCGGGTCGTGGCGCCAGATCCATTCCAACGGTCGATCGCGCAAGGACGAAAAGGTCATGCCGGTGATGGTCTCGGCGGCATGGCAGGGCAGCACCAGCCCACGCGGCGTGATCGCGAAGAACTGGTTGCCCCAGCCGTCCATGCAGCGCTTGGGGCGCCGGGCGAAATAGTCCGGGACCACGTAGTCGATCACCATGCGGCCGCGATAGGTCTCGCTCGCCGCCGCCGCCACGGCATTGGCGCGCGCCACCTGGTCGGCGGTCGGCATGAGGGCGGCGCGGTTGCGCAGGGCCCAGCCGTAATACTGCACGTGGGCGATCTCAAGACGGTGGGCGCCCAGGCTCGCGGCCAGTTCGATAATGCTCTCCAGATGATCGAGATTTTGGCGGTGAACGACGGCGTTCACGGTGAGCGGCAGGCCGGCCTCCCGGACCCATGCGGCAACAGCTAGCTTCTTGGCATGGCCGCCCTTGTGGTTGGCGATGCGGTCGGCGTTCGCCGGCTCGCTGTCCTGGATCGACAGCTGCAGATGGTCGAGACCGCTGTCCTTGTAGGCCTGAATCTTTTCCGGGGTCAGCAGGACGCCCGCGGTGATCAGGTTGGTGTACAAGCCGTTGTCGCGCGCCGCCGCGATGAGCTCGGGCAGATCGGGGCGCGCCGTCGGCTCACCACCGGAAAGGTGGACCTGCAAGACCCCCAACGCCGCGGCCTGGCGGAAGATATCCACCCATTCCTCGGTCCGCAGCTCGTCACTGCGTCGCGACAGGACCGTCGGGTTCGAGCAGTAGGGGCATTGCAGCGGGCAGCGGTGAGTCAGCTCGGTCAGCATGGCCACCGGCGGCCGCTGCCATCCGTTCGTCAGATTCTCGGCCGGCCGTTCAAGAGTGGTCATCGGCGATCTCGAGAAAGTTCTTTTCCGCCAAGAGTTTTAGCACAGCCAGAACGTCGTGTTGGATCACATCTGCCGGCGCGTCGTATTCCCGGGCCAGCTGAGCCGCGATCTCGCCAACCGTGACCGCCCCGGTCGCGCGGTCGAGGATTTCCTTGCCGGTCTCGTCCAATACCAGAACCCGCTCCGGCCCTTGCAGAACCCAGCGATCGCGCGCCTTGTCGAACTGAACCCGGACAAAATCCGCCAGTTTGGGGCGGCACTCTTCGGTAATCGATTCGGCGACGGTCATGGACCCCTCCCTCACGCGCCCGGCACGAAAGCGCCGGGGGGCGGCAGCTTCGGGTCGACATAGGCAAAATGCAGGGCATCGAGCTGGGCCCAAAGGACATCGGTCTTGAAAATCAAGGCGTCGCACACCGCCTGGCGTTTTTCGGCCGTATCGGCGTGGGTTTTCACGTAGTCGAGGGCGAAGTCGGCATCGCGCGGCGCCTGGGTCAAGCGGGCCTGGAAATAGATCAACGCATCTTCATCGATGAAATCATACTGGGCCAGAAGGCCAGCGGTGCGCTCACCGATAATGGTGGGCGCGAACATCTCGGTAAGCGAGGAGGCTATGGCCTCCAGCAGGGGCCGGTCGCGCACGAAGTGGACGTAGGCCTCGACCGCGAAACGGGTGGCCGGCAGGATGCCGCGCTCGGCGCGGACCATTGCCGGATCGAGGTCGAGGCGCTCGCACAGATGCAGCCAGCGGCTGATGCCGCCCTGGCCCTCGCGGGTGCCGTCGTGGTCGACGACCCGCTGCGACCAGATGCGCCGCATGTCCGGGTCGATCAGGCGCGCCATGATCACCGAGTCCTTGATCGGGATGCGGCTTTGGTACAGGTAGCGATTGAGGGCCCAGGCCTGGATCTGCCCCTTGTCGAGCTTGCCGTCGCGCATCAGGGCATGGAAGGGGTGATTGTTGTGATAGCGCTCCGCGCCGATCTGGCGCAGCCGCGCTTCCAGGGCGCCGGCAGAATCCAGGGCGGACTCCAGGGCTGACTCCCGGTTCATGATACCGCGATCTCCATGCCGTCTTCGGCCACCTGCCAACCGGCGGCCTCCAGCTCCGCCCGCTCGGGGCTGTCGCTCAGCAGGGCCGGGTTGGTGTTGTTGATATGAATGAAAACCCGCCGGCCGATGTCGAGATCGGCGAGCGCCGCCATGGACCCGTCCGGCCCGGCCATGGAGAGGTGGCCCATCCGCTGGCCGGTCTTCACGCCTTCTCCACGCGTGACCATCTCGTCGTTACGCCAGAGCGTACCGTCGAAGAATAGCAGATCGGCGCCGGCGCAGCGGGACCGCACCGCCGCGTCGACCGCGGCGCAGTTGGCGATAAAGACGACGCGGCCGGGGGCGCCCTCGCGGGTGATCTCCAGGCCGATGGTATCGCCCTCCTGGGTGCCGAAATTCCCGCTGCGGCTGGCATCCTCCATATAGAGCGCGACCTTTCCAGGCACGGCGAAGGGGGTCAGACGCAGGCCACTGTCCGCCCCGTCGGGCCCGCGCAGGGCCGTGGTCGCGCCGGTCGATAACGTTTCACGGGTGACCATGTCCGGCGCCAAAACCTTGAAAATCGGATTGGCATCCAGCACGCCGAAAATCCGCGGATGCGCATAGATCTTGAATGGCGTGCGCTCGCGCAAATGCAGCAGCCCGGCGACCGCGTCCACGTCGCCATTGGTCAGAATAATCCCCGCGATGGGCGACGACCGGAGGCCTTCTGTGGGATGAAGCTGCGGCTGACGGTTGATCTGCTCGCGCAGATCCGGCGCCGCGTTGATCAGGAACCAGCGGTCGCCGTCGGCGCTCACGCCAACAGACGCCTGTGTCGCCGGCAGCGCACGCGGATCCCCGCTGCGCGCCCGACGACAGGCCTCGCTATTGCTGTTCCACTGGGGAAACCCGCCCCCGGCGCCCGCGCCCAGAACCAGTACGCGGATCACGGCACAACCGATTTAGCGGATTGTGCCGATAGGTGGAGCCTAGCCCCTACAGCTCCGCGCAAACGTAGAGATTGATCTCCATGCCGACGCGGATCTCTTGGATAACCGGACGATGCCACTTTTTCATCGATCCTACCCGTTCTTTTCTAGTTGGAGGTTTATCAGTCCCCGTATCTTGCCTTGCTCGCGCGACGGAAGTCAATTCGCTAGGATCACATGGTCATGTGGGCAACAAGGAACGGGACGGCCGGCGGGCGCATGGACGAGGCACAGCACATCGACGAAGCGCAGGGTATCGACATCGTTGACGTGCGCTACGCCTATGGGGCCAAGCCGGCGCTGGCGGACGTCTCGATGGCGCTTCGGCCGGGCCGCTTCACCGCCCTGCTGGGGCCCAACGGGGCCGGAAAGTCGACGTTGGTCTCCCTGCTGTCGGGGCTTTTCGTGCCGCAGGGCGGCCGCATCTCCATCTTCGGCCTCGATCTCGCCAAAGATCCCCTGGCGGCGCTGTCGGTCATGGGCATCGTTTTCCAGCAGCAGACCCTGGATCTCGATCTGTCGGTGCGCCAGAACATGGCGTACTTCGCCGCCCTTCATGGCTTGGCGGGTCGCCGGGCCGGGCAGCGGATCGAGGCGTGCCTGACGCGTCTGGGCCTGGCCGCCCGGCAAAAAGAAAAAGTCCGGGCGCTGAACAGCGGTCACCGCCGCCGCCTGGAAATCGCCCGCAGCCTGGTGCACGAGCCGCGCTTTCTCCTGCTCGACGAACCGACGGTCGGCCTCGATGTCCCCGCCCGGGCCGATCTGGTGGCTCATGTTCATGCGCTCTGCCGCGACGACGGCCTCACCGTGCTGTGGGCAACCCATCTGGTCGACGAAGTCGAGGCCGGCGACGACCTCGTCGTCCTTCATGACGGCACCGTGCGGGCGCAGGGTGCGGTTGCCGACGTTCTCGCGTCCACCGGCGCGCACGACGTGCTGGGGGCATTCCACCGCCTGACGACACCCGCACCGGCTGAGCCCGCGCCATGAGGCGGCCGGCCGGCATTTACCTGACCTGCATGGTCGGCGTGCTGTGGCGCGAGGCGCTGCGCTTCATCCATCAGCGCGAACGCTTCGTCGCCGCCCTGGTGCGGCCCTTGATCTGGTTGTTGATCTTCGCCGCCGGGTTTCGCTCGATCCTCGGCGTGTCGATCCAGCCGCCGTATGCAACCTATATCACCTATGAGACCTATATCGTGCCGGGGCTGATCGCCATGATCCAGCTGTTCAACGGCATGCAATCCTCGCTGGCCATGGTCTACGACCGGGAAATGGGCTCCATGCGGGTTCTGCTGACCGCGCCGCTGCCGCGCTGGTATCTGCTGGCCAGCAAGCTCATGGCCGGCACGGCCGTGTCGCTGCTCCAGGTCTATGCCTTTCTGATTGTCGCCGAGCTGGTCCTGGTCGATCTGCCGCCGCTTGGCTTTCTGGCGGTGCTGCCGGTTTTACTGCTGACCGGCTTGATGCTCGGCGCGCTCGGCATGCTGCTGTCGTCGACCATTCGCCAACTCGAGAATTTCGCCGGGATCATGAATTTCGTGATCTTCCCGATGTTCTTCCTCTCCTCCGCCCTCTACCCCCTGTGGCGCATGCAGGAATCGAGCGATCTCATCTATCGCATCAGTAGCGCCAATCCGTTTACCCATGCCGTGGAGAGCCTGCGGTTCGCGCTCTATCTTGAGGTGGAACCAACGTCGCTCGGCATCGTCGCCGGTGCCCTGGTCGTCTTTTTCGGGCTCGCGGTCTGGGGCTATGATCCGAGGAAGGGTTTGGTCCATCGCCGAGGCAAGGGGTAACGGGATGCATAGAATGTGCTGGCTGGCGGGCGTCGCCCTGGGTGCCGCCCTGCTATCGGCCGACGGCGCGGCGGCCAAGGGGACCGGCCTCATCTTCATCAGCAACGAGAAATCCAGCACCATTACCGTGCTCGATGCGACCGATCGGGTCGTCAAGACCATGGACACCTGCGCCCGCCCCCGCGGCATGCACTTCAGCAAGGACCGCGAGGCCTTCTATGTTGCCTGCGCGGACGATTCCCTGATCGCGATCTACGACGTGGCCAGCCAGGAGCTGCTGGGGCGGATCATCAACGTCGCCGAACCGGAGACCTTCGATCTGCATCCCAACGGCCGGCATCTCTATATCTCCAACGAGGAGGATGCGACGGCGACGCTCTTCGACCTGGAGACCGGCGAGAAGCTTGCCGAATTCGAAACCGGCGAGGAGCCGGAGGGGGTTCAGATCACCGCCGATGGCCGCCTGGTCTTTGTCGCCTCCGAGGCCGCCAACCTGGTCCACGTCATCGATACGGAAGCCCAAGAGGTCATCAAGGACATCCTGGTCGACACCCGGCCGCGCCGGTTCGCCCTGACCCCCGACGAAAAAGAGCTGTGGGTTTCCGCCGAGCTTGCCGGGGTCGTCGACATCATCGACGTCGCGAGCCTGAGCATCATCGGGGACGTTGCCTTTCTGCCGGCCGGCTTCCGCAGGGAGCAGGTCACTCCGGTCGACCTGCTGATCACCAAGGACGGCACCCGCGCCTACGTCGCCCTCGGGCGCGCCAACCATGTCGCCGTGGTCGACGTGACGCAGCGCAAGGTCCTGGATTACATCCTGGTCGGCAAGCGTGCCTGGGGCCTGGCCCTGACCAACGATGAGCGCAAGCTGTATGTCGCCAACGGCCTTTCCGACGACGTTTCGATCATCGACACCGCGTCCCTGAAGGTCATTACCTCGGTGCCGGCCGGATTGGTGCCCTACGGAATCCTGATCGATGATCACTAGGCTCGCGCTGCTGCTGTGCCTGCTGGCGACACTGCCGAGCCTGGCTTTTTCGGCCGAGCGCGAGGTCTTCGACTTTGCTTATCTGATGCGCGATGGCGATCCGGCCTATGCCCGACACCGCGCCTATACCGGGCTCAGCTTGCGCGACCGGCAGCGGCCCCTGGAGGGCGCCC
>JAJFGI010000088.1 GCA_021776215.1 Kiloniellaceae bacterium | reverse complement strand
TCCGGCGGCAGAGTTTGCAGCGCGGCGAGATAGAAGATCATGAAGAATCCGGCTTCCTTCCAGATCGTCATGACCACGATGCACCATAGGACGGTTTGCGGGTCACCGAGCCAATTGTGGCTGGAAAAGCCGGCCAGGCGGGTGATCTGATCGATCAGACCGATCTCGGGCGTATAGAAGAACAGCCAGATATTCGCCACCGCGACCATCGGCAGGATGGTCGGGGTGAAGAAAGCCAATCTAACGAGGGCCCGGGCCGGAAGTCTGCCGTTGACCCAGACCGCCATCAGGATGGCGAGCGCGATGCTGGTCGGTATCGTGCCGGCCGCGAACAGGATGTTGTTCCAAAGCACCTTCCAGAAAACCGGGTCGTCCAGAAGCATGCGGTAGTTGTCCAGCCCGACGAATCTGCTGGGCCGGATCGCGCTCCCTCTGGAGAACACGCTTTGAACGAGGGTGGCGACCGCCGGGTAATGGGTAAAGGAAATCAGAAGAATCGCCGCCGGGGTCAGCAGGAGCCACCCATAGACATGCGGCGTGAGTGACCGGATCCGGCTCATGGCTCAGACTTCATCGGGGTAGGGGAGCCGGCCGTCCCCGGGGAGCCCGACGTAGGCTCCCCGAGTCGGGTCGGCTCAAGTCCCTATCGATACGGCTTCAAGAGGCGGTCCGCCTCCGCCTGGGCGCCGGCCAGGGCGTCCTTCGGAGACTTCGAGCCGGTCAATGCCGCTTGGATCGCATCGTCCAGCAGTTTGCGCACACGCCCGGTCTGATAGGTCGACAGCTCCGCCGTGGCGAACTCTAGCTGGTCGCGGGCGACCGCCGCCGGCGGGAACTCGACGACATAGCTTTTCAGCGCCGACGTCTCGTAGGCATCCGGTCGGGTGCCGATGTAGCCGGTCTCGATGCTCCATTGCGCGGTGCGCTCCGGTTGCGTGAGGAACTTGATCAGCTTGAGTGAGGCTTGCTGTTCCTCAGCCGTGCTCTGCTTGAAGATGTAGAAATTTCCGCCGCCGGTGGGTGTGCCGCGGCGCTTCTTGGTCGGCAGCATGGCAACCCCGAAGTCGAACTTGGCGTTGCTCTTGACGGCGGTCAGGTTACCCGTGGAGTGCCACATGATCGCGGTTTTTTCCTCCAGGAAATTCTGCCGCAAGGTCCCCCACTCGATCGTGCCGCTTGGCATGACGCCGTGCTTCTGGCCCAGATCGAGCCAATAGTCCAAGGCTTCAACGGTCGCCGGGGCATCGAAATAGGTCTCGTTCCCCTCGCCGTTCATCAGAACCTGGTCGTTCTCCATGGTGAGCGCGCCGAACATCCAATACGGATACCCGGTCGAGGGGATCATGACGCCCCATCTGTCGACCTGGTCGCCCTGCTTCTTGGTCAGCTTCTGACCCATGGAGACCAACTCGTCCCAGTTTGCCGGCGGTTGGTCGGGGTCGAGGCCGGCGTCGCGAAAAGCGTCCTTGTTGTAATACATGACGATGGTCGACCGCTGGAACGGAATGCCCCAGGTCTTGCCGGCCGTCCGCCCATTTTCCATCAACGCGGGGTAGAAGCTGTTCAGCCAGGCGCGGTCCTCGTCGGTCTTGACCAGGTCGTCAAATGCGACAATCGCGTCCTGCTCGATCAGCTCGTAGATATCGATCGAGAACATCACGGACAGCTGGGCCGGCTCACCGCTCTTCAGGGCGGCCAGCGCCTTGATGCGCGCATCGTTGTAATTGCCGGCGTAGATCGCGTTCACCTTGATATCGGGATTTTCCTTCTGAAAATCCGCCACCAGCCCGTCGACGACATTGGTCAGGGGGCCGCCGACCGCGACCGGATAATACATCGTAAGCTCGATAGCCTTTGCGCCACCGAGTGGTGCGAGCAGCACAATCGCCGCAAAGAGCAACCGCGTGAAGGCGGCTTTTATCGTCCATTTCATCGCTTCGTCCTCCCAAAAAATTTCTCGTCAGTTCAACGGCCGCACCATTCCGCCGCGGCCGAGGCGTGGCAGGGGTATCCTTTAGGCCGCCGCCCGTGGCAACCGGACTCCCTCGACGCGCTCGCCACTTTCCGCGTCGAAGACGTGCATTTTCTCGCTTTCCCAAAGCAGACGGACTTTCTCGCCGGGAATGGCCGTGGCATGGCCCGGCACACGCACGAGCACCTCCTGGTCAGCGATCCGCGTGGCCAAAATAGTGTCGGCGCCCAAGTAGTCGGAGGCGGCGAGCGTCGCCGGCACGCCACCGGACTCCGCCAAGGTGATATCCTCCGGCCGCACGCCGATGACGAAAGTCCTGCCGACGTCGGCGAGCAAGATGTGCTCTTCGGCCCCGACGATGGCCGTCCCCTCCGCCGTCGCCCGCGTCTTCATAAGGTTCATGGGCGGTGTGCCGATGAAACTGGCGGCGAATACCGTGGCCGGCGAATTGTAGAGATCGTCCGGCGCACCGATCTGATCGATATCTCCATCGCGCATGAGGACGACCTGATCGGCCATGCTCATGGCCTCGGCCTGATCGTGGGTGACGTAGACGACGGTCATGCCCAATCGCTTTTGCAGGGCGCGAATCTCGATCCGCATCTCATGGCGCAGCTTGGCGTCCAGGTTCGAGAGCGGTTCATCCATCAGGCATATGGGATTGCGCGAAATGATGGCCCTGGCGAGCGCCACCCGTTGCCGCTGACCGCCGGAGAGTTGCGCCGGCTTGCGCGCAAGCAGGTCGGTCAACCCCACCATCCTGGCGACATCGTCTAACCGCCGCCGCTTCTCCGCGCGACCCACCTTGCGGACATTCAAGCCGAACAGGATGTTCTCCTCGACGCTGAGATGCGGGAACAGCGCGTAGGATTGAAAGACCATGGACAGCCCCCGCTTCGCGGGTGGCTCGTGCGTGACGTCCTTACCGCCGATGCGAATCGTGCCTTGGTCGGCCGTCTCCAGGCCGGCGATCATGCGCAAAGTCGTCGATTTGCCGCACCCCGAGGGGCCGAGCAGCACCAGAAAGCTCCCGTCCGCGACGGCGAAGCTCAATTCCTTCACGGCGATGACCGAGTCCCATTTCTTAGTGACATTGTGCACCTCGATCGCGCTCATGGCAGGGCTCTCACCCCTGGGCCGCGGATGGCGCGCAGGGTGCCGCCGGCGGCAACACCAACCGGGTTCCATGCCGGACGATCTGTTCGGCAATTTCGGGCGGTGGAGCGGCGTTCGAAAAGACGGCGTCGATTTCCGAAAGATCCGCGATCCGAACCATGGCGTCGGCCCCGAACTTGCTGCTGTCCACGACAAGGAATCGTTCGCGCGAGATCTCCATGGCAAGTCGCGACACCTGCACATCGCGGTAGTCGTAGTCCAGGATCTGGCCTTCCGAATCGATGGAACCGGCGCTGAAGATTCCGAAATTGACTCGGAACCGGCGCAGAAATTCGCTGGTCTCGTCACCGGTGACAGCGCGGTCCCGATTGCGCACCAGACCGCCGGCAAGGATGATTTCGAAGTCCGTGTGCTCGCAGAGCAGGGCGGCGACCAGGATATGAACCGTGATCACGCGCAGGCCCGTGTGCTTGGTCAAAGCCGCCGCCACCGCCTCGACGGTCGTCCCGATATCCAGGAAGAGGCTAGCCCCATTGGGAATTTCGCGCGCGACGGCCTCGGCGAGTTGGCGCTTCTCTTCAGCGTTGCGAATCCGGCGGTTGCTATAGGCCAGTGTCTCGCGGCCCGCGGGCAATCCGGCCCCGCCATGGTAACGCTGCAGCAAGTTTCGGTCACTGAGACGGATTATTTCGCGCCGGATGGTTTGCGCGGATACGCCGAAGCTCTCGGCCATCGACTCGATGGAGGCGAAGCCCTTGTCCCTGACATGGCGGATGATCGTCTTCTGCCGTGGCGTCAGACGCAGGCTTTCCGTGCTTTCCGCTGCTACCCGCGCTTCGGACACCATGGTTCTGCCGGGTGACTCTGCCCGGCTCCGCCTCAAGGTGAAGTGACTGTCGCAGCTTAGGAGATGTGTCAGGTTTTGTAAAGTGTCTTACAAATCCGCGTCCGGCGGGCGGAGGCCCTTTCGCCAGAGAATTCAAAGCAGCAGTCGTTTGGACCGACACTGATCACTGTGCGGTCCGACACCTGTAACAAACGACCTGGCCCAGGAGAGGACCGGGTTGCGCCGTTGCTGTATGCTGGATTTGGGGATATCTTGAGCCGTGGCCTTGCCATCAGCGGAGTCTTCACTGGAAATTGAGACTTTAGTTCCTATTTTGTTGGAAATAGGTCGACTCCCGGGGCATGGAGGAACCGGTTGCCCATGGCCGGTGAGTTTCGTTGGGGGGCTGCCCGGATCGTTTGGTTGCGGCTTTCACGTATGACATACGAGGTGGCATAGTGGATGACGCCGAGGATCGGAACCATCGGCGGCGGACCTGGCAGGCGCGCCGCGAAATCATGGAGGCGCGGCCTTCGGGCAAGCGATGGCGTGGGCAGGTGCGCAGCCAGCTCTATGGAACGGCTTGGCGCATGCATCATGTCTTGCGCCCGACGCGGACATTCAGACGCGGCGCCGAGCGCGCCCTGCAACTGGACCGGACCGAGTTGACCCTGTCGTTCGCCGACCTTCCGGCGGCGTTCGACGGTTACCGTATACTTCACCTGACCGACCTCCATCTCGACAACATCGATGACACGGCAGCGGAAACGGCGGCGCGTGTTGCCGAAATCGAGAGCGACATGTGCGTCATCACCGGTGACATCCGGGACAATATCCATGCGCCCTTGCACCCGCTGATCGAGCGCCTGGACCACGTGGTGTCCTCGGTGCGGGCGCCGGATGGTGTCTTGAGCGTCCTCGGCAATCATGACGGCGCGGCGATGGTCGCGCCGATGGAGCAGATCGGCATTCGTGTCCTGCTGAACGAAACGCTGACCCTATCCCGCGAGACCGATGAGTTGCACATTACCGGTCTGGATGACGTGCACCGCTTTCACACGGAAGAGGCATACGCGGCGCTGGACGCGGCGCCCGACGGCTTCTGCATCGCCCTGGTCCATTCGCCGGAGGTTGCCGGGCGGGCCGCCGAAAGACACCGGCTGTATCTGACGGGTCATACCCACGGCGGGCAGATCTGCTTGCCCGGGCAGCGATCCTTCACCTCGGGCCTCAAACGTCATCGCGACCTGGGGAAAGGCATTTGGCGCCATGGGCGCATGGTCGGCTACACCAGCCGCGGTATCGGCGCCTGCATCCTGCCGTTCCGCTCTTATTGCCCGGGCGAGGTCGTTCTAGTGACGCTCCGGCGCGCCGCCGATCATGTCTCCGTCAACGGCGCCGACGCCGATCTCGGATAGGAGGTGCGGCGGCGATCCGGGATTTGGGCAAGGACGGGTCTGCCCAGCATTGCACACGATGGCGTAACGCTCGGCGCACAGTAGCGGCGGCGCCCATCCTGACAATCATTTGTCGTCGGCGCCGGGAGCCCTGGTGCCGGGACAGCGGTCTTCCGGCAACCCCGCACCCCTTGAATTGTTCTAGTTTCGTTCCCATATCTTTCATAGTCCCAAAATCACAAGCGGTGCGATCGCGTCGGCGATGGCTGGCAGCGGCCCGATCGGGTATCAACCGCCCGCCGGCCGTAGGCCCGGATCACGATGTTACGGGTTGGCCCGGAGATATCGCGATGCAGGACGCTCGAACCGGGTGACACAGGAGGAGCTGCCCATGCGCGCAAATGAACTGGTCTCTACCCCCGAAGGGGGGCTGACGCGATATCTACAGAAGATCCGCACCTTTCCGCTGTTGAGCGTGGCGGAGGAGCGCGACTTGGCGCGGCGCTGGCAGACCGCGGGCGACCGCGCGGCGATGCAACAGCTCGTGAACAGCCATTTGCGCCTGGTCGCCCGGATGGCCATGGATAACCGCGGCTATGGCTTGCCGGTCGCGGACTTGATCTCCGAGGGTCACGTCGGGTTGATGCAGGCGATCGTGAAATTCGATCCGGAGCGCGGCTTTCGCCTGTCGACCTATGCGCGCTGGTGGATCCGCGCGGCGATGCAGGACTACATCCTGCGCTCGTGGTCGCTGGTGAAAATGGGCACGACGGCGGCGCAGAAGAAGCTTTTCTTCAACCTGCGCAAGCTGAAGAGCCAGCTTGAGCTGCTGGACGAGGGCGATCCTAGTCCCGAAGCGGTGGCGACGATCGCGACGGAGCTTGGCGTGACCGAGGACGAAGTCATCGAAATGAACCGTCGCCTCGCCGGGCGCGAGCCTTCGCTCAACGCCACTGTCGGCGAGGACGGCTTCGAATGGCAGGACTTGCTCGTCCATGACGGAGAGGACCAGGAGATTCGCCTCGGGGCGCGGGAGGAGTTGCAACTGCGTCGGGATTCGCTCGGCGCCGCCATGGAACGGCTCGACGCGCGCGAACGTCATATCCTGACCCAGCGCCGCCTGCGCGATGATCCGCTCACCCTCGAGGTCCTGAGTCAGGAATACAGCATCAGCCGCGAGCGGGTTCGGCAACTCGAGGTTCGCGCCTTTGAAAAGGTCCGGAAGGTCATGCGGAACGATGCCTTAAGGCGTCCGATGGGTCACCCCGTCGGTTCAAATCGGCCGGAAGCACAGCTCGCCGCGGCCTGACTTACACACCGAAAGGGAAGTTCCGCGAACGAGGCGGGCCGGGGATGACGACCTGGGCCCGCCTTCTTTGTTGTCTGGTCCGCGCCATTTCGGCGCCCCGTCGTTGGGTTGACGGGGCGCCGCCGGACTACTTGTCGTAACCGCCCAGCTTGGCGGGCTGGATCAGCACCTTGGTCACCAAGAGATAGACCAGGCCACCGACGTGTCAATCAGCTCAAGCGGTTCTTCTCGCCGCAACTCGCCGAGCTGATCGTCTCGACCGGACAGGAAGAATTGATGGCCGGTCATCGGCGCGAGATCACGGCAATGTTCTGCGATCTGCGCGGCTTTACGGCATTCTCGGAACTGTCCGAGCCGGAAGAAGTCATGGGCGTGCTGCGCGAATACCACAACACCGCGGGTCCGCTTATCTTCGAATACGGCGCCACTTTGGAACACTTCGCCGGCGATGGTCTTATGGCCATCTTCAACGATCCGGTACCGTGACGGCGCTTGGCGAGCAAACAATCAAAGACTTGGCCGCCCAGTGGTGACCTTCAGCGTGGAACGATTGATCGAGCAAGCCCCGGCGGGCGATGCATAGGCCCTGTCCGCATTTTCGCCGACCGGGCCGTTTTCGTCCGACAATACCCGGGATGCTTCTTGGGCCGGGGATAGGCGAAACCCGCCATATCCCGTATGCTCGGGGGGTGGGTGCAATGCCGAGAGGCCGGGGAGGGTGGATGGGCCAGGGAGATGAGTTTTCGTCGATTTTGCGTACCATCGGGCGCGGGCCCAACCTGTCGCGCTCCTTGAGCCGCGACGAGGCGCATACGGCCATGCGCCTGATCCTCGCCGGCCACGCGGAGCCGGTGCAGATTGGCGCCTTTCTGCTGCTGCTGCGCTATCGCGGCGAGACGGCGGCGGAATTGGCCGGCATGGTGGCGGCGGCGCGCGAGTCCCTGGCCCTGCCGGATACGCCGGTCCCGGATGCACCTGCCAGGGTCGATCTCGACTGGCCATCCTATGCGGACCGCCATCGGCAGCAGCCGTGGTTCGTGCTGGCGGCCCTGCTGTTGGCCGAGAACGGCGTCAAGGTTCTCATGCACGGCATCGCCGGCGCCGCGGAGGGGCATGCCCCGACGCGCCCGGTTCTCGCCGCGCTTGGCCTGAAGACCTCCCCGTCGCTGACCGCGGCGGCCACCCGGCTGGAGCGGGAGAACTTCACCTACGTCGGGCTCGAATCGATCTGCCCGCCGCTGCACGCCCTGTTCGACTTGCGCCCGGTGCTCGGCGTGCGCACGGCGGTCAATTCGCTGGCGCGGGCGCTCAATCCCTTGCGCGCGGCGCATCAGGCGCAGGGCGTCTTTCATCCGCCATACCAGGTTTTGCACCAGGATGTGGCGTTGCTCGAAGGCCAACCCCGCGCCGCGATCTTCAAGGGCGGCGGTGGCGAGGTGCAGCGCAATCCGCTGAAGCCCTGCCGGGTGGCCTGGGTGCGCGATGGTGTCGCCGGCGAGGAAGATTGGCCGGCGGTGTTGCCCGAGGCCACCTATGCGTGGCGGGAGGAGCCGCTGGATGCGGCGCGCGTGGCGGCCCTTTGGCGCGGCGACATCGACTTGCCCGTGCCGGTTGCCGCCATCACCGGCACCGCCGCCCTGGGTCTGGCGGTCCTCGGCCGTGCCGGCGATCCGGCCCAGGCCCAGGCAATGGCCGAGGCCATGTGGCGCGAACGGCCGAAGGCCAGATACGGCGCTGCGGCATAGGCCGCGGGATCAGGTTACCGCCGGTTCTCGAATCGCTGCGGCCATCTGGGCCAGCACCAAGTCCGGAATGGCCGGGTCTTGGCCGATGGCCTCCACGCACTGGATAGGTGGCCCGTCGTGCGCCGCGATCAACCGGGGAATATCGGTGCCCGCATGCAAATCGCCGGCGGCGAACAGTCCGATGGCGGCCGCCGGGCGGGTGCGCGCGCGCAACACGTCGGCCAGGTACGGGGCCTGGTCCAGATAAGCCGTGCGCACCGCCTGGAAAACCCCGGCCGCTCGGGCCCGCTCCGCGTGCCGTTCCGTTGCCGCGTGCGAAGCCGGGTCGCGCGTTGAGCCGTGCGCCATGAGCAGCAACTCGGCCGAGCCGGGCAGCCAGCCGGCGCGCGCCACCGCCTCACGGGCCCGGCGCAGCAGCAAGTCGGTCAGCTCGGGCCGCAAGCCCAGCGGTTCGCAAACACGCAGGCGCGGACCGGATTGGCTGTTTGGCCCATCGATGCCGAAGGCGCGCGGCAGGATGGTCCGGGTAAACTGCCCGTCGCACATGAACAACGGCGCGATGGTGATATCACGGGCGCCGGATGCGGCCGCCGCGGCCAACGCGTCGCTCGGGCTGGGTGCGCCATACAGCGCCGCGGCATGGACCGTGGCAAAGATCCCGCGCGCCCGTAACACGGCGGCATGCGCCTGCAAGGCCGGGTTGCCGCCATCGCCGCGCGTCGAGCCGTGCCCCACCAGGATCAGGGCACAACCCGCCAGCCCGGCCGGCTCAATGGCTGGTGCCGGCCGAAAGCGTGATCTTGTTATAGACATTGTACTTACCCGATGGCTTGCGCATAGGGATGCGCTTGACTTCTTCAAATGTCGCGGCGTCATAGACGATCAGGGCGCCGTCCATCTCCCACAGGCTGACCAGGGCGAACCGCCCGTCGCGGGTGAATTCCACGTGCCCGGCGGTCTTGCCCGGCTCGGGGCGCAAGGTGCGGACGATTTCGAGGCTGCGCTTGTCGATGATGTGCAGTTCGTCCTTGTGCGGGCCGAAGAAGACGTCGACCCAGGCATAGGGCGTGTTCTCGTGACTGCGCAGGAAAAAGCCCGGGCCGTCGGTCGCCAGGGTCTTAATGACCCGCCAATCGGTCATGTCGATGATGCTAACCTTGCCGTCCTTGAGGTGCGGGGTCGCCATCACCATCCGCCCCTGGTACGGCCAGGTGATGCCCGAGCCGAGATGCGGCAAGCCGGGCAGATCGACGGTGGCAATCTGCCGCCCGACGTTCAGGTTGACCACCACCGCGCCGCCGCCGCCGTCGCGCGCCGAGCCGAGCAGGTTGCGA
The DNA here is from genome assembly GCA_021776215.1 of Kiloniellaceae bacterium. GTDB lineage: Bacteria > Pseudomonadota > Alphaproteobacteria > Kiloniellales > J153 > JAJFGI01. The sequence continues at coordinate 15,270 of JAJFGI010000088.1, read as the reverse complement.
TAGTCCGGATCGAAGAAGAAATCGTCCAACGGCGCATCGATGGCGATACGGCGCAAGGCGAACAGGCCTTGGCTGGTGGGCAGGGCCTCGGTCATGCCGGCCTCGTGGGAATGGACCAGGCCGCTGTAGACCGGCGGCGCATTCTCGTCGGTGGCGATCTCCCAAATCTCCGGCACGTCCTTCAGGGCGACGATGAAGCTGTTGCGCGGTCGCGCCTGATAGACGGCGCTGACCCTCGAGCTTTGCGTGCCGGTGCGATCCATCGCCGGTATGACCCGACGCAGCGATAGATCTTCGGCATCGAGCAGGACCAGGCTATGCGGCAGATAGTTGGCGACCGCGAGAAACCGCCCATCCGCCGAGATCGCCAGGTTGCGCGTGTTGATGCCGGCACGCACCTCGGCGACCATGGTGAGGTTGTAGATGTCGAACTTGCTGATCCAGCCGTCGCGCGAGGCGAAATAGACGAAGCGCCCGTCCGGCGAGAATTTCGGTCCGCCGTGCAGGGCAAAGCGGCTGGCGAAGCGATGGATCGGCGTGAAGGTATCGCCGTCGAGGATGGTCACATGATGATCGCCACTTTCAACGACGACGAACAGGTTGAGCGGGTCGGCAGTGAAGACCGGTGTCGCCGGCGCCCGTGCCGCCGCCGCGTCGAAGATGCGGCTGGCCTCGATCTCGGCCTCGCCCCAGCGCGGCACCTCGGGCAGCGGCGTGCGGATGAAGGCGGCCAGCGCCGCCACCTCCGCCTCGCTCAGCTGCTCGGCGAAGCCGGGCATTTGCGTCGAGGGGCTGCCGTTGGCGATGACCTTGGCCGCCTCGTCCGCGCGCAGGCGGCCAAGGTTCTCCGGCAACAGCGCCGGGCCTTGCCCGCCCAGACGGTCGGCGCCGTGGCAGGAGGCGCAGTACTGGCTGTAGAGCGCCGTCGTGTCGGTCTGCGCCAATGCCGGCGCCGCCAGGAGCAGAAACGCCCCGGCCAGGACGCCGTACAGCATGTTACTCCGCCGCGGCATGGGTGCGTCCCCGGTAGGGCGTGGTCTCCAGGCGGACCCGGTCCGCCTCGACACCGATCTCGGCGTTGCTCAGATAGCAGGCCGGGTCCTCGGCCCACGGATTGCCGGTCAGCTGCAAGGCGCGCACCCGCGTATTGCCGCCGCAGATGGCGAAGTGCTGACAGGCACCGCACCGGCCGGCGATCTCCCGTGGCCGCCGCTTCAGCCCGGCCATAATCGGATCGGACGTATCGACCCAGATTTCGGAGAAGGGGCGCTGGCGCACGTTGCCCAAATTGTAGTGCCACCAGAAGGTATCCGGGTGCACATTGCCCAGATTGTCGATGTTGGCGATGTTGACCCCGGAAGAGTTGCCGCCCCATTGCGCCAGCTTTTCCCGCAGGTGCGCGACCCGGTGCGGAAACCGCCGCTGCGCCCAGAGCAACAGATAGACCCCGTCGGCGTCGTTGTTGCCGGTGACGATTTCCTTGTCGAGGCCGCGCTCCGCATAGTCCCACGCGGTGTCGAACAGCAGATCCATGGCCTGGCGCGTGGTCTCGTGCTGCGCGTCGTCGCCGCGGTTCTTGTTGCCGCGCCCGGCGTAGTTGAGATGCGAGAGGTAGAACTTGCCCACACTCTCGGCCTCCGCCAAACGCAACAGGTCTGGTAGTTCGTGGGCGTTATCCAAGGTCAGGGTGAAGCGCAGGCCGACCTTGATGCCGCGCTCCCGGCATAGGCGCACGCCGCCCAGCGAGGCATCGAAGGCACCCACCTTGCGGCGGAATGCATCGTGCGTCGGACCCACGCCGTCCAGGCTAATGCCTACATAGTCGTAGCCGGCGTCGGCGATGGCATCGATATTTCCGCTGTCGATCAGCGTACCATTGGTGGAGAGCCCGACATAGAACCCCATGTCCTTGGCGCGGCGCGAGATCTCAAAGATGTCCGGGCGCAGCAGCGGTTCGCCGCCGGAGAGGATGAGCACCGGCACGCCGAAACCCTTCAGGTCATCCATCACCGTATAGACTTCGCCGGTGCTCAACTCGCCGGGGAAATCCGTATCGGCGGAGATCGAATAGCAGTGCTTGCAGGTCAGATTGCAGCGCCTGATCAGGTTCCAGATGACCACCGGGCCCGGCGGCGCGGCGCGCGGCCGCAGCGGCGTCGGCGCGGCGATCTCCCGCATGTATTGGCTAACCCTGAACATCTCGATCCTCGCTTTCAGGCCCCGGTTTCAGGCCCCGGTTTCAGGCAACGAGCCGCAGGCCCGTCTTCTTCAGTAGTCGCGTGCTGTAGAGCACGTCATGGGCGCGTGCCGCCGGGCCGAGAAGCTGGGCAATCTCGCCCACCTTTTCCTCGACCTCGGCGCGGCTGCGGCCGTGTACCATGGCGAATAGGTTGTACGGCCAGACCGGCAAGTGGCGCGGCCGGCGATAGCAATGGCTGACGAAGTCCAAGGCGCCGATGCGCGGACCCAACTCGCCCACCGCCGCGTCGGCGACGTCCCAGACCGACATGCCGTTGGCGCGAAAGCCGAGGCGGTAATGATTCGGCACGGCGCCGATGCGGCGGATGATCCCGGTCTCCAGCATCCGGCGCAGGCGGGCCATTACCTCCTCGGGCGGCAAGCCCAAGGCTTCCGCCAGGGCGTGATAGGGGCGCGGGCACAGCGGCAGGCCGTCCTGCGTCGCCACGACAAGGCGGCGGTCGGTCGCATCCAGCGGCCCTTGATCGCGCGATCCGGTCATAGCTCGAACCTCAGTCCGACGTAGTATTCCTCCAGCTTCGGCATGTCGTACACGGGCAAGCCGGTCTCCGCCGCGATGTCCGCCAGCACGGCGGGAATCTGTTCCGGCTGCTCGGCGGCGACCACGAACCACATGCTGAAGTCGTGCGCGCGGGCGTAGTTGTGCGCGATCTCCGGATGCGCGTTCACCTGCGCCGCCACCGCCTCGATCCGTTCGTCCGGCACGGCCAGAGCGGCCAAGGTGACGGCGCCGCCCAGACGTTCGGCGTTGTACATGGGCCCGAAGCGGCTGAGGTGGCCCTCGTCGCAGAGCCGACGCAGGCGGGCGATCAGGTCGTCCTCGGTCATGTGCAAACGCGCCGCCGCCTCGGCAAAGGGCGTCTCGGAGACGGGAAAGCCGCCTTGCAGGGCATTGATGATCTGCCGGTCCTTTGCGTCCATCACGCCGCTCCCCTCATGGAATAGCGGGCGCCGCGCTGCTTGAAGCGGCGGCGGCTGAACAGAACATCGTGCGGGTGCGTATCCAGGCCATGCTCGGCGTTGAGGCGCGCGATCTGCTCACGCACCGTGTCGCGGTCGCGCCCATGCACCATGCAGAACAAGTTGTACGGCCATAGGGGCAACCGCCGCGGCCGGCGATAGCACAGGGTGACGAAATCATGGCCGGCCAAGCGGCGGCCGACGTCGTCCACCTGCCCATCCGGCAGATCCCAAACCGCCATGGCATTCGCCCGGTAGCCGAGCTCATGGTGGCGGACGATGACGCCGAAGCGGCTGACGATACCATCGGCGCGCAAGCGGCGCAGGCGGGTCAGCACGTCGGCCTCGCCCAATCCAAGGCGCTGGGCCACAGCGGCATAGGGCCGCGGCGCCAGCGGCAGACCGTCCTCGATGGCGGCGAGCAACCGTCGGTCCGTGTCGTCTATGCGCATGACAGATCGAAGCCCAGGTCAATGTGATAGGCGGTCTGCAACGGTAGATTGACAACCGGCAAGCCGGTTTCCGCCGCGATGGACTCCAGCGTGGCCTGTACGACGGCTTGGTCGGGCGCCGCCACGACAAACCACAGGTTGAGCGTGTGCTCGCGCTCGTAGTTGTGGATGACCTCCGGGCGGGCGCTGACCAGGGCGGCCACCGCCTCCAAGCGCTCCTCGGGGACCGCCATGGCCGCCAGGGTGCTGGCGCCGACGGTGTTCGGACGGATCACGGCGCCGATGCGCGACACCGTGCCGCCGGTCTGCAGATCAGCCAGCATGGCTAGGACGTCGTCCTCGCGTAGGCCCAGCTCGTCGGCGATGTGGGCGTACGGCCGCGGCTCCAGCGGAAAGTCCCGCTGGTAATCGTTCAGCAAACGGCGTTCCACCTGGTCCCGTTCCATGGCTACAACCCGATGCGGTTGGCGCGCGCGGTCAGGAAGATGCCGCTGGGCTTGTCCGCCGGGATGCTGCCGATGCGGGCGAAGCTGTCCGTGTCGTAGACATCCACCCGGTCGGCATCGCGCACCGAGATCCACACATTCTCACCACGCGGCGTGAACTCCAGATGCATGACCGCCTTGCCCGGCTGAATCGCTTGTACGATTTCCAGCGACTGGGTGTCGATGATCTGCACGGTGTCGTTCAAGGGGTGGGCGAAGTTGACCCAGACCTGACGGCCATCCGGCCGGGCGATGGCGAACACCGGCTGGCCGTGCACGGGGATGCGGCCGATTTCGGTGAAGGTCTTCGCGTCGAGGACCAACAGCTCATGCCGACCGACCGCCGGCAGGAAGATGCGGTCGCCGGCGCGGGCCCAGCCTTCCAGGTGCGGCATCTTATAGACCGGCAGCTTCTCCTCGCCGCGGCCGTAGCCGTCGAGCAGGCGGCGCACCCCGGCCTCGGGGCGCCAGAGATCGAGCATGGCCAGGCCGTCCTCGCCGAACAGGCCGGCGATGTAGGTCCGCCCGTCCGGCGTGACCAGGGCGTCATAGGGTTGCAGGCCGATCTCGGCGAATTTCGTGATTACCGGCTTGTCCGGTTGGGCAACATCGGCGATCCAGATTTCGCCGGCATCGTATAGGCTGAAGACGAAACGGTTGCCGGGTGCATCGACCAGGCCGACCACCTTCGAGCGGGCGCCGGTCGCGCCATAGACGGCCGGAATATCGGCGACCGGCGCCAGTGTCTCGGCATCGAAGAGGCGCACGCCGCCGGGCTCGTAGTTGGAAACGGCGATAAGCGATCCGTCCTGCGAAATGGCGCCGCCGATGCTGTTGCCCGCTTGCACCACGCGCTTGACCAGGCGCCGGGTGAGCAGGTCGAGCTTGCTCAGGCCGCCGTCGCGGCCAAAGACGAAAGCATAGCGCCCATCGCGCGAGAACACCGCCGAGGCGTGGCTCAAATCGCCCAGGCCTTCGATGCGGCCCAGGCTGGTGCGCCCGCTGGTCTCGATGATCTGCACGGCGCCGGCGGTGCGCTCGATGACAATGCCGAGATCGCCGGTGCCGCGCAGCTCCTCGGCGCCCGCGGCGCCGGCGGCAACGACGAGAAACAGCAGCGCGACCAACAGGCGCGCCGGTTTGATCGCGCGGGTCATTCAGCCAAACCTCCTTTTAATTGGCGCACCATCCAGGCCGCCTCGTCAGGGCTGATCTCGAAGCGCCAGGGCGGCATGGGCGTGCCCGGCCGGCCATCGAGAATCGCCGCGATCAACGCGTCGTCGGGTGTTTCGGCCAGGCTGTGCGGCAACAGCGGCGGCGCCAGCCCGCCGCCCATGGTGGCGCCGTGGCAGGAGCCGCAATCCTGGCGCAACAGATAGAGAAGCGCCGCTTGCCGGTCGCCGCCTGGCGGCGCCGCGCCGGCGGTAGACGCGGCCAGCACAAGCACCGCCGCAAGCATGCCAAAGGCTCTAAGCACGCTCGGCCCGCATGGGTGTCGCCGCCGGTTCCGCCAGCACGTCGGCCAGGGCGACGACGCGGCCGATGAGAAAAAGCACCGGCCCGTCGAACGCGGCGGCCTCGGCCGTCGCGGCGATGTCGGCCAGGGTGGCGATAGCATGCCTTTGCCGCACCGTGGTGCCGTTGCAAACGGCCGCCGCCGGGGTGTCCGGTGACAGGCCCTGGGCCAGCAAGCGCTCGGCGATGTCACCGATTTGCGCCTTGGCCATGTAGACCACCAGCGTGGTGTGCGGATCCGCCAGGCCACGCCAATCCAGATCCAAATCACTGTCGGCTCGGCAATGCCCGGTCACATAGCGCACGCCCGTGGCCAGACCGCGGTGGGTGAGCGGCACGCCGATGGCGGCGGCGCACGCCGAGGCCGAGGTGATGCCGGGCACCACCTCGAAGCGCAGACCATGCGCGGCCAACGCCGCGGCTTCCTCGCTGCCGCGGCCAAAGACGAAGGGGTCGCCGCCCTTCAATCGGACCACGCGACGGCCGCGCCGGGCCAGCGCCACCAGCAGCGAATTGATTTCGTCCTGCGGCACCGGGTGATTGCCCGGCTGCTTGCCCACGTCGATGCGCGCCGTGCCAGCCGGGATCAGGGCGATGATCTCCGGCGAGACCAGGCGGTCGTAGACGACCACCTCGGCGGACTCCAGTAGCCGCCGCGCCTTGACGGTCAGCAGGTCCGGGTCACCCGGGCCTGCTCCCACGATATGGACAGTCGCCATGGTCACGCGTGACACCTCCGCTTGGCCGAATTCTTGTGGCGGAGACGGACCACCGGCGGTGTCGTGGTCGACACCGCCGGATGTTCGCTCTGCCGACTCTAGTAGACGTCTAGTCGGGTGTTGTAGATGTTGAACTTGCCGGTCGGGGTGATCAGCCGCGGGTCGCGGATGACCGTCTTGAGCTTGCGCGTCTTGTCGTCCACCACGACGATCGCCGACTCCTGGTCCTTGGCGTTCCAGACCGAGAACCAGATTTCGTCGCCGGCCTTGTTGAACTCGCCTTGCACGACGCGGCGCACGCCTTCGGTAATACCCGACCACTCGCCGATCGGCAGCACCTCGTATTCCGGGTCGTCGTCGTCGAGATCATCGATCTCGAAGACCGCGACCGACGAGGCGATCTCCGCCTCGGGATTGAGCGGCGTATCGACATAGAGGTTATTCGACTTCGGATGCGTCTTGATGAACAGCGAACCGCCGCCCTGACCCTCGAGGGTCTGCACGACCTTCCAGGCATTGTCCGGATGTTTTTCCGGGTCGGTGCCGATGATCGAGATGCTTTCGTCACCCAGATGGCTGGTGGCCCACACGGGCCCGTACTTTGGATGCACGAAGTTAGCTCCGCGTCCCGGATGCGGCGTGGCTCCGGTCTTAATCAGGGCGACGAGCTTGCGCTCCTTGGTATCGACCACGGCCACCGTGTTGCGGGCATTGGCCGCGACCAGGAAGTATCGTCCGGTCGAATCGAAGCCGCCGTCGTGCAGGAACCGCTCGGCCTCGATGGAGATGACATTCAGATTCTTGATGTCGGAATAATCCACCATCAGGATCTGGCCGGTCTCCTTGACGTTGACCACGAATTCCGGATTGAAGTGAGAAGCGACGATGGCGGCGACACGCGGTTCCGGGTGATACTCCTGGGTATCCACGGTCATGCCGCGGGTGGAGACGATCTTCAGCGGCTCCAGGGTGTTGCCATCCATGATCACGTATTGCGGCGGCCAATAGGCCCCGGCGATGGCGTACTTGTCTTCCCAGCCTTTCATCTTCGAGGTCTCGACCGAACGCGCCTCGATACCGATCTTGATCTCGGCGACGGGGGCCGGATGCTCCATCCACAAATCGATCAAGTCGATCTTGGCGTCGCGGCCGATGGCGAAGAGATAGCGGCCGGAGGCGGACACACGCGAGATGTGCACGGCATAGCCGGTCTTGATCACCTCGACGATCTTTTTCGAGTTACCGTCGATGAGCGCCACTTCGCCCGAGTCGCGCAGCGTGACCGAGAACAGATTGTCCAAATCCAGCTTGTTCATCTGTTTCTTCGGCCGCTGGTCCACCGGAACGAGCATCTTCCAGGTCTCGCGCATCTCTTTCATGCCGAACTCCGGCGGCGTCGGCGGATCGATCAGCAGGTAGCGGGCCATCAGGTCCACATCCTGCTCGGTCAGGTCACCGGATGTTCCCCAGTTCGGCATGCCGCCCGGCGAGCCGTAGGTGATGAAATCGCGCAGGTACTCGTAACCCCGTTCTTGGGTGATGTCGGTGGTCAAGGCCTTGCCGGTCGCGCCTTTGCGCAGGACGCCGTGACAACCGGCGCAGCGCTGGAAGTAGATCTTATTGGCGCGTTGGTAATCGTCGCCAGTGAGTTCCAGCTGTCCGGGCTTTACCCCGGGTTCCTCGACCGGCACATCGCGGAGGACATCCAGGCTCGGCTTGTATTGGTCCGCCGGTGTGGTTTCGTGCTTCTTGAGTTCGGCGGGTTCCGGTTTTTTGTCGGCGGCGGCCTGAACCGCGCCGGGGATTAGCATCACAGAAATTAGCGCAGCCAGAATGCCGGCCATCACTCGCGTCATCAGAGCCTCCGTGTGAGAGAATCGAAGTGGCCGCATGCTACGGTCCGTTGCGCCAGGCGTTCCTTGACATAGGTCAATTGCCGGACGGAAAGCTCGATTCCGGCCCGCCGCCTCTTTGCCGGTTCCTCTTGACCTACCTCAAAGCCTGCCGGTTTTATGGTCCCTATGATCCCGCTCGCCATGGTCAAACCGTTTCCCTTGCGTCGCTCCGTCCGCGGCGGCTGGCGCCTCCTGCGGGTCGTCGCTGTGGCGCTGGCGCTGGCGCTTGCCGGATGGCCGGTAGCGACAGGGCATGCGGCCGGGGCGGCCGAGATGGTGCCGGCCGAGGTCCTGGCGAAAGTCTTTCCCGGCGCGCAACGGGTCGGCGAATTCGCCGGCGAACCACCGGCGGCGACCGTCTATGTCGATGGGGCGCCGGCGGGCTATCTGCTCTCGACGGCGGAGGTCATCGGCTCGGTGGGGTTCTCGGGCAAGCCACTGGATGTTCTGGTCGGCCTGCGCGTTGACGGCGTGGTCGCGGGCGCCGTCCTGCGCCAACACGATGAGCCGATTCTGATCATCGGCATCCCGCAGGAGCGGCTGCGCGCCTTTGTAGCCGGTTTCGCTGGGCTCGACATACGCCAGCCGCTGGTCATGGCCGAGTCGCCCGAACCGGCGGCCGGTGCCCCGGATGCGATCAGCGGCGCCACGGTCAGCAGCCTGGTGATTCGCGACGCAATTATCCGGGCCGCCCGGGCGGTCGCCACGTCGCGTGGCCTGTTCGGCGAGACAGAAGCCGGCGTCCGCCTGGATCGGGAGGCATTCGCCGACGCCGGGTGGACCGATCTCCTCGGCGACGGCTCCATCGCTCGCCTGCGCCTCACACGTGGAGCAGTGTCGCGGGCGTTGGGCGACGAAATTCCGCCGTCGCCCGACTCCCTGTTCATCGACCTCTACACGGCATTGATCAATCCGCCGCGGATTGGCCAGAACCTGCTTGGCCCGCGTGAATTCACGCGCCTCGCGGCGGGGATGGGTGCGCAAGATACGGCAATCCTGGTGGCCGCCAACGGGCTCTACTCCTTCAAAGGCACCGCGTATGTGCGCAGCGGGATCTTCGACCGGCTGCAACTCGTGCAAGGGGAAAAAACCATCCGTTTGGGGAGCGACCGGTACCGCAACATCGAGGCCCTGGCGGCGGCGGGCGCGCCCGAGCTGCGCGAGATCGGTGTCTTCACCATCGCGGCGGATACGGGGTTCGATCCGTTGCTGCCGTGGCGCTTGGAGCTGCTGGTGGTGCGGGAGACGGCACAGGGCGCGACGGTGGCCGCCGATTTTCCCCTCGAGTACACGCTGCCGGCCCGCTACCGCCTGAGCGACGAGGCAGCCACCGCCGACGCGCCGCCGGCGGACGATCCCCTGTGGGTGAACATGTGGCAACGGCGCCTCGGCGCTGTGGCCGGGCTTTCGGTGATGCTGGCCGTCTTGACGGTCATCCTGGTGTTCCAGGATGCCATCGCCGCGCGCCAGCGCCTATACCGGTGGACGCGGCTGGCTTTTCTTTCGGTGACGGTCGTCTGGCTCGGCTGGATCGCCGGGGCGCAGCTTTCCGTGGTCAACGTGCTGACCTTCGCCCATTCCCTGCTCACCGGGTTTCGCTGGGAGTTCTTCCTGCTCGATCCCCTGATCTTCATCCTGTGGAGCTACGTGGCGGTGGCCATGCTGTTCTGGGCGCGCGGCGTCTTCTGTGGTTGGCTTTGTCCGTTCGGCGCCTTGCAGGAACTGCTGGCCGAGGCGGCGCGGCGGTTGGGCCTACCGCGGGTGCAGGTGCCTTTCGCCCTGCACGAACGTCTGTGGCCGATCAAGTACATCATCTTTTTGGGGCTCTTCGCCGTATCTCTGAACTCGACCAATCTGGCCATCCTCGGGGCCGAGGTGGAGCCGTTCAAGACCGCCATCGCCCTCAAGTTCGTGCGGCATTGGCCGTTCGTCGCCTATGCCCTGGCGCTGCTGATCGCCGGGCTGTTCATCGAGCGCTTCTTCTGCCGCTATCTTTGCCCGCTTGGCGCGGCCCTGGCCATCCCGGCACGTCTGCGCATGTTCGACTGGCTCAAGCGCCGCTATCAATGCGGCCGCGAATGCCATATCTGCGCCGTGCGCTGTCCGGTCCAGGCGATCCATCCGAACGGCGCCATCAATCCCAACGAATGCATTCAGTGTTTGAAGTGCCAGCGGCTGTACTACGATGCCTTTACCTGTCCACCGCTCATCGCCCGCCGCAAGCGGCGCGCGGAGCGGACGGCGGCACGGACGGCGGGGACCTGACACGAGCGAGCCCACCACTAGGCGGACCGGCCGCCGCCGAGCCATAACTATCCCGGCCGCTGGCGCCGGCACGGCGTTCACCCGGGACGCCCGCACGCACCACCTGTTCGATCCCGGGGACGGACGCAGCGCCAACACCTATCGCAGCGTCACGGTGGTCGCGCCACCGTCGCCGATGCCCTGTCGAGCACGATCTATGTGGCGCCACGGGCCGAGGCGGCGCGTTTGCCGCGCGCGGGCGGCGCTATCGAGGCGCGGCTGGTCGATAAAGATGGCACGGTGCACAGCGTGCGCGCCTGACGCCGGGCAGGCCCATCCGGAGTCTACCGGTGGGCGGCCGCTCGCGGCTTTCGATGCATCTCGGGATCTGGTTGGCTATCGACGTCTCCGGGGCGGGGAACGTCTAGCTCGTGCCGCTCGGCCGAATCGAACGGGACGAGATTCGTACCCTCGACGACCGGCCGCATGGCCTGCCGTGGCGAGTCGGGCAGGCGGAGCCAAGGAAGGTGCCCCGTCTGGAACTCGATGCCCAGAAGCCCGCCACGCGCCCAGGCCACCTTGCCGAACAATTGGATGGCTGTGGGAAACTTGAGCGCGACGTTGTCGCCGATCGGCGGGCCGTCGGGCGTGCGGACCTTCGCGCCGCCGGGGGAGAAATCTACGACCAGGCAGTTCCGGGCCCGCTCGCCGGTGTAGAGCTTTGCCGACCAGAACACTGGCCAGCGCAGAAAGCGGCGCCGTTCGGCGCCGGCGGGCAGAGCCAGGACGCTATCGTCGGATCGGCCGCCCAGCTGAGCGGGCGGGCCTCCAGCCCCGATATGGAGATTTTCGGGGGGGACGAGTTGTTTCATGGCGTGTCCTCCTGTTCGTCATTGCCGTCGTTGCAAACTTGGCGCCGGTTAGCAGCTAGCCGTCGGAACCAGCCCGCGCATGCCGTGGGCGACCATCATCGGGCTCTGTAAGAACCGCAGGCCAATCTCACCGCCGTGGCGCCAGACCACCTGGGCCGGGAACAGCCCGAACCGGTCGATGCCAAGGGTTACGAGCGGCGCTTCCGGCAGCGGGTCGACCGGGCGGATCCGCGCACCGCTCGCCGAAAGATCCAGAATGTCGCAAATGTTGGCGGCCAGCGAGGCCGCATCGGGATGCAAGGTGCCCAGGAAGCTGGTCTTGAGCCGCATATGCCGTCGTCGCTCGAGCATGCCCAGCGCCGGAATTCGAGTGACAACAGGGGCCTTGTGGACCTCTGCCAGAGCTCGGTGCTCCTGGGGGGCCAGCTTTCGCCACAGGTCGCGCCAGCCGTGAACGCCTCGGCGGGTCAGCCATTCGTCGACGCCCAGAATCGTGGAGAGCGTCAACGGGTAGAAGATGACACTGGCCGAGAGGATGATTATGGCCATCATCAGAAAGTCAGAGATGAGTCGTTGTAGCTCCATGCGCATCGCACCGCCCTTGGGGGCCTGCGTCACCTGTGCCTTGGAGTCCTGGCATCTTAGTGGTGTGCGGAAAGTAACGCCGGTGACGTGGCCCAGATCGGGCGCCTCCTCAGCAGTTCGAAGGAGGCTATATATTTAAACATCGGCGATTTCCAAATTACTAAATTGAAAATTCATGTAAAATTAGAATACAATTTTGCATAATAACGTAATATGTCTAAAATTCACCATTTTTTACCATGTAAATACTTTAAGTAGAGCGTTTTATTGGGGAAATGCGGCAATGGGGTCATGAAATCCGGCTGCCGGCGCGGCCGCCAGGATTGACGCGGGAATCCTTTTTCGAGGTCGGGCCCGCGTTGCTCGGACGGTGGCAAAGGCCCCTGCCGCGGCAAAGCCAGCGCTTCGGTGCCCTCAGCATTAGTGCCTTTTACGACACGCGACCAGCCCGTGTGCGGGGACCGAATTGATCAATGTCAATGCGCCGTCTGGTTGGTTCGGCGTAGCTGGGTTCCGGCTTCGGTGTGTGGCAAAGGATTCAGGGAATGAGATTGGGGCGGGTTGCATTGGCTGTGCCGGCGAGCGCGCCATGACGCAGCAAACTTCGGCGGGCAGTCCATGGAGCTGATATATTTCGGCATTGCCGCCGTCGCCTTGTACGTGTTTTCCGACTTCGCGCTGCGCCGCGCCGAATCCCTTGCTGGCCGCCGATTCGAGCAGCGCTCCGTGATCTTCTTCGCTATTCTGCTAGGGTCCGCTCTGGTCGTATTCGCGCTCGTCCGCCAGTTTCTCTCCGTTTCGTAGGGGGCGACGACAATTGATCTAGGTCAAGGACAGGCTCGGCAGGGGCCCCGAGATTGGGGCCTTGGCGGACAAGAGCCGCGACCATGGCTGCTGGCAGGCGGGCATGGTCGCTTCGCAACGGAGGGGGACTCTGATGACGGCGGAAAACGCGCAATCCGGTGAGGACCAAGGGACAGGGAGCGGCATCCCGCCAGGCACCCGTGTTCCGATGATGCAACGCCTGCTCGACAACCACTTTCTGCTGTTGTTCCTCGGAGTCACGATGCCGACGGTCTTTTATCTGATCTGGGGGATCATGGAAATCGCCCAGATCCCGATCGCGAAATAGCGGGGGCGAAGTCATGGCATTACAACCCGTAAAGGGCCTCTGGTGGAACGAGCCCCTGCATCGCATGGAGATCATCTGGATCTCCATCGCGTTCCTGTGGGGTGTGGTGATGTTCTCGGCGATGATCTATTGGCACATCGCCGGCAACCAAAACCTGTCGAACGAGGCCTACCGGATCGACCCCGATGTCTTCGCGGCAAAAGCCGAGGCGATGGCCGAGGAATACCAAATCGGCGAGGAGGGCGATACCGGTGTTCCCGTGGTGCATCCGCCGCCGGGCAGCGAGGTCTACATGATCGCCCGCCTATGGGAGTGGTGGCCGGTTCTCGAATTCGAAAAAGGCCAGAGTTACCGGCTGCACCTGTCCTCAATGGACTGGCAACATGGCTTTTCGTTGCAGCCTGTCAACATCAACCTCCAGGTTCACCCGGACTATGAGATGGTGTTGACCATCACGCCCGATGAAACGGGCGAGTTCTTCGTCGTGTGCAACGAATTCTGCGGCATCGGCCATCACACCATGGTCGGGAAAATCCGCGTCGTCGAAAAACAGTAGGGGCGATCATGAGTGTAGGCGCATTGGACGGCGCTCTGGCACTGCCAGAGGAAAAGTACCGAGTTTGTCCCGACACCGGCTTGCGCGTGTATGCCAAGGCCGAAACCTTGATCAAGGCCAATGCGGTGGCCGCCGTGGTGTTCCTGGCGGTCGGCGGATTGTTCGGTCTGTTGGTGGCCTTGACTCGCTGGCCGGCGGTGCATTTGCTGCCGGCGGAGTGGTTCTACACACTCTTGACCGCGCACGGCGCCGCGGTGCTGTTGTTCTGGATCATCTTTTTCGAGATGGCGATCCTCTATTTCGCCTCGGCGATCCTGTTGAATTGCCGCCTGGCGGCGCCGAAATTCGCCTGGTTCGGGTTCATCCTCATGGTGGTTGGAGCGATCCTGGCTACGGTTGCCGTGTTGCAGGGCGAATCCAGCGTCATGTTCACATCCTACGTGCCCATGAAGGCGGCTCCGCACTTCTATCTCGGCCTGATCCTCTTCGCCGTCGGCGCCCTGGTCGGCTGTATCGTTTTCTTCGGCACCCTGGTAATCGCCAAGGAGGAGAAAACCTACGAGGGCTCGGTGCCGCTGGTCACCTTCGGGGCGATCACGGCGGCGATCATCGCGGTCTTCACCATCGCCTCCGGCGCCATCATCCTGGTCCCCACGTTCCTGTGGTCGATCGGTTACATCAGCCACATCGACACGGTGGTATACAAGCTCGTGTGGTGGGGCTTGGGCCATTCCTCGCAGCAGGTCAACGTCTCGGCCCATGTCGCGGTCTGGTATGCCATCGCCGCCCTGGTACTCGGCGCCAAGCCCCTGTCGGAAAAGGTCAGCCGCTCGGCATTCCTGCTCTACATCCTGTTCCTGCAATTGGCCAGCGCGCATCACTTGCTGGCCGAGCCGGGCATCAGCTCCGAATGGAAGGTCTTCAATACCAGCTACGCGATCTATCTGGCCGTCCTTGGCAGCATGATCCACGGCATGAGCCTGCCCGGCGCCATCGAGGCGGCACAGCGGCGGCGCGGCTTCAACAAGGGCATCTTCGGCTGGCTGCGTCAGGCGCCGTGGGGCAATCCAGCGTTCTCTGGCATGTTCATGTCGCTGGTGCTCTTCGGCTTCCTGGGCGGTATTACCGGCGTTATCTTGGGCACCGAGCAGATCAACCTGCTCATGCACAACACCCTGTACGTACCGGGACATTTCCACGCTACCGTGGTGACGGGCACGACCCTGGCGTTCATGGCGATCACCTATCTTTTGATCCCGCTAATCTTTCGGCGACAGGTGATCCTGCCGGCGGTTGCCCGGTGGCAGCCCTATGTCTTCGCCATCGGGGCTGGCGGCATCTCTCTGTTCATGATGGGGGCCGGGACGCTGGGCGTCGCGCGCCGGCATTGGGACATCACATTCAGCGATTCGGTCTTTACGTTCGACTATCCCGGTACCGCGTTTCTCATGATGGGGCTGAATGGACTCAGCGCCATTGTGGCGGCCATCGGTGGCCTGATGTATGTGGTCGTCGTGGTCGGCTCGATCCTGTTCGGGAAGGTGCGCGACGACGCCGTGGCCAAGGCCAACCCGATCGTGGCTCCGGGCGCCGCCG
>JAJFGI010000087.1 GCA_021776215.1 Kiloniellaceae bacterium | reverse complement strand
TCGAACGGGCCGATGAAGAGCATGTCCACCCCCTCGACCGCGGCAATGGCGGCGGCGTTCTCGACCGCCTCGGCGCTCTCGATCTGGCACATGATCAACAAGGTCTCGTCGGCGGCGGCCGTGTAATCGCGCCAGCGGGCGCCATAGTCGGAGGCCCGCACGATACTGGCCGCCATGCCCCGCATGCCTTTCGGCGGATAGCGGCAGGCCGAGACGGCGGCAAGGGCCTCTTCCGCCGTGTTGACGGCCGGGACCATCACCCCGGCGACCCCGATGTCGAGAACCCGCTTGAGGGCGACTGAATCGTTCGTGGGAACGCGAATCAGCGGTGCGCAGTCGCGGCCTTGCACGGCATGCATGAGCGATACCGCCTCCAGGATCGAGCCGGGGCCGTGCTCCAGATCGATAAGCACGCTGTCGTAGCCGGCTTGGGCGACGATCTCGGCGGCGATAGGGCTGCACATCTCAAGCCAGCACCCGAAGACGGGCCGGCCCGCGAGGATGCGCCGCTTGATCTCTCCGCTGTTCATGGCGCCCCTAGTTGGCTACCACCTTGCAGAACGCGCCCGGCCGGCTCTCCCGTAACTTTTGGCACATCGCGGCGGCGGCGGCGCGGTCGGGCAGGCCCCCGGCAACGACACGATAGAACGTCCGGCCACCGCCAAGCCGGACCGGTACCACAGCGGCCGGCGCCTCGGCGAAGAAATCGGGGTTTTGCGCCTGCGACACGCGCAGGAAACCTTGCGCCGCGGCCTCGCTCTCCATCGAGATCAACCAAGCGCCGAATCCGCCGGCGGCCGGGGACGGCCTCGGCGTGGTCTGAACCGCGGGCGCCGATTCGGGCGGGCCCTGGGGCTGGACTTGGGGCTGGGGCGCCGGGATGGCAGCCGCCGGCGGCACTGCCGGCTGGGCGGCGATTTGCGGCGCGGCGGCGGGCGGCGGAGCCGGGGCCGTCGGCGCGGCTGTCGCCGCGGCGGGGGCGGTTTGCGCCGGCGCAGTCGCCGTCGGGGTGATTCGCGTCGGCGTGCCCGGCGTTGCGGCCTGCCCGTCCGTCGCCGGCGCGGCGCTTGGCATCACCGGTTCCTGGGTGACCGGCGTGATCTCCGGCGCCTCGCGCACGGTGGACGGCGGTGCCGGGTCGGCCGGCCTGGCCAGGCTGACTTGGCTCGCTGTCGCAGGCGTGGGCTTGTCGCCCTCGGCGCTGCGCACCGCTTGGGGCGCCTTTGGCTGCACCCCGCTTTTGGTCATTTCGGCAACCTGCGCTTTCGCCTGGTCGTGGTTTTGCGCCGCCGCGAGTTGGAACCAGCTTAGCGCCTCCCCGGGATCGGCGCCGGCGACCAGGCCCAGCCGCGCCATCTCGCCCATCGCGTACTGGGCATCCGCCAGACCCAGATCGGCCGCGCGGCGGAACCAGGCCTGGGCCTCACCCTTGTCTTCGGGCACCCCCTCGCCGCGGAAATACGCCAATCCCAGATTGAACTGGGCGATCGAGTGGCCGTTCGACCCGGAGGCTTTCCATAACTCCACGGCGCGGGCGCGGTCGCGCGGCACGCCCCGGCCCTGGGAATACATCAGGCCTAGATTATTCTGTGCCGCCAGCACGCCTTGATCGCCCGAGCGCTGATACCATTGGGCGGCTCTGGCGTAATCCCGCTCGACTTCGCCGGCACCGCTTTCGTAGAGCTTGCCAAGGCTGTATTGGGCGAGCGGGTTGCCGGCATTCGCCAGGGCCTCCCAGATGTCGCGCGCCTTGGTGAATTGCCCGCCCTGGAAGGCCTGCATGCCGTCGTTATACGTCTGCGCGGCCACCGATGCCGGCAGCCACAGCATGAAGAGACCCACAAGGCCAATCCGCCACGCTTGGAAAATCAAACCTTTACGGCGCAAAACCCGATCCCTGTGGCAGTTGATGTGGCGTGGCGCAGCAGTTCACCCTAGGACAGCGGCCCGGTCACCGCTAGTACCCATCCGAGTGTGCCATTTTTCGAGGAAAATCAAAAGAGACGCGGCAAATGCGCGGTTGGGGTGGCTGAGGGGACTTGAACCCCCGACCCCCGGTACCACAAACCGGTGCTCTAACCAACTGAGCTACAGCCACCACAGGTGCCCCGGCCGGCAGGTTATCCCGCCGGCGCGGCGATGCGACCGACACCGCGCCGGAGTTAAATCACCCACCCCGCAACCCGTCAAGCGCAACCCCACCGCCCGCGGTCCGACTACCCGAAGTTGCGGTGCCGGAGATGTGGAAAAACAATCAGTCATGGTAAAAACTGGTGCTGTCGGCCTCGATTTGAAGGTCATTGGAGAAATGACAGCTTGAGGATCTCGAGAAGCCAATACATAGTCCCGCCCAACGGAATCTCGGCCGAAAGAGAATTGGCGCGCCCACAAAATGAATCTTCTTTTTGTTGCAAGGCTAACAGACTGATTCTCGAAACCTTGTCCTATATTGCGTCTCGCCTAGAAGCACTCTTTGTCGCTGCTTTCGGGCGTGGGTTGTCGTCGGACCCGTCCCTGATCCGCCGCCGCTGGCCGCTTCTCGCGCACGCTTTGTCGCTGGTGATCGTTGTCGGGCTCGCGGCGTGTACGGCGGCCCCGGCGCCCGAACCGCCGGCGCCCGAACCGCCGACCGTGGACACGGGGGATGCGCTGCGCCGGATATTCGATGCGCCGAACGCTCCGGCGGCCCTCGGCATATTGCCCCCGTCGTGGGGCGATTTGGCGGCGTTTTATGGCGAACGGGAGTATGCCCCGCTCTGGCTTGATGGGACCCCGCTGTCGCCGCGCGGCCAAACCCTGATCGAGACCCTGTCCGGAGCCGCCGCCGATGGACTGAACCCCGGTGACTACAATCTCGAGGCCGTTCAGGCGCGCCGCCCCGCCGGTGGTGCCGCAGCGGATGCCGCCGGGGATGCCGCCGGGCCGGCGGAGATCGACGTGCTGCTGAGCGAAGCTCTGGTGCGGTATGCCGCGGACCTGGGCGGCGTT
This sequence comes from Kiloniellaceae bacterium, assembly GCA_021776215.1. Classification (GTDB taxonomy): domain Bacteria; phylum Pseudomonadota; class Alphaproteobacteria; order Kiloniellales; family J153; genus JAJFGI01. Next base: position 10,378 of record JAJFGI010000087.1, on the reverse strand, counting down.
CCGGGCCCCGTCGGCACCGCGATCCTGCGACAGGCCTCGGCGGCCGGCGACTTCACGCGGTTCCTCGACGGACTTGTTCCGGAGGATGGCGCCTACCGGCGTTTGCGCCGGGCGCTGGCGACCTACCGCGGTATCGCCGCCGACAACGGTTGGCAGCCGATCGGCAGCGGACCCAACCTGGAAATCGGCGTCGAGGATGACCGCGTACCGGCCCTGCGACGGCGTCTTGCCGCGACCGGTGACCTGGCTATCGCTCCGGCCGGCTTCTCGACGTTCGATACCGAGTTGGGCGCGGCCGTCCGGCGCTTCCAGGCACGCCATGGTATCGACGTTGACGGCGTCGTCGGACCCCAGACCCGGGCCGAATTGAACCGGCCGGTCGAGGAGCGCATCGCGAGCCTGGCCGACGCCCTGCGGCGGCTCCGCGTCGAGGGTCGATTGCGCGCCTCGCGGGCGGGGATGGTCAACGTCCCCGCGGCCGAGCTCGACGTCGTCGAGAACGGCCGCACCGTGCTCCACAGCCGGGTCATTGTCGGCCGGCCCGATTGGCCGACGCCGCTTATCAGCGGCAAGATCCGGGCCATCGACATCAATCCGTTCTGGGTTGTCCCTCGGAACATCGCGCGGCGCGAAATCCTGCCGCGCGTACGCCGCGACCCCGCCTATCTGCGGGAGCACAACATCCGGGTGTTCAGCGGCTGGAGTGCCGCGGCCACGGAGCTCGACCCCCGCGATATCGACTGGGCCAAGAGCCGCATGACCGGCATGCCCTTCAAGCTGCGCCAGGACCCCGGCCCCCGTAATCCTCTCGGCCGGATCAAGTTCGTGTTCGATAATCCCTACGACGTCTACCTGCACGACACGCCGCATCCCGCCCTGTTCAGTCGGTCGGCACGGACCTTGAGCCACGGCTGCATTCGGGTCGAAAAAGCCAGGGATCTCGCTCTTTACCTGCTGCGAAACGATCCCGGCCGGTCGGCGGAGGATCTCGATCGCGCCATCGCCAGCGGCAAGAGCAGGCGCCTCGACCTGGGTGAACCGATGCCGGTCTACCTGATCCACCGAACGGCCTGGGTGGATGAGGCCGGGATCGTCCAATTCCGGCGGGATCCCTACGCCCTTGAAACGGTGGCGAGCACCACTGCCGACCGGGCGCCGTCCTGCGCTGGCGGGGGCAGCGGCGTGGCGGCGATACCGGCGTCGCGCCGTGGGTAAGACGATTCTAACGGATGCCGGCCATGCTGTCTGGAGTATCTAGAGCAATGAGGGCGCTTCAATTGATCGAGAACCAAAACAAGAGTCGCACCTGCAGTCGGCGTGGCATGTTGCGGCTGAGCGCCGCAGCAGGCGCCTGCGCGCTTCTTCCGGCACCCGCTCTGGCCAATGTGCCGAGACAAGGGGAACGGCGGCTCGCCTTCTACAATCTGCATACCGGAGAGCGCACGGCGGCCACCTATTGGGCTGACGGCTCATACCTGACTGACGGTCTGTCCGAGATCAACCATCTGCTGCGCGACTTCCGGACCGGCGAGGTCAGGGCCATCGACCGGCGTTTGCTGGACCTGCTGTATGCGTTGCAGGACACGCTGGACACCCGCGACCCGTTCCACGTCATATCCGGATACCGCTCGCCGAAGACCAACGCCAGCCTGGCGTCGACAGGGCGGGGTGTCGCGAAGCAAAGCCTGCACATGCGCGGCATGGCCGTCGACATCCGCCTTCCCGGCCAGCGCCTCGGTGACCTGCGCGATGCCGCCAAGGCGCTGCGTGGCGGCGGCGTCGGATATTACGCCGGATCCAACTTCGTCCATGTCGACATAGGCCGCGTCCGCTACTGGTAAGCGACGGCGACCTCGATGACGAGGTGCCCCCCGCGACCCGTCAAGCGCAACCTAACCGCCCGTACGTCAATGACCCGCGGTGCCTCGGGTCGACTTTTGCGCGCGCGGTGTGTTTAGCCGATGCAAAAATCCCACGGAAGCGGCCCGAAGGGGCCTGGACCGCCGCAAGGATCGGCCAGCCAAATTGTCCAGGCGCCGAAAAATGGTCCATTACCATATACATACGCGGCATTCCGATCCGTTAGCATTTTCTTTACAACGAATACTGTTAGTTGACTGGATTGCTGGGAAAAACAATTGCCAAAGACTTCGTGTCGGGTCGCCGCCGGATAGTCCGGCAACGACCCCAAGGGATCGCTCTGAGACACCGCGCGGCAGCGTGAGGGAACGAACTTTTGCGTCATCCGATTCTCCTGCCCCTGGCCCTTGCCGCACAGATCTTCTGGACAGCGACAGCCCCGGTCGCCTTGGCGCAGAGGCTGCCCGGCGAGATGGCGAATCCATCACCTCGGAACGTAGTTGCCGTCGTCCCCCGCTCCTGGCCGCCTCAGTTTCAAGTCGATGAAAACGGAAAACCGATCGGTTTCGCGATCGACGTCATGGACGAAGTTGCGGCGCGTGCGGGGCTGACGGTCACGTATATGGTCGCTGACAATTTTCCCGACGCCATAGACAGCTTGAGACGAGGCGATGTCGACCTCATCCCGAACATCGGGATTCTCCCCGAACGTATGGATGACTTTGCGTTCACCGCGCCGGTGGAGACGTTCGTCGTTTCCCTATTCGTCAGGGCCGATAGCCACGGCATAGCCGGGGTCGCCGATCTCCCGGGAAAGAAACTTGCAGTCGTCGAAAAGAACGTCGGTCTTTTCATGTTCGACGATCGGCAGGACATCGATATCCGCGTCCATCCCGACGTCCAGTCTGCCCTATTTGAACTGATCTCCGGACAGGTTGATGCTCTGGTGTTTCCGCGTCCCCAAATTCTCTACCTTGCGCGCGAAGCCGGTCTAGAGGACCAGATCGAAGCTGTTGGAGGCCCACTTAAGGAAATCAAGCGCGGTATCAGCGTCTTGAAAGGCGATGTCGCGCTGCTTGCGGTCCTGAATGCGGCGGTGAAAGTCTTCATCCCCAGCTCCGCCTATCAACGGATCTATACCAAGTGGTACGGTACGCCAGTGCCATTTTGGACCGTGGCCCGCGCGACTTGGGCGATGGGCGCGCTGACCGTCCTGGTGCTGGTTTCCATGGCCTGGTGGCGCTACCGATCGGTCCTGACACTCAACCTGAATTTACGCACGACCATTGCCGAGCGTGAGGGAGCCGAGGCGAAATTCGAATCGATTCTGAGAATCTCGGCAGACGCCATTATTTCCGCCGATGAGCATCAGACCATTCGGCTATTTAACCAGGGCGCGGAAGCCATCTTCGGTTACGCCGCCGACGAGGTACTTGGCAAGGACCTGGATATGCTCCTGCCGAGCCGGTACAGGGAGAAGCACCGTTCACAGGTAGCAGCTTTTGGAAACTCGCCGGGCGTCGTTTACGCGATGAAAGGGCGTCGAGACATCTATGGACTGCGCAAGGATGGCACCGAGTTCCCTGCGGAAGCCTTCGCTTCGAAATTCGATCTGAATGGTGAGAAAATTTACACAGTCACTCTCATCGATGTTTCGAAACGCAGAGAGGTAGAGAATACTATCCGTAGGGCCAAGGAGGAAGCCGAGGCGTCGAATCGCGCCAAGTCCGAGTTCCTCGCCGCGATGAGCCACGAACTCCGCACGCCGTTGAACGCGATAATCGGATTTTCCGAGGTCATCAAGGATGAAATGTTCGGCCCGATCGGCAGCACGACATACCGCGAATACGCGGACGACATCAACGGGTCCGGGCAGCACCTGCTCGAACTCATCAACGACATTCTGGACTTGTCCAAGATCGAAGCCGGGATGGAGGTCCTTCGTGAAGAAGATATCGAGGTCGGGGATGTTGCCCAGTCCGCTTTGCGGCTGGTGCGACAGCGTGCCGACAACAGTGGGCACGAGCTGAAATTCGAGGCGTCGGAAGATCTGCCGCTGCTGTGCGCCGACAAACGCAAGTTGAAACAGATCTTGGTGAATTTGCTGACCAACGCGATCAAATTCACCGAGGCGGGCGGTGAGGTAACGCTGGCGATCAGCGCCCGTTCGGACAGCGGTTACATTTTTCAGATTATCGACACCGGAATCGGGATGGCACCCGAGGATATTCCGAAGGCCCTATCGCAATTCGGCCAGCTAGACGGCGATCTGAATCGAAAGTATCAAGGCACCGGCCTCGGCTTACCTCTGACCAAGGCTCTCGTCGACCTGCACGACGGCCGCCTCAGTTTACAAAGCGAAGTCGGTGTCGGCACCACCGCCACGGTTTGCTTTCCCGCGACACGCATCAGGCGGCCGCAGCAGGGGATGCGCCTTCTTAGCGGCTACAAGGACGTAGGCTGAGGCCTCGGCCGAACTCTTTCCGGGGCAGTCTGCCCCCAGCGGGTAGTACTATCGGCGGCGCAGTGGCGTCGTTCCTTAGAACTGGAACGCCACTGACACGCCGAACACGTGGGCCACGTAATCCGCGCTGCCCTCCCCAAGGGTCAGGACCTGGTCAATGGTATCCACGTCGACGCCGTCCAGCGCGAAGTCGTCCGTGCTGAGCGTCTCGAAGCGGTAGCCGAAGCGCAGCGCGATATTCTCCTGCATGTGATAGGTACCCATAATCCCGACGCTGTGCAGACGCGAGGTCAGATCCGGCAGGGGCGTGGTATCCGTACCGCTCCCCCCTTCCAGGTCGAACGAAGTGATCGCTTTCGAGAAGCTATATTCCAGGCTCACGTCGAACAGATCCTTGATGGCATTCCATTCGACCCTCGCCCCCGCGGTATTGACCACGTCGCGGGTATCCGCCGACCACCTTAGGGTGGGATCATTGGCCAAGGCGGCTGCCACCGAGCCGGATGTGAACTGGAGTGAGTTCTGCTCGAAGCTCTGCCGTTCATGGGTGAAGAAGGCATACGTGTTCACGTTGCGCATCGGCGAATAGGAAACATCCAGCGTGACGTCGGCAAGCTTGTGATCCCGCAATCCATAGATGCCGTCACCATAGGTGTACATCGTATAGCTGCCGGAGAGCCCGACGGCGACCTGGTCATGCGGCAGGATCGACAGCGACGCCGCGACCGTGTCGCCATCGCGATCCGCGAGATAGAACTTCCGCAATTCGGGAAGATTCTCGAATTCGTCCGCTGCAAGCCCCACATGGCTGGCCAGAAGCGGCGCGTTGCCTTGATAGTCGTCGCCGTCGCGGATCGTATGCGCGTATTTGAGCGCGCCGCTCAAGAAAGAGAAGGGCGTCGACTGAATCTTCACCCGCCCGGTGTGGTCCCGCGTCGTTTCCACCTCCGTGAAGGTGCGCTCCTTTTGCTCGTAATCGTAGCCGACCGACAGCTTGGTGCTGGACTCGGCGAGGAGGAGATAGCTCGCATCCAGATTCACCAGATTTTGCGTCGAGCTGTACGGTAGGTTGATGCGCTGGTCGCCACTCGATTGGAGCAGGGTATCCGCCTTCACCGCAAGGTAGGTGGCCTGCGGCGTTTCGTTATCGCGGTCGTCGTAACGGTATCGGCCCCTGAGATCGAGCCGCGGCATGGGCCTGGTCGAGGCCGAAAGGTCGACGAGAAGGTTCTTGATTTCCCCGTCGAGGGACTGCCTGGGCAGCGTCGGATCGACGTCGGCGAGGGCCGGCGTGATCGTGTAGGGGAGGAAGTCCTCGTCCTGCAGCATCCAACCGTATGAGAACACCCCGTTCAGGCGTGTGGTCTCACCTAAGTTATAGCCGGTGGACAGGCTGAACCTGTGCGCCTGGTTGTCGGGCGGAAGGCCCATCTGACCCTCGGGCGAGATTGCATCCCAACCAGCGACGGTAAAGGGGTTGTCCCAGCGCAGCGAGCTCTCGTTGTTCGTAAACCAGGATCCGCTATACCCGAGTTCGACTTGCAAGCGCTCGCCGGTATACGCCAGGGCCACATCGACGCTATCCTCCTCGTAGTCGATCGGTTCCGGCAGAATCGACGCCCTCGGGTTGCCGCCATTCTCGCCGAAGACCCCGGCGATGGTATCCGTGCCCTCTTTGAACTCGTGCGCGTACGCGCCTTTGATCGACCACTCGGGAGTCAGATGCCAGGTGATGCCGCCCCCTACGTCCTTGCGCTCGGTCTCGATGTCGATCGACCGCAGGTTTGATCTAAGGCCCGTAATTCCCGCCGATGTGGAGCTCGAGTTCTGCATCCCGGCCGGCAGCGTCAGTCTTCCCGTGCCTTCGCCGCTGTAGGGTGTTCGGGCGCCGTCGATCTGGTTTCTCGGAATCTGGTCGTAATCGAGGAACAGGTCGAAGCTGCCCTGATGACCGTATTCCAGGCGAACCGAGCGGGAATCCAGCCCCAGATTGGTGCCGGTCACGCTCCAGTATTGGGAACTCCGGCTGCTGAAGGGCGCGCGCCGTTGGATATCGACCGTGCCGATGGCGAAGGGTCCCTCCTGCTCGAGCCCCGAGTACTCGCCGAACTTGAAGGAGTCCTCGGTGTTGTAGCCGACACCCGCCTCGATCTCGCTGGTACGGCCGAGATCGGGCCGGGCCGCCAGCCCCTTGTCCACGAGCGTCGCCGCATCCGGCAGCTGGTCCTGTGCCTGTGCCTGTGCGGTGGTGAGGCCGGGCCAGAGACAGGTCCCCACAACCGCGAGCGAGAGGAAAGTTTTGCTGTCTGTCATCGCGTGACCCCCTGCTTTTCGCACATGTGCGGTTGGTTTTTCCGAAGCTATCTAGTGAATCTTGCCCCCGATGGGTGGTTCGATCCGTGGACCACCGGGTGACAGTTCAAGCAATTCTTGGCCAGCAAGCGGCTTTGTGCCCCGAGCGGCGGCACACCTGAACCGCTGTAAAGCGTGCTGGGATGGAATTGGGCCAGGTGACACTGCTGGCACAGGAGCGGCCCGCGGGCCTTCAAGAGCCGAGGTTGGCTGGACCCATGCGGCGTGTGGCAGTTCGAGCAGTTGTCCCGTACCGGCGCGTGCTCCCACAGGAAGGGGCCCCGCTTTTCCGCGTGACACTCGAAGCAAGTTTCATTGAGCGTGACCTTCTTCAGCATCTTCGGCCCGACCGACCCATGCGGGTTGTGGCAATCGGTGCAGGCGACCTTGCCTTCCTTGATAGGATGGCGCGAGAAGCGGAACATCGCTGCCTTCTGCGTCCGGTGGCACTCGACGCACACCTCCGCCTGGGTTGTCTTGCTCTGTACCTTATCCCTGAGCGTGTGAACGTCATGGCACGAGGTGCAGGACACGGTCGCGGCGTTGTGCTGGCTCCCCTGCCAATGCATCCGGAGCCCGCCCTGGTGGCAGGCCATGCATGCCTTGTTCTGGACCTCGGGTGGCGACGCCTTGGTGGGGCCGAAATTGATCTCGGTGGGGAACTGCCGCGGCTTGTCCGCGTGAGCACGGCTTGGGCCGTGACAGGATTCGCACCCCTCCTGGGCAAAGGGCGTGCGCTTGTCGGCCATCTGCGCATGGGCCGTCTTGAAGATCGACAGGACCGGGTGTTCTTCGGTCTCGTCGTGGCAGTCCAGGCATCCGGCGACGCCTTGCTTGCTGTATTCAGGTTGGTTTTGCGCCAGTTGCGGGGCGGCTGTTTCGGCAGCTTGCGCGGCGGCCAGGCTCGGCGGTTCCGCGGCCTGGGCGACAGGAAGACGGGCGAGGCCCGCTACAAGAACTGCGCCCAACAACAGACCAAATACCCCGGCCGATCGACGGAAACGGATCATGTCGCCCCCCTCCCTATAAGTCTCAGTCTTTTCTTTCGCACCGACCATCACGACTTCCGATCAGATGGAGGAGCGGCCTAGCGGCATTTTTTATAATTATTTCAAGTGTTCGCCCGGCCGGCATTGATCTATGTTAAAAATACAAAAAAAAGATGCCGATTATTACCCTCCGTCCGCGGCGGCCTGTGCGACGCGGAAACAAGCGGAAATTTTCCGGTTCGACGCTTCGTTCGTTTGGATGTCGCCGGCCGGCGGCATGACCGGCAACGACGGTGCGGCGGACATCGTCCGACCGGCGTACCAGCCCCACGGCTTGCCGCGCGGGCATCTCAGCGCATAGGCTGTGGCGAAACGACGGAGCAAGATGCTGCACCCCAACGACGCCATCGGACGGATCGGAACGGAGAGCGCCTTCGAGGTCTTGGCGCGCGCCAAACGCCTAGAGGCGCAAGGGCGCTCGATCATCAACCTTGGTATCGGCCAGCCCGATTTTCCGACCCCGGCACATATTGTCGACGCGGCGGTGAAGGCCCTGCACGACGGCCACCATGGCTATACCCCGGCCAACGGCATACCCGAGCTGCGCGACGCCGTGGCGGCGGACGTGCAGCGGCGCCTGGCCGTAGAGGTCGACCCGGGCCGGGTGCTGATCGTGCCCGGCGGCAAGGTGACCATGTTCTTCGCGGTTCTCATGCTCGGGCAGCCCGGCGTGGAGATTCTCTATCCGGATCCCGGTTTCCCAATCTACGCCTCGGTCATCGCCTTCAGCGGCGCCACGGGCGTGCCCGTCCCGCTCTTGGAGCGCAACCGGTTTGGCTTCTCGGCCGAGGATGTGCTGTCGCGCATTACTCCGGCGACCCGTTTGATCATTCTCAACAGCCCGGCCAATCCCACCGGCGGAGTCAGCGAGCGCGCAGAAGTGGACAAGCTGGTGGCCGGCCTGCGGCGGCATCCCGATGTCGCCATCCTGTCGGACGAGATTTATGGGCAGATGCTCTATGACGACCGCGCGCACGTCAGCCTGCTGCAGTACCCGGAGCTCGGCGACCGGCTGATCCTGCTGGACGGCTGGAGCAAAACCTATGCCATGACCGGCTGGCGGCTGGGCTATGCGATTTGGCCCACGGCGTTGATCGAAGCGGCCACGCGTTTGGCCATCAACTGCCACTCATGCGTCAACGCCGCGGCGCAGTACGCCGGGATCGCCGCCCTCACCGGCTCGCAAAAACCCGTCGCCGATATGGTCGCCGCCTTTGCCGAGCGCCGGCGGGTGGTGGTGGACGAGCTGAACGCCATCCCCCGTGTCTCATGCGTCGAGCCGGGCGGCGCGTTCTATGCCTTCCCGAACATCAGCGGCACCGGCCTCGCCGCCAAGGACCTGGAGGTCAAACTGCTCGAGGAGGCCGGCGTGGCGACCATCGCCGGGACCAGCTTCGGCGGGCACGGCGAAGGCTATCTGCGCCTCTCCTACGCCAACTCGATCGAGAATATCCGGGAGGCCACGGCCCGTATTCGAACGTGGCTCGAAACACGCGACGCCGCCTGACAGCACACGAAGGCCACTGCCCGGTCCGTGGGCAGATCGCCTAAGTTTTAGGCACAATATCCGTGGCCGCACGACGGTTTTTGACGGCGGCTGACAAAAAAAGGGCGGAAATGCCTGGGGTTTAAGGATCGCCCCGGCGTCCCGCGCGGTTGGTACGGCATGTGCAAAAGAGGGGGTGGTGGCGTGCACCGTGCCGCCGCCCAGCGAGTCATGCCAGCCGCGAAACCATTGGGGGCCATGCCATGAAAAAGATCGAAGCGATCATCAAGCCGTTCAAGCTTGATGAAGTGAAGGAAGCCCTGCACGAGATCGGCATCAAAGGCATCACGGTGACCGAGGCCAAGGGATTCGGCCGCCAGAAAGGCCATACCGAGCTGTATCGGGGCGCCGAGTATGTCGTCGATTTCCTGCCCAAGGTGAAAGTCGAAGTGGTGCTCGAAGATACGCTGGTAGAACGCGCCATCGAAGCGATTCAGCAGGCCGCCCATACCGGCCGCATCGGCGACGGGAAGATCTTCGTGAGCAGCATCGACGAGGCCATACGCATTCGCACCGGCGAGCGCGGCGGCGACGCCGTCTAGCCGCTGCCGGTTACGCCAACCGAAATTCATTCAAAACATCGAGAACGGGGAACACTGTCATGTCCGATCCGAAGACGATCTTCGAGATGATCAAGGAACACGATGTCAAATACATCGACTACCGCTTCACCGACCCGCGCGGCAAATGGCAGCACCTCGCCATGCATGTCAGCGCCGTGAACGAAGACGCCCTGACCGAGGGAGTCATGTTCGACGGCTCCTCGATTGCCGGCTGGAAGGCAATCAACGAGTCCGACATGACCCTGGTGCCGGACCTGTCGACGGCGGTCATGGATCCCTTCGCGGCACAGCCGCTGCTGATCCTTTTCTGCGATGTCGCCGAGCCGTCCACCGGGCAGCCGTACGACCGCGACCCCCGGTCGACCGCGCGCAAGGCGGAGGCCTATCTGAAGTCCACCGGCATCGGCGACACGGCGGTCGTCGGGCCGGAGGCGGAGTTCTTCGTTTTCGACGACGTCCGCTTCAAGGTGGATATGAACCACTGCTTCTTCCGCTTCTCCACCGAGGAAGGGCCGTACATGTCCGGCGAACACTTCGAGGAGGG
>JAJFGI010000086.1 GCA_021776215.1 Kiloniellaceae bacterium | reverse complement strand
AGCAAATCGAGGACCGGGCCAAGGAAACCGGCATGTCCTATGACGAGGCCAAGGTCGAACTGGTCCAGGAGAAGCAGCCGTCCAAGGAATTCGTCACGCCGGAGCAGATTAGCCAACTCGCGTGCTTCCTGTGCAGCGACGGGGCTGCGCAGATCACCGGCGCGGCGTTGAATATCGATGGTGGCTGGCTGGCGCAGTGAGGACTGGGGCCCAATTGTTGCTTAAATGTCACAGCTTTGTAGCAAAAACACCACGAACTTTCGCATTTCATTAACCATTTTTTAGCGGGCTGTGCCTACATTGTTGTCAGGCGAATCGGAATCCCTCCCTGGGAGCTCCGGCTCGTCGAGCGGATGAGAATCCGTTCCTTGTAATGCCTCCCTGTTAACTTGCCGCCGGCTTGTCCGGCGGCTTTTCTTTTCCGGGCCCTAATCGTTTCGGGGTCAAGGGTTTGCACTCGTGTTCGTTAACCAATGCGCCCTTGACCGTGGGAGTGGGGCGCCGTAATGTCAAAATCCGGCAAGTTAACAGGTTGAGGCATAACAATTGGGTGGGCCACGGTCCGATATGACGGACCCAAGGCCCCCCATTTTTTTTGCCCGCATCACGGCCGCATGACCGCCCGCTACCGCACGGTTCCTTTGAGCCCGGGACGTCGGAAGCGTCGTTGAGCGCATCGGCGCCGGTCGTGTAGTCTGGCGGCTATCGCGGCAAGAACTCAGTCCGGATCGGCCATGGCGACTCCCAAGTTCCTGAAATTCGACACCTTGGCGCTGCACGCCGGGCAGCAGCCGGATCCGGTGACCGGCGCCCGGGCGGTGCCGATCTACCAGACCACGTCGTATGTGTTCCGCGACACGGACCACGCGGCGGCGCTGTTCAATCTGGAGCGCGCCGGGCACATCTACAGCCGCATCTCCAACCCCACGGTCGCGGTGCTGGAGGAGCGGGTGGCGGCCCTGGAGCATGGTGTCGGCGCCGTGGCCACATCCTCCGGCCAGGCCGCTCTGCATCTGGCGATCGTCACCTTGATGGGGCAGGGCGGGCATATCGTCGCCTCGTCGTCCCTCTATGGCGGCAGCGTCAACATGTTCGCCCACACCCTGCCGCGCTTCGGCATCGAGACCAGCTTCGTCAACCCGCGCGATCATGCGGCCTTGCGCGCCGCCATCCGGCCGGAGACGCGGCTGATCTTCGCCGAGACCCTCGGCAACCCGGGCCTCGAAGTGCTCGACGTCCCGGCGGTCGCCGACATCGCCCACGGCGCCGGCCTGCCGCTGATGATCGATAACACCTTCGCGACCCCCTATCTGTGCAACCCAGTGGCATTGGGGGCGGATATCGTCATGCACTCGGCCACCAAATGGCTGGGTGGGCACGGCCTGGCGCTCGGCGGGATCGTCGTGGACGGCGGCCGTTTCGATTGGGAGGCAAGCGGCAAGTTTCCGACCTTGACCGAACCCTACGCCGGATATCACGGCATCGACTTCGCCGAGGAGTTCGGGCCGCAGGCGTTTTCCATGCGCGCTCGGGCGGAAGGGCTGCGCGACTTCGGCCCCGCCATGAGCCCGCAAAATGCCTTCTACATCCTGCAGGGAATCGAGACCCTGCCGCTGCGTATCGAGCGCCACGTGGCCAACACCGCGCGGGTCCTGGAATTCCTCGAGAGCGACGAGGCGGTGGCCTGGGTCGTGCACCCGAGCTTGCCCGCCCACCCGGACCATGCACTGGCGCAGCGCCTGTTGCCCAAGGGGGCGGGGTCGATCATCAGCTTCGGCCTCACCGGCGGGCGTGCCGCCGGCACCCGGTTCATCGAGGCCTGCAAGCTGGCCTCGCACTTGGCGAACGTGGGCGATGCCAAGACCCTGGTCCTGCACCCGGCCAGCACCACGCATCAGCAGATGAATGCGGCGCAACTCGCCGCCGCCGGCGTCGGCGAGGATATGATCCGCATCTCCGTGGGTATCGAGGACGCCGGCGACATCATCGACGATCTGCGTCAGGCGCTACGCGCCGCGCAAAAAGCCTGACCCGGCGCCCGTGGACATTGTTGTTGCCCAGCAGCCGGTCTACGCCGCCACCGGCGGCCGCCCCTTCGATGCCGGCCAGGACAGCGTCGTTTTCATGCACGGCGCCGGCATGGACCATACGATTTGGGCCCTGCAAACGCGCTACTTCGCCCATCACGGACGGTCCGTACTGGCCCCGGATTTGCCGGGTCATGGCCGCTCCGCCGGGCCGGCGCTGGACTCGATCGCGGCGATGGCCGCGTGGGTCGATGCTTTTTTGCAGGCCGCCGGGGTCACCACGGCGGCGCTCGTCGGCCATTCCATGGGCGCCCTGATCGCGCTGGAGACGGCGGCGCGGTTCCCCGACCGGGTACGGGCGCTCGCCCTGTTGGGTGCCGCGCCGCGCATGCCGGTGCATCCCGATCTGCTGGCGGCGGCCGAAGCGAACGAGCACCTCGCCTATGATCTAGTGACGTCCTGGGGCCATGGTCCGACCGGGCACGTGGGCGGCAACCGGGCGCCGGGGCTGTGGCTCATGGGCGGCAGTGAGCGCCTGCTGGAGCGGAGTGCCCCCGGTGTCCTGCATCGTGACTTGGCCGCCTGCAACGCTTACGACGGCGGCGCGGCGGCGGAGCGGGTCGGCTGTGCCACGCTTGTGGTCTTGGGGAGTGACGACCGGATGACTCCGGCCAGGGCCGGGCGGAAACTGGCCGGGGCGATCCCGGGCGCCCAGGTGATGGAAATCGCCGGTTGCGGCCACATGATGATGCTGGAGAAGCCGGACGAAACCCTCGACGCGCTCAGAACAATTCTCTAGGGCAACGGACGGTGATGAGCAAACAATCCGAGGAAACCCGTACCGGCTACCGGCATTTCCTGACCATCCCGACGCGCTGGATGGACAACGACATCTACGGCCACGTGAACAACGTGGTCTACTATTCCTACTTCGACACGGTCATCAACGACTACCTGATCCGCGCCGGCGGATTGGACATCCACGGCGGGCCGGTCATCGGCATCTGCGCGGAGTCGCACTGCCGGTTCCGGGCCGCCTTCGCTTTTCCCGAATTGGTCGAGGCCGGGCTGCGGGTCGCCCACCTGGGGCGCAGCAGCGTCCGCTATGAGATCGGTCTGTTTCAAGAGGGCGGCGAAGCGGCCGCGGCTGTCGGCCACTTCGTGCATGTCTTCGTGGGCCGGGCGGATATACGGCCGGTGCCGATTCCAGGGCCGATTCGCGATGCCCTCGCCCAATTGGAAAACGGTTCGGGGGCGGCCGTATGACCGCCCCCGGCCGTGTGTGCGGCTATTTCGTTACGCCGCCTTTCCTTCGAGGACCTTGCGGCCACTGGCCGGCCGCGACTCGATCTTAATGGAGCGCGGCTTCATGGCCTCCGGGACCTCGCGCACCAGATCGATGAACAGCAAGCCGTTCTCGATGCGGGCGCCGGTCACCCGAATGTGATCGGCCAGGTCGAACCGGCGCTCGAAAGCGCGGGTGGCGATACCGCGGTAGAGGTAAGAACCGGCCTCGTCCTCGGGCTTGTCCTTCTTGCCCGTGACGGCCAGGCTGTTCTCCTTCACCGTGATATCCAGTTCGTCCTCGCCAAAGCCGGCCACCGCCATGACGATACGGTAGTCGTCTTCGCCGGTCTTCTCGATGTTGTAAGGCGGGTAACTAAGGGCGCCTTCGTCCGTACGGGTCGCCGTATCGAGCATGTTCATCATGCGGTCGAAGCCGACGGTGGCGCGCAGAAGGGGAGTCAGATCAGTGCTACGCATAGCCATATCCTCCAGTTGAGCAACATGGTCCAAACATCAGGGCTCACCACCATGGTCGAACCCCTCTATGCCTGCCGCCTGACGGGGCCCTTATCATAGGCGCCCCTGGCGACACTCTTGATTTAGGTCTGCGCCCGCGCCTGTCAAGCCCCTCGCTGGGTTGGATTTCCGAATGTTAATACATTGATTTTTAAGGGAATACCGGAGTAATGGCTTTTTTTTTCCGGTTTTTCGAAGGGCGCTATCGAACCAATTGTTAAGGTGGCGCTGGATACAGTCTTACGAAACCTGGTCCCACCGCCAACCCGCCCCAATGCTGAGCACTGCTTGTGACCGATTTAGCCCAACAGATCGCCTATTTCGACAGCACCTTCGACGAGGCGATGGCGCTGACCCGTGAGGCACGGGACTATTTGGCGCACCAGAAACGGGCCGATTTCGACGAGCTGAGCGCCGCAGGCCGGCTGGTGGCGAGTTGTGAATCCATGCGGATGACCGCCCGGGTCACACAAGTCGTGGCGTGGCTTCTGGTTCAGAAGGCGGTGCATGCCGGCGAGCTGACGCGGGAGCAGGCGGTGACTCCGGAATACCGTCTGGCGGGGCATTCGATCTGCGAGGCGGTTCAGCCGGTCCTCGACGAGCCCTTGCCGGAACGCTTGGCCCAGCTTCTCGACAGCAGTTTGCGGCTGTATCAGCGGGTGGCCCGTTTGGACGCCATGCTGGACCGCGTGCCGGGCGCCCTTGGGCCCGCCACGCTGTAGGCTCCGGCTACGACTTAAGACCGATTCCCTGGAACCGCTTCTTGAACTTGGCGACCTGGCCGCCGCTGTCGATCAGGCGGTGCTCGCCGGTCCAGGCCGGGTGGGTCTTGGGGTCGATGTCCAGGCGCAGCGTATCCCCGGCGCTGCCATAGGTTGAGCGCGTCTTGAAGCTCGTCCCGTCGGTCATCACCACATTGATCTCGTGGTACTCCGGGTGGATATCTTTTTTCATCGCTCGGCCCTCCTCGACGGCGGGCTGTATAGCCGAGCCGCTGGCCGGAGGCAAGCCCGACGGTTGAGGGCCAAAGATCCATCCGGCGCGGTTGTCGGGGAAGCCCCTTTGCGATACCCATAAGCCATGAGACGACAAGGAGATATGGGGCGAGCCGGGGGCGGCGGGTCGGCGGCCGAACGGCCGGCCGGTGGCGACCTGCGGCGGATTCGCCTGCTTTGGCAGTTCGTGCGGCCCTACAAGCTGCAGGTCGTCGGGGCCAGCATCGCCCTGACCGTAGCGGCCGGCACCGTGCTTGGCCTGGGCCTTGGCCTACGCAAGCTGGTGGACGAGGGTTTCGCCAGCGGCAACAGCGCCCTGTTGGACCAAGCGGTTCTGGTGCTGGTCGGCGTCATTCTGCTGCTCGCCGGGGCCAGCTACGTGCGCTTCTATCTGGTGTCCTGGGTGGGCGAGCGGGTGGTCGCGGATATCCGCTCCGCCGTCTTCGACCGGGTGATCGCCCTCTCGCCGGCCTATTACGAGGTCACCCGCACGAGCGAGATCATGTCCCGCCTGACCACGGATACCACCCTGCTGCAGATGGTGGTCGGCACGTCGGTTTCGATCGCCCTGCGCAATACCCTGATGCTGATCGGTGGCACGGTGCTGCTGGCCGTGACCAGCGCCAAGCTGACCGGCTTGGCGTTCCTGGTCATGCCGTTGGTGGTTGTGCCGATCCTCGTCTACGGCCGCCGGGTGCGCCGGCTGAGCCGGGACAGCCAGGACCGGGTCGCCGATGTCGGCGCCTACGCCGACGAGGCGCTGGCTGCGATCCGCACGGTGCAGGCCTTTGGCCACGAGCCCCTCGACCGCCAGCGCTTCGCGACCCGGACCGAGGAGGCGTTTGCCACCGCCCTGCGGCGCATCGGCGCCCGCGCCATCCTGACCGCCACCGTCCTGGTCCTGGTCTTCGGCTCGGTCAGCATGATTCTGTGGGTCGGCGGGCATGACGTGCTGGCCGGGCGGATTACCGGCGGTGAGCTGTCGGCCTTTGTCTTCTACGCGGTGGTGGTCGCCGGCGCGGCCGGGGCCATCAGCGAGGTAATCGGCGACTTGCAACGCGCCGTCGGCGCCACCGAACGGCTGCTCGAGTTACTGGAGATGGAGCCGGATATCGCGGCCCCGGCCGAGCCGCTGCCGCTACCGGAGCCGGCGCGCGGCGAGATCCGCTTTGAACAGGTGGTCTTCCGCTATCCGTCGCGCCCGGACCGCCAGGCGGTCGACAACCTGGATCTCATCGTACGGCCCGGCGAAAAGCTGGCGGTGGTCGGCCCGTCGGGTGCCGGCAAGACGACGCTGTTTCAGTTGCTGCTGCGATTCTACGATCCCCAGGGCGGACGGATTCTTCTCGATGGCGTGGATATCCGCGCTGCCGACCCGCGCGCGGTGCGGGCGCGCATCGGCCTGGTGCCCCAGGAGCCGGTCATATTCTCCGCCAATGCCTGGGAAAACATCCGTTATGGCCGGCCGGAGGCCAGCGACGATGAGGTGCGCCGCGCGGCCGAGGCCGCCGCGGCCCTGGAGTTCCTGGATCGCTTGCCGGAAGGATTGGAAACCTTCCTCGGCGAGCGCGGCGTGCGCCTGTCCGGCGGCCAGCGGCAGCGCCTAGCGGTGGCCCGCGCCATTCTGCGCAATCCGGCGGTGCTGTTGCTGGACGAGGCAACCAGCGCCCTCGATGCGGAAAGCGAGCGTGCCGTACAGCAGGCCCTGGACCGCCTCATGGCCGGGCGGACCACCCTGGTCATCGCCCATCGCCTGGCAACCGTCCTCAAGGCCGATCGCATCGTGGTTATGGATCAGGGACGCATCGTTGCGGTCGGCACGCATGGCGAACTGATCCGCAAGGACGGCTTGTATGCACGCCTGGCGGCGCTGCAGTTCGACCAGGCGAATGGCGGCGGTGTCGATCTCGCGGCCGCCACGGCTGGTGAGTAGGAGCCGCCTACCGTTCGGTCAGTTTTAGCTCGATGCGCCGATTGCGCAGGAACGCCTCCTCGGTGCGGGTTTTTTCCAGCGGCTGGAATTCGCCAAAGCCGGCGGCGGCCAGGCGATCCGCCGGAATTCCCTGGGCGACCAGAAACTGCACGACGGACACGGCGCGCGCCGTCGACAACTCCCAATTCGACGGAAACTCGGCCGTATGGATCGGCGCGATGTCGGTGTGACCATCGACGCGCAGAATCCACGGCAGGTCCTTCGGAATCTTTGCCGCGATCTGCTTGAACGTTTGCGCCAGCTTCGCCAACTGTTGTTGCCCGGCGGCACCTAGCTCCGCCGATCCGCTGGCGAAGAGCACTTCCGACTGGAACACGAACCGGTCGCCGACGATGCGTACGTCCTGGCGGTTGCCCAAGACCTCGCGCAGGCGGCCGAAGAACTCCGAGCGGTAGCGGGCCAGCTCCTGCACTTTGTTGGCCAGGGCGACATTAAGGCGGCGGCCGAGATCGGCGATCTGCACGTCGTCGGCCTTGTTCTTGGCTTCCGCGTCCGCCAGCAGATCGGAGATCCGCGCCAACTGTTCGCGCAAGGCGGCCATCTGGCGGTTGAGCAGCAGAACCTGGGCTTGCGCTTCGTCGGTCAGTTGCTCCTGTTTGTCGAGTCCACCCTCGGCCTCGGCCAGCTTGGCCAGCAGCTCGTCGCGCAACGACTGCAACACGGCCAAGTCCTGGAGTTGCGCCTGGATCTTCGCCTTGTCGGCGTCGATGACCTTGTAGGCGTCCTCCAACTCCTTGGTGACCTTGGCCTTGTCCGTCTCGAATGCCTTGATCCGTTCGCTGAATTCATCGCGCAGCTTTTGTAGGATGGCGAGCTGGGCCAACTGGGCCTCGATTTTTTCCTTATCGACCTCGATCGTCTTGTAGGCGTCTTCGAGCTCCTGGCTGGCCTGCGCCTCCTTGGCCTGGGCCTCGTCGAGCCTGGCTTGCAGGGCGTCGCGCGACTCGGTTAAGGCGGCAAGTTGATTGGCGAGCGAGTCGCGGGCCGTAAGCGAGCTTTGCAGCTCGGACGAAAGCTGCGACACGTCGATGCGCAGCTCCGCGTTCGCTGCCCGTTCCAGCGACAGCAGCTCCGCCAAACCGGCGATCTCGCGCTGCAGGCGCACCAGCGCTTCGTCGCGGCCGGTCAGCGCCGCCGAGAGGAAGTACTGCGCGATCATGAAGACCATGAGCACGAAGATGACGACCAGCAACAGCGAGGCCAGGGCATCGACGAAGCCGGGCCAGATGTTGATGGCTCGGCGGCTGCCGCCGCGCCCGAGTGAGTACATCGCGCGCTACTCGCTTTCCTCGGCCATCGCCGCGATGGTCCGGGTGAGCAGGCGGATCTCGCCGCGAATCTCCTGCACCGCCTGGTCGCGGCCGCTGCCCATTTCCTTGATGAGATGCTCGAGCCGTACATCGAGATTGCGGATATGCGTGCGGCTGGCATCGTCGAAGCCGCCGGCCGTCGGCGTGCCCTCGGCGATGCGAGTGAGCAAAGCCTTCATTTGCGACTGGGCCTCGGCCAGGCGAATCAAGAGATCCTGTTCCGAACGCATATGGTCGGTCAGATGCCCGAGACGCTCGGTCAGGGTAATCAGGTTCTGGTCCAGCGTGTTGCGGTCGCCCTGGCCGTGCGCGATGGTGGTTTGCAGTTGATCCAGGCTATCCGCGGTTTTTTCCAAAAGCGCCTGGATGAAGGCCGGAACCGAGGCCTCACCGTCGCCGACCGGGCCGGAGCTGGACAGGCGGGTGACGCCGGACAGCCACTCCTCCAGATCGTTCATGAACCGGTTGTGCGCCTGGCCCGCCTGCAACTCGAGAAAGCCGAGGATCAAAGACCCCGCGAGGCCGAACAGGGACGAGCTGAAGGCCGTGCCCATGCCGGACAGGGGCGTCTCCAGGCCGCGCTTGAGGTCCTCGAACAGGATTGCCGCGTCGGCGCCGCTGCCGCTCAGCCCGGCGATGGCGCTGCCCACCGCCGTGACCGTCTCCAGCAGGCCCCAGAAGGTGCCCAGAAGGCCGAGAAAGATCAGCAGGCCGATGAGATAGCGCGAAATCTCGTGCGACTCCTCGATGCGGCTATGGATGCCGTCGAGCAAGGTCCGCATGGAAATGGTGGACAGCGAGATCCGCCCCCGCCGTTCGCCCAGCATGTTGGCCATGGGCCCAAGCAGGCGCGGCGGCCGCCGTTCGGACAGCGCCGCGGGAAAAACCAGCCCGCCGCTGCTTTCCCGGCGTAGATCCTGCAGCCAGTCGATCTCGGGCCGCAGGATGATGACCTGGCGGAAGATGTACACAACGCCAAGCAGCATGACGCCGAGGATCATGCCGTTGAGCAATGCGTTGGCGAAGAAAGCGTCCATCAGCCGAGGCGCCAGCGCCGCGCAGGCGGCGGTGACGATCACCAGAAAGACGGTCATGCGGATCAGGTAACGCTGCGGCCGAGTCATCGTGTGAATTGCAGCCTCGCGGTCTGTCGGAGAGTGTTCGCCCTATAGAGCGCTGCCCTATAGGGTGCTACTGCGGCGAAACTGTGGCGCACGCGGTTTCGGGCGACCTATTGTGTGGACTCTTGGGGCAGGACATCGACGCGGTCGGCCGGGCCGTCCTCGAAGCTGCTGCCCAGCGCGCGGACGTCCATGCGAGTCGAGCGGATGCCCTTCTCGATGAGATAGGCCCGCACGGCCAGCGCCCGCGACAACGATAGGCGCCGCGCCCGGCTGGAGCCGTCCTCGCTCGCTTTGGCGTAGGCCAGCAGTTGCACCCGGGCGTCGGTTTTGCCGAGCAGTTCCTTTGCCAGGCTGTCCAATTGACCCATGGCGGTTGACGTCAATTCGGCCGAGCCATCGTCGAAGGTCAGGCGCATTTCGCCGACCGGGCCGGCCGCCGACGGTAAGGCGGCGCTCTGAGACGGCTCCGGTTGTGGCGTCGCTTTCGGCTCGGCCTCCACGGCTGGGGTACCGGAGGGCGCTGCCGCGGTTGCCGGTTCGTCCTGGAGGCTTGGCTCGGCGGGCAGCGGCGCCACCGGTGGCTCGGCGGCGGGCGCTGCCGCGGTCGGCAACTCCGCCACTGCGGGCGGCGCTGGCAGGGTGACGGGTTCCGTCGTTGGCGCCATCGGGGCGGCGGCCGCCGGTGTCGGCTCGGCGGCCGGCGCCGGCGCGGCTTCGGTTGCCGGCGGAATCTCGGCGGTGGCGGTGCCGAGCCCCGGCGCGGGTGTGACGGGCTCGCGGGGGACGGCCGCCGTTGCCGCGGGGGCCGGTTCCGGCCGCGCCACATCCGGTGCCGACGGTTGGGCCGGTTTCGGGACGAGCAGGCGCGACTCCGCCGTGCCGGTATCCGGCGCGGTGCGCGCCGCCCGGCCGGCCGGCGCGGGGACGGTCAATCGGCTGCTGGGAAAAGTAGGAGGCGGAAACAAAAGCGTGCTCGGACGGCTGATCACCAGTTGGCCGGTGCCCGGCAGCCGATAGGCCGTACCGGGGGCGCCGGGACCGATCACCGGTGCCTGTCCCGCTTGTCCCGGGGCGCCATAGGGGGTGGACGGCGGGAGGCCCGGCGCGGCGCCACCCGACCTGCCGAGGCTGTCGAGCACGTCATCGTTGATGACCACACCGGCGCTATCGGAACGCTTGGGACCGCTGCCATCCGCGCCGCCATTGTCATCACCGATGACGATAGTCTGCTGGGCGGTCTGTTGTGCCGACACCGGAACGGCGGCCATGCCGCCGACCAGCGCCGCGACAAACATGATCGCACCAGCGCGCCTGGCACGCGCTCGCCCATCGTTCGTTTCGTACGCATCCGGCCATACCGGTCCGGGAATTGCCGCGCATTCGCGGCGAGCAGCCAAATTCATACGTCCCCCGTGCTGCGCTTCGCCCGCCGAATCGGGCCTAAGACTATGCCGAGCCCGCGCCGCCGACAACCGCTTTGCAAGGGCGGCCCTAGGCGCCGCGTAACAGCGCCATGATGGCCGGGTGCAACGTGGCATTGGCGGCCAGTATGCTGGGACTGTCCGGGCGCAGCGATTTTCCGTCAACTTCGCTCACATAGCCGCCGGCTTCGCGCACCAAAACAATACCAGCGGCGGTGTCCCAGAGGGACAGATGGCGCTCCCAAAAAGCATCGAAACGCCCGGCGGCCACATACGCCAAGTCCAGCGAGGCCGAACCCCAGCGGCGCATGCCCGCGGTGGCGCCGATGACGGCATTCAGCTCGGCGAGAAACTTCGGGGCGTCGCCATGGCCTTTGTACGGTGCCCCGGTGCCGACGACAGCAGCCGCAAGGGTGTCGCGCCCGGAAGCTCGGAGTCGACGATCGTTCAAATAGGCACCGGCGCCCTTTTCGGCCCAGAACATCTCTTCCTTGATCGGGTCGTAGACGACGCCGGCGATGATCTCGCCGCGCTCCTCCAAGGCGATGGAGATAGCGAAATGCGGCAGGCCGTGCAGAAAATTCGTGGTGCCGTCCAGCGGATCGACAATCCAGCGCCGCGGCACCCCCCCGCTCGCCGGCTGGCGGGCAGCGGTGTGACCCGACTCCTCCATTAGGAAATCGTACTCGGGTCGCGCCCGTCCCAATTCCTCCCGCAAGGTTTGTTCTGCCCGCAGGTCCGCCGACGAAACGAAATCGGCGGGACCTTTGCGCGAAACCTGCAGGTTCTCGACCTCGCCGAAGTCGCGCTTCAGGCGGCGGGCCGCCTTGTCGGCGGCGCGGGTCATCACGTTGATTGTCGCCGAGCGCACGGCCATCGGGGATATCCTGGAGTTGCCAGCGGCGGTGACGCCGCCGCTCGATTTAGTCCTTGGCCCGCTCTACGTAGGAGCCGTCGGCCGTATTGATCACCACCCGCGTGCCGGACTCGATGTGCGGCGGGACCGACGTGCGCACGCCGTTCTCGAGCAGCGCCGGCTTATAGGACGACGACGCCGTCTGACCCTTCACCACCGGATCGGCCTCGACGATGGCCATGACCACCGTATCGGGCAGCAGCACGCTGATCGGCGAGCCCTCGTAAGACTCGATGGTGGCGTCCATGCCCTCCTGCAGAAACACCGCCGGCTCGCCCAACAGGTCCTTGTGCACGGTGACCTGGTCGTAGCTTTCCTTGTCCATGAAAGTCAGCATGTCGTCGGCTTCGGCATAGAGGAACTGGTAGTCGCGCTGGTCGAGGCGGACTCTTTCCACGTCCTCGCTGGAGCGGAAGCGCTCATTCAGCTTGGTGCCGTCGCGGACATCCTTGAGCTCGACCTGCAGATAGGCGCCGCCCTTGCCGGGCTGCGTGTGCTGAATGCGCACCGCGCGCCAGAGGCGGCCTTTGTGCTCGACGATGTTACCGGGACGGATGGCGTTGCCCTTGATCTTCATGGCTAGACGGGTCCGGGGTCAGGATTGGGGTCGGGAAAGGCGCGGGGAAGCTAACAGCTTGACCCCGGCGAGGCAATCGGGACCGTTTCGCTCCCTATCCGCGCGCCAGCCAGCGGCGGCATGCCGCCGCCGGATCGGGGCTATCCAGCAGGTCGCGGCCGTTCAGGCGACCGCGCACCATCTCCGCGCCGTGACCGCCGGCGATGGCGGCCAGTTTCGCAGCGGTCGACGCGCGCCCGGTGAACCGCACCCGCTTGATCCCCTGGCGCAGCGCCGCCAGGACCAGCCCCGGCATCGCGCCGCAGTCGAGAATGGCGGAGACCTGGGCATCGGGATGCTCGGCGGCGGCGTGCCCGACCACTTCGGCGAACCACATCGGCCCAAGGTAGGCCGCGGCGCCGGGCGCCGAGGCCAGCGTGACCGGCACGTTCAACGCCGCCGCCGCGGCGACGGCAGCACGGGCGTGCTCCAGCGAGTGGACAATGATCGCGCTCTCGGCCATCCGCCCATGATAGCCGAAGCGGAGGGGCGGGGGGCTAAAGCAGCTTGCCCATGGCGACGGCGGTGTCGCTCATCCTGTTGGAGAAGCCCCACTCGTTGTCGTACCAGGAGAGAACCCGCACGAAGGTCCCGTCCAGCACCTGCGTCTCGGTCAGATCGAAGGTGGAGCTGGCCGGGTTGTGGTTGAAGTCTGAGGAGACCAGCATCTCGTCGTTGGTCTCCAGGATGCCTTTCAGGCGGTTGCCCTTAGCGGCGCGGACCATGGCCTGATTGACGGCCTCGACCGTGGTCTTCTTCTTCGCCACGATGGTTAGGTCGATGAGGCTGACGTTCGGCGTCGGCACCCGGATCGAGGTGCCGTCCAGCTTGCCCTTCAGCTTCGGCATCACCAGGCCGACGGCGCGCGCCGCCCCGGTCGAGGTGGGAATCATGGAGAGCGAAGCAGCCCGCGCCCGGCGCAGGTCCTTGTGCAGGGTATCCACCGTGCGCTGGTCGCCGGTGAAGGAATGGATCGTGGTCATGAAGCCGTGCTTGATGCCGACCGTCTCGTCGAGCACGTAGGCGACCGGCACCAGGCAGTTCGTGGTGCACGAGGCGTTGGAGACGACCGTGTGGCTTTTGCGCAGCTTGTCGTGATTGACGCCGTAGACGACCGTCAGATCGGCATCCGTGCACGGCGCCGAAACCAGCACCTTCTTGGCGCCGCCCGCCAGATGCTTCGCCGCGGCCTCTTTCTTGGTGAACAGGCCGGTGCATTCCAGCACCACGTCGACACCCAGCTTGCCCCACGGCAACTGGGCCGGGTCCCGCTCGGCCAGAACCTGAATCGACTTGCCGTTGACCTTGATGGTGTTCTTCGTCGCCTCGACCTTGCCGGGGAAACGCCCGTGCACCGAATCGTACTTCAAAAGATGCGCATTGTCGGCCGCCGAGCCCAGGTCGTTGATCGCCACAAAGGTGATGTCCTTGCGCCCCGATTCCATCGCCGCCCGAAAAACCAACCGTCCAATCCGGCCGAAGCCGTTGATCCCCACTTTGACCACCATCGATGTCTCCTTGGTTCCGATCTAACTTGCGCGGGCGCCCTCAGGCGTATTTGCCGAGCGTCGCCGCGCCGTTGGCCTTGGCCTGCTCGAGGAAAGCCGCCTGGCCGGCTTTCACCTTGTCCGCCTTGCCGCCCCAGGCTTGCAGCGGCGCCGCCTGCAGGGCGCGGCCATAGGAGAAGCTGAGCTTCCAGGGCCGCGAGTCCGGCAGCTTGTTCATGGCATTGAGATGCTGTGTCGCCACCGCGTCGCTTTGCCCGCCTGAGAGGAAAACGATGCCCGGCACCGCCGCCGGCACCGTACGCCGCAGACAGCGGACCGTGCGCCGAGCGACCTCCTCCACGTCCGCCTGCTCGGGGCAATCGGCGCCCGAAATCACCATGTTTGGCTTAAGCAGGATGCCTTCAAGCAGCACGTCCTGCACCGACAGCTCGGCGAAGACCGAGCGCAGGATCTCTTCCGTCACCTCGTCGCAGGCGTCGATGTCGTGGTCGCCGTCCATCAACACCTCCGGTTCGACGATGGGCACCACGCCGGCCTCCTGGCACAGCGCCGCATAGCGCGCCAGGGCGTGGGCGTTGGCCAAAACACAAGCCGGGCTGGGGATGACATCGCCGATACGGTAAACGGCGCGCCACTTGGCGAAGCGGGCGCCGAGTTTCGCGTAGTCGTTGAGACGGTCGCGCAGGCCGTCCAGACCCTCGGTGACAGTCTCTCCGGGATGCCCGGCCAACGGCTTGGCGCCCGCGTCCACCTTGATGCCGGGGATGATCCCGGCGTTGCGCAGGATGCGCACCAGAGGCGTCCCATCGGCCGCGTTCTGCCGAATCGTCTCGTCGAACAGGATGATGCCGCTGATGTGCTCGGCGGCGCCGGGCGTTGTAAAGAGCATCGTTCGGTAGTCGCGCCGGTTTTCTTCGGTCGAGGGGATCTTGATGCTATCGAAGCGCTTCTTGATGGTGGGCGAGCTTTCGTCCGCCGCCAGGATGCCTTTGCCGTCGACGACCAAAGCCTGCGCCGTCTTGGCTAGTTCTGCTCCGCTCATCGTTGTTCGTTCCCGTGCTGCTGTTGGATGGTGTCGCGGTGCCGACAGGGTGGAATGGCCATCATAGACGGGCCTTCACCGCATCGACCACCGCCTGGGGGGTGATCTTGAAGTGCTCGTAGAGGCTTTCGGCGGGGGCCGAGGCGCCGAAGCCGCTCATGCCGACAAAGGCGCCGTCCGGGGCCAGCCAGGTATCCCAGCCAAAGGCGCCCGCGGCTTCGATACCGACACGCAGGGATCCCGGGCCGAGCACCTCGTCCCGGTAATGCGCCGGCTGCGCCTGGAAAAGCTTCCAGCAGGGCAGGGAGACGACCGCCGCCGCGATGCCGTCGGCCGCCAGCAGGGTCTGGGCGGCCATGGCGATGGCAACCTCGGAGCCTGAGGCGATCAGCGTGACCTGGCGGGCGTTGTCCGCCGGCGCCATGATGTAGCCGCCGTAGGCACTCAGGTTTTCGCTGCCGTCGCGGCGCAGGCTGGGCACCGCCTGCCGGGTGAGTGCCAGGACCGACGGCCGGTCGCGGGTGGCAATGGCCACCTCCCAGCACTCCGCCGTTTCCACCAGGTCGGCGGGACGGAAGACGTTTAGATTCGGAATCGCCCGCAGCGCCGCCAGATGCTCGACCGGCTGATGGGTCGGCCCGTCTTCGCCCAGGCCGATGGAATCGTGCGTCATCACATAGATGACCCGCTGGCCCATCAAGGCGGAGAGGCGAATGGAGGGCCGGCAGTAGTCGGTAAAGACCAGGAACGTGCCGCCATAGGGGATCACACCGCCGTGCAGGGCCAGGCCGTTCATGGCCGCCGCCATGGCATGCTCGCGCACCCCGTAATATACGTAGGAGCCGGCGAACATGCCGGGGCCGATGGCAATCTGATCCGAAACCAGGGTGTTGTTCGAGCCGGTAAGATCGGCGGATCCGCCAACCAGCTCCGGCAGGTATGGCACCAGGGCCTCGATCGCTCGCTGCGAGGCGACCCGGGTGGCGATCTCCGGGGCTTCCGCGATCGCTGTTCGTTTCAGCGCCGCCAACCCCTCGGTCCAATTCTTCGGTAATTCACCGGCAATGCGCCGCTTGAACTCGCTGCGCGTCTTGCCATCGCATTCGGCTAGGCGCTTTTCCCAAGCGGTTGCCGCCGGTGCGCCGCGGCTGCCGGCGCGCCGCCAGGCGCCCAAGATCTCATCCGGCACCACGAACGGGGCGTAGGGCCAGCCGAGCTTCTCGCGCGCCCCCGCGATTTCCGCGGCGCCGAGCGCGGCGCCATGGGTCTTGGCGCTGCCCGCCTTGGTCGGCGCGCCGTAGCCGATAATCGTTTTGCAGGCGATCAGGGACGGTTGCTCGGTTTCCTGTGCCGCCGCGATCGCCGCCGCGATCGCCTCCGGATCGTGCCCATCGACCGCCTGGACGTGCCAGCCATAGGCGGCGAAGCGTGCCTGCTGGTCGTCCGAGACGGACAGGGACGTGGGCCCGTCGATGGAGATGCCGTTGTCGTCGAAAAGGACGATCAGCTTGCCCAGACGCAGGTGCCCCGCCAGCGAGGCGGCCTCGTGGCTGATGCCCTCCATCAGGCAGCCGTCGCCGGCGATCGCGTAGGTATGGTGATTGACCAGCTTGTCGCCAAAGCGGGCGGCCAGCACGCGCTCCGCCAGCGCCATGCCGACGGCGTTGCCCAAGCCCTGGCCCAAGGGGCCGGTGGTGGTCTCGATTCCACTGGCGTGGCCGTATTCCGGGTGGCCTGCCGTGCGGCTGCCGAGCTGGCGAAAATTGCGCAGCTCGTCGATGGTCATGTCGGCATAGCCGGTCAGATAGAGCAGGCTGTAGAGCAGCATCGACCCGTGGCCGGCCGAGAGCACGAAGCGGTCACGGTCCGGCCAGTCGGGCCGCGCCGGGTCGAACTTGAGAAAACGGGTGAACAGAACGGTCGCCACGTCCGCCATGCCCATGGGCATGCCCGGATGGCCCGACTTTGCCGCTTCGACCGCGTCCATCGAGAGGGCGCGGATTGCGGTCGCCAATTCCGAGTGCGATGCGCCGGGGGATGCCCCGGTGGGCGACTCGCTGGTCTTCGCGGATATCGACGACGCTGCGTCCATCGTGGTCGTCCACTTGGATGTGGGAGACGGTTGTGCCGGCGCCATGCTCCTGGCCGCCGCAGGCTCGCGCGCAACATGCCGCCACAAGCCCTGGCCGTCAACCGCCCAGTCGGCCGCCCGGTAAGCGGCGGGGTTGCGGCAAATTCGCGAATCACCGGCGGCGGTGGTTGACCGTTTCGTTTGGCCGTGCGTATCCTTGACTTTGCGCCCTTGGCGGGCGTCTGCGCGCCCGCGCATGGGTCATTACAACTAATCGAACCGAGAGAGCCATGGCGCAATTGGACCAGGCAACCAGACGATTGCAGGAAGCCCTTGATCGTCTCGAGCGGGCCGTGGATGCGCGGGTGGGCAACGGCGCCGATAGCGATGACGGTGCCGACCTGCGCGATGCCCTGGCGGCGGCGCAGAAACAAAACGCGGCGCTGCAGAAGGCGGCAACGACCGTCGCGGCGCGGCTGGATTCGACCATCGCGCGGTTCAAGTCGCTGCTGGAGGCATAGATCTCGTGGCCCAGATCACCCTGAAAATCAACGACCGCAGCTATGAGATGACCTGCGACGACGGCCAGGAAGAGCATTTGCGCAAGCTGGCGGAGCACGTGGACGAACGGATGCAGGAGCTTGCCAGTTCGGTCGGACAGGTGGGCGAAGCGCGCCTTCTGATCATGGCCAGCCTGTTGATCACCGACGAACTTTACGACGCCTACCGTCAGATCCATTTGCTCGATGTCGAGGGCGAGGATGCCGATAGCGCGGCCGATGATCCGGCGCTCGAGGCTGAAGTCGCCGCCGCGCTGGAGAGCAGCGCCGAGCGCATCGAGGCCATGGCCGCCCGGCTGGCCGCCGTCGAAAATCGCGGGGCCTAGGTGCGGTTTCGCCGGGACGGGGCCGGGCCGTCACCAACTTCGCTATAGACAAGTTGTTAAAGCATCACGATCTACTGTTCATTCGGGCGGTGCTACGAGGTGCGTCAGGTCGTTCAGTCCCTGGGGCCAATATCCACCTCAAGGGAGCTGTCCCTGCCGGGGCCGTGGTTCCGGTATATGGCGCCCACCTGCACTGCAGGCCACAGAGGAAGAACAAAAACCAACGGCCATCGTGGCACCGCTCGATTACATCTCCCCGGGGCTCGGCAAACGGGGCGGAAAGATGACCTCGCCGACGCTTCAGCAAAACAAGGCCGATTTGCGCCGAATCGCCGGAGAGCGCCGGGATGCCGCCGCGGCGACCGCCGGTGAGACGGCGGTGGTGACCGACCGGTTTCTCGCGGCGGTGCGGGTGCCGCCGGGAGCGGCGGTGTCTGGGTATTGGCCCATGCGCAGCGAAATCGACCCGCGCCCCATCTTGACGGCGCTGCACGCGCGCGGCCACTCGCTTTGTTTGCCGGTGGTCGTCGGCAAGGGGCAGCCGCTGATCTTCCGTGCTTGGCGCCCTGGCGATGGCTTGGTGGCGGGCGGCTTTGGCACCCAGGTGCCGGATGAGGAACAAGAGACGGTCGTGCCGCGCCTGTTGCTGGTGCCGCTGCTGGCGTTCGACCGGGCGGGGTACCGGCTTGGGTATGGCGGCGGATTCTATGATCGGACCTTGGCAGCCCTGCGCGCGCAGGGCCCCGTCGTCGCTGTCGGCCTGGCTTTCTCCGCGCAGGAAGTAGAGTCCGTGCCACATGATGCGACCGATGCGCGTCTCGATTGGATTGTCACCGAAGCGGAGGCCCTGGACGTAGGATGAGGCGGCGATGAACATTCTCTATTGTGGAGATATCGTCGGCCGCTCCGGCCGCGATGCCATCGCCACACACCTGCCGAACCTGCGCCGGACCCTCGCGGTGGACGTGGTCATCGCCAATGGCGAGAACGCCGCCGGTGGCTTCGGGATCACTGCCAAGGTCAGCGAGCAGATCTTCGCCGCCGGCGTCGATGTCATTACCGGCGGCAATCACAGTTGGGACCAGCGTGAGGCTTTTGCCCTGGCGGAGAGAGAGCCGCGCCTCTTGCGGCCGCAGAACTACCCCGCCGGCACACCGGGCCGGGGTGCCGCGTTCTACGATGCGGGGCAGGGGCGGCGCATTTTGGTGCTCAACGTCATGGGCCGGCTGTTCATGGATCCCCTGGACGACCCGTTCGCCTGCGTCGAGGGGGAACTGGCCAACCACCGGCTCGGCGCCTCGGTGCAGGCCATCGTCCTCGACCTGCATGCCGAGGCGACCAGCGAGAAGATGGCCATGGGCCATATTGTCGACGGCCGGGTGTCGCTGTGCGTCGGCACCCACACCCACGTGCCGACCGCCGATACCATGATCCTGCCGGGCGGCACCGCCTATCAAAGCGACGCCGGGATGTGCGGCGACTACAATTCGGTGATTGGCATGGACAAGGCGGTGCCCATCGCCCGCTTCACCCGCAAGCTGCCCACCGAGCGCATGACGGCGGCGACTGGCGAGGGGACACTGTGCGGAGTGTTCGTGGAAACCGACGATACCAGCGGTTTGGCCCGCCGGGTCGCGCCGGTCCGCGTCGGTGGTTGCCTGAGCCCGGCGATGCCGGCCTAGGATGCCCGGCTAAAGGGCGCCTATTTCCGGGTCAAGGAGAGAAAACGGCTGACCTCGTCCTGCAGGGTCACCGTTTGCTGAAGCACCGCCGCGGCGGCCAACCGGGCCCGGTCGCATGCGGATGGCACGACGTCGCCGCTGATCGCAAGGATGGCGTCCAGGGCGCTGACCGCCCCGCGCTCGGCAAAGCCTTGGACCAAGACGGCTGCGCTTTCGAGGCAGCGGCTGATCTCCGCCTCGTCGACGGCATCGGATTGGGGAACGGCGAGTTCCGGGACGTTGCTGGGCAGGGACATCTTGTTGGCCTCTCTGGGCAAAATCGGCACCGTCCGCCGCCTTGGCGATTCCCGGCGGCGTGCATCTTGCGGGGAGGCGCCTTAAAAGAGCGTAAACTGGCCGGCTGGATGGTCCCTGGGACCGGCATAGGCGCCGGAGAGGGGCTTTAGGCGGCCACGAAATCCTGCTAGAAGGCGCCGCAATATCGCCATATTGGGCGACTATCAGTGGCACGCGCGGCGATCGGCGCGCCGACAAACTGTGCGTGCCATACCACAAAATGTGGTAGACAAGTCACAACCTACTAGCATCATCTAGGCTAGCAACTTATGGGGCCGACTGGTCATGGCAGGCCATTCGCAATTCAAGAACATCATGTACCGCAAGGGCGCGCAGGACAAAAAGCGCGCCAAGGTGTTCGGCAAGCTGATTCGGGAAATTACCGTGGCGGCCCGCTCGGGCTTGCCCGATCCGGCCAGCAATCCGCGCCTGCGTGCCGCCCTGGCCGCGGCCCGGACTGCCAACATGCCGAAGGATAACATCGACCGCGCCATCAAGCGGGCCGTGGGTGGCGACGATGCCACCCAATACGAGGAGATTCGCTATGAGGGCTACGGGCCCGGCGGCGTCGCGGTGATCGTCGAGGCGCTGACGGATAACCGCAAGCGCACCGCCTCCGAGGTGCGCTCGGCGTTCAGTAAGTACGGCGGGACCCTGGGCGAAACCAACAGCGTTTCCTTCATGTTCGATCAGGTCGGATTGATCCGCTTCGATCGCGACGTCGGCAATGCCGAGGCGGTTTTCGAAGTAGCCGTCGAGGCTGGCGCCAGCAACGTCGAGAGCGGCGGCGAGGGGCACGACGTCACCTGTGCACCCGACGATTTCAGCACGGTGCGCGATGCCCTGGCGGAGCGTTTTGGCGACCCGCAAGAGGCACGCCTGGCCTGGCAGCCACAGATGACCATCGAGGTGGACGAGGAACAGGCCGAAACTTTGCTCAAGCTGCTCGATGCCCTCGACGACAACGACGATGTTCAGCAGGTCTCGGCGAACTTTGATATTGCGGAAGAGACGATGACTCGACTGACCGCCTAGGCCGATCCGGGCCGCGGTAGTTATGTGCGGGATATATGGGGGATTATGCGCGTTATCGGATTGGATCCCGGCCTGCGCCGTACCGGCTGGGGAATTATCGAAGCCGACGGAAACCGCTTGCGCCATGTGGGCCACGGTGTAGTGACGACGGATTCGGACCGCGACCTGGCGGGACGCCTGATGCAGTTGCATCACGGTATCGACCGGGTGCTGGCCGACTTTCGCCCTGATGAGGCGGCGGTCGAGGTCACCTTGGCAAACCGCAATCCGTCGTCGACCCTGAAGCTGGGCATGGCCCGGGGAATCGCGCTGCTAACCCCGGCGCTCGCGGCTTTGCCGGTGGCGGAATACCTGCCGATGATCGTGAAGAAGTCGGTGGTCGGCACCGGCCACGCCGCCAAGGAACAGGTGGCCATGATGGTGGCGCGTCTGCTACCCGGTTGCGCCGTGTCCTCGGCCGATGCCGCCGATGCCTTGGCGGTCGCCATCTGCCATGCCCACACCGCGGCCAGTGGCCGTCTGTGGGCCGCCGGCGACGCCGCGGCGCGGCGGGCGGCGGCGGGGAGTGCGCCATGATCGGCAAGCTGACCGGCGCCGTCGATTCCGTTGGCGACGAGTGGGCCATCGTCGATGTGAACGGTGTCGGTTACGTCGTCTTCTGTTCGCGGCGGACCTTGACCGGCCTGCCGTCGCCGGGCGAGACGGTGCGCCTCTTGATCGAGACCCACGTGCGCGAGGACCACATCCATCTCTACGGTTTTGCCGACACGGCAGAGCGGACCTGGTTCCGTATGCTGTGCACGGTGCAGGGGGTGGGTGCACGCATGGCGCTGGCCATCCTGTCCGTCCTGCCCGCGGCGGAATTGGCGCAGGCCATCGCCGCCCAGGACAAGGCCGCACTGTCGCGCGCCAGCGGGGTCGGCAGCAAGCTGGCCACACGGGTGATTACCGAATTGAAGGAGAAGGCCGGCAAGATCGCCTTCGCGCCGGCCCCCGGCGAGGCCGGGCGCGGCGGCCCCGGCGAGGTGCCCGAGGACGCGGTATCGGCCCTGGTCAACCTGGGCTACCGGCAGTCGGAGGCCTTCGGCGCGGTGGCCCATGCGGCGCGCACCTTGGGCACCGGCGCGCCGCTTGAGGCGGTGATCAAAGCCGGCCTGAAGGAGCTCTCGGCATGACCGAGGCGCGGGTCGTCGCTCCCGAGTTCGAAGCGCCGGATGCGGCCGAGCAAACGCTGCGGCCCGCCACCCTCGACGACTTCGTCGGGCAGAGCCGCCTGCGCGAGAATTTGCGGGTCTTCGTGGACGCGGCGCGCAGCCGGGGCGAGGCCCTGGATCATGTGCTCTTCCATGGGCCCCCGGGGCTGGGGAAAACGACCCTGGCGCAGATCGTGGCGCGCGAGATGGGCGTCGGGTTCCGCGCCACCTCCGGCCCGGTGATCGCCCGCGCCGGCGACTTGGCGGCGATCCTGACCAACCTGCAGCCGCGCGACGTGCTGTTCATCGACGAGATCCACCGACTTTCACCGGCCGTCGAGGAGATTCTCTATCCGGCCATGGAGGATTTTCAGCTCGACCTGATCATTGGCGAGGGACCGGCGGCGCGCTCGGTGCGCATCGATCTGCCGGTTTTCACCTTGATTGGCGCCACCACCCGGTCGGGCCTGATCACCACGCCGTTGCGCGAGCGCTTCGGCATCCCCCTGCGCCTGCTGTTCTACGACACCGACGAGTTGAAACAGATCGTCGCGCGCGGCGCCCGGGTACTGGATCTCACGTTGACCGACGACGGGGCGCGGGAGATCGCCCGCCGCGCCCGTGGCACGCCGCGCGTGGCCGGCCGACTGCTGCGCCGGGTGCGCGACTTCGCCGCCGTGTCCGGAGTGGCCGCCGTGGATACAGCCGCCGCCGATGCCGCCCTGCGCCGACTGGAAGTGGACGAGCGCGGCCTAGACGCCATGGACCGCCGCTATCTGACCGTCATCGCCGAGAACTACGACGGCGGACCGGTGGGCGCCGATACCCTGGCCGCCGCCCTGTCCGAGCAGCGCGATGTCATCGAAGAGGTGATCGAGCCATACCTCATCCAGGAGGGGCTGCTGCAGCGCACGCCGCGCGGCCGGGCGCTGACCCGATCCGGCTATGCCTACCTGGGCCGCGAGGCGCCGCGCAACCTGGCCCAGCTCGAGCTGTTGGCGGCAAATAGCGAAGCTGATGAAGCTGATGAAGCTGATGAAGCTGATGAAGCTGATGGCGAGGGTGATGCGTGAGCGGCTCCTCCGGACAGATCGACGGCCACACGCACAACCTGCCGATCCGCATCTACTACGAGGATACGGATGTCGGCGGCATCGTCTATTACGCGAATTATCTGAAATTCGCCGAACGGGCCCGAACCGAGATGCTGCGCCTGATCGGTGTTAACCAGTCCGAAATGGCGAACCGCTATGGCTTGGTTTTTGCCGTCCGTGCCTGCGCCGTGGAATTTCTCCGGCCGGCGCGTCTCGACGATCTGATCGAAGTGCGCTCCCGCCTGGTCAAGCTCGCCGCGGCGACGGTTTCCGCCGCCCAGGCGGTCTGGCGGGGTCCGGAAGAATTGGCGCGGATTGATCTGCGCGTCGCGTGTTTGCGCCAGAACGGCCGCCCGGCGCGCATCCCGGCCGCCGTGCGGCAGGCCCTCGAACCCTACGTACAACCGTCAAGGCAAGGCTAATACATGGAAAACGCAACGGTCGACTCTCTCGCGCTCGAGGGTTCCGTCAACTACGATCTGACCATCTGGGGCCTGTTCTTCCAGGCCGACATCGTGGTCAAGCTGGTCCTTATCATCCTGCTGCTCGCCTCCTTCTGGACCTGGGCGATCATCTTCGAGAAGGCCTTGCGGATGCGCCGTCTGCGCGGCTATGCGCACGACTTCGAGGAGGCGTTCTGGTCCGGCGGCTCGTTGGATGATCTCTTCGACCGCATCGACCGCAACCCGCGCGATCCCATGTCGTCGCTGTTCGTATCGGCGATGCGCGAGTGGCGCCGCTCGGCGGCACGCGGCGGGGTCGGCAACCCGCAAGGCAAGGCCAACCTGCAGCAGCGCATCGAACGGGTGATGAGTATAACCCTTGGGCGGGAGATGGAGCGCCTCGAACGTCACATGGTCTTCCTCGCCTCGGTTGGCTCGTCGGCGCCTTTCATCGGCCTGTTCGGCACCGTCTGGGGCATCATGAATGCCTTTACCTCGATCGCCGCGGCCGAGAATACCAGCCTGGCGGTGGTCGCCCCTGGCATCGCCGAGGCCTTGTTCGCGACGGCGCTGGGCCTGGTGGCGGCGATCCCGGCGGTGATCGGGTTCAACAAGCTCTCCACCGATCTGGGCCGCTACGCCGACCGTCTGGAGGCCTTCGCCGGCGAGTTCGGATCGATCCTCTCGCGCCAGCTCGACGAGGCCTGAGCGCATGGCGGGCTCCTTACTCAACGGTGGCAATGGCGGCGGCAGGCGGCGGCGCGGCGGCTATCGGCCGATGAGCGAAATCAACGTGACGCCGTTCGTCGACGTCATGCTGGTGCTGCTGATCGTCTTCATGGTCACGGCGCCGTTGCTGACCGTCGGGGTTCCCGTCGATCTGCCGAAGACCAAGGCCAAGTCGATCGCCGAATCGGAAGAGCCGCTGGTCATCTCGGTCAACCTCGAAGGCACCATCTTCATCCAGGAAACAGCGGTTGAGCTGGAGAACCTGGTGCCCCGCTTGCAGGCGATCACCGAGAACAAGGCGGACACGCGCATCTACGTTCGCGGCGACCAGGGCGTGAATTATGGCCGCATCATGGAGGTGATGGGCAATATCAACATCGCCGGCTTCACGCGCGTGGCCTTGATCGCCGAGCTGCCGAAGGGCCACAGCCGCGATGCCCGCACCCCCAACAAGGGCAAAAGCAATTAGCATGGATCCGGCCTAGCCATGCGCAAGGGCGCCCTCCTCTCCAGCGTCTTTCACGGCGTCGTGCTGGCGGTGCTGATCTTCGGCCTGCCGTCGTTCGTCGAGCCGCCGACGACAACAGTGATGCCGGTGCAGATCGTCACGCCCGACGAGCTGACCGAAACGAAACCGGAGCCCAAGCCCGAGCCGAAGCCGGAGACCACCGCCGAGGAGGTCGCGCCCAAGCCCGAGCCGCCGGTCGAGGAGGCCAAGGCGGTACCGGAGCCGCCAAAGCCGGAACCCGAGCCGGAACCCGAACCGCCAAAGCCCGAAGCGAAGCCGGAGCCTGAACCGCCACCGCCGCCCGAGGCGATTCCCGAGCCGGAGCCGGAGCCGGAAGTGGCGGTTCAGATACCGCCAAAGCCGCGCAAACGGCCGGAATTGAAGGAGCCTCCGCCGAAAAAGAAGGAAGAACCGAAAGCGGATCCGCTCGCCTCGATCCTGCGCAACGTTGAGCGCTTGAAACAGGAGCCGGCCCCGCCGCAGCAGGAAACCCCCACGGCGGAAAAGCCGGGACCGGTCAGCCGCCAGGTGAGCGTTTTTGAGCAGAACGACATGGTCCGCGCCATCCAGCAGCAGTTGTTCAGTTGCTGGCGGCTGGACCCCGGGGCGGTGTCCGCCGAGGACATGGTGGTTGAGATCCGTGTCACCCTGAACCCGGATGGCTCGTTGCAGCGGGCGGACGTCGTCGATGTTGCACGAATGTCACGAGACGGCTATTTCCGCAGTGCCGCCGAGAACGCGCAACGGGCCATCTACAAATGCAGCCCCTTTCGCTTGCCCCCGAAGAAGTACCAGATATGGCGCGAGCTGACGCTGCGATTCAATCCGCGAGAGATGTTTGGAACATGATGAAAGCGCACATGAAAAACCTGTCCACCGCCCTCCTGGTTCTTGCCGTCATGGCAACAACTGTAGTGACCATTGTCCCGGCGCGCGCCGAGCTGGTTGTCGATATCACCCGCGGCTTCGTCGAACCGCTGCCGGTGGCCGTGACCGATTTCTTCGGCGAAACGCCCGATGAGGCGCGCGTCGGCCGCGACATCGCCGGCGTCATCTCCGGCAATCTGGAGCGCAGCGGCCTGTTCAAGCCCATCGATCGCGGGGCTTTCATCCAGGATCCGGCGACCCTGCGCGCCGGTCCGCGCTTCGCCGACTGGCGCCTGATCAATACCCAGGCCCTCATCAGCGGCACCGTGCAGCTTCAGGCCGATGGCCGGCTGCGCGTGGAGTTCCGCCTGTGGGACGTCTTCGCCGAGACGCAGATGACAGGGCTGGCCTATTTCACCACCCCGTCGAATTGGCGCCGGGTCTCGCACATCATTTCGGATGCGATCTACAAGCGCCTGACCGGCGAGGAGGGGTATTTCGATACCCGCATCGTCTATATCGCCGAAAGCGGGCCGCAGAACCGGCGGGTCAAGCGCCTGGCGATCATGGACCAGGACGGCGAAAACCACCGATTCCTCACCGAGGGGAGCGCCCTGGTGCTGACCCCGCGCTTCTCGCCAACCACCCAGGAAATCACCTATCTGTCCTACGTGGGCAAGGTGCCGCGGGTGTATTTGTTCAATTTGGCCACCGGCCAGCAGGAAGTTCTCGGAGATTTTCCGGGTATGACATTTGCGCCACGGTTCTCTCCGGATGGCAATAAAGTGATCATGAGCCAGGCCCGCCAGGGCAACACCGAGATCTACACCATGGATCTGCGCACCCGGAAGGTGGCGCGGCTCACCGACCATCCGGCCATCGACACCTCGCCGTCCTATTCGCCGGACGGCAAGGAGGTCGTTTTCAACTCTGACCGGGGCGGCACGCAGCAGCTCTATATCATGTCGGCCGATGGCGGCAATGTGCGCAGAATCACTTTCAGTCCAGGACGTTACGCCACGCCGGTGTGGTCGCCGCGCGGCGATCTTATCGCCTTCACCCGGATTCATGCCGGGGAGTTCTTCATCGGTGTGATGCGCCCCGACGGCAGTGGCGAGCGTATGCTTACCAAAGGGTTTCTCGTCGAGGGGCCGACCTGGGCGCCAAACGGCCGCGTCCTGTCGTTTTATCGCCAGTCGCGGGCGGACGAACGCGGCAAGGTTGAGTCAAAAGTCTATACAATTGATCTGACTGGATTCAACGAGCGCGAGCTCGCGACACCCATCGACGGCTCCGATCCGGCTTGGTCCCCCTTGATTCCGTAGGGGGGCACCGGTATATTCTGCGCGGATTCGCCGACAGGATGCCGGCGCGCCCGACGTTTCTCTTTTCTCGTAGGGTGACCCCATACATACCAGCCTTAGGTCGACCCTATCTTCACCCGATTCCGGGGACTTCTCGAGAGGGCATCAAATGCGATTCAAGTTCCTCACTTTCGTTGCGGCCGCATTCTTGCTGGGCGCATGCGGTACTGCGTCCGAAGAGTCCGGGGGGGCGGCGGGCGGTGGCTCGACTGCCGGCACTTCGACGACGACAGCGCCAAGCGTAACTTCGATTCCTGGCCCTACCCCCGGCACTCAGGAGCATCTCGTCGCGAACGTTGGCGACCGGGTCTTCTTTGATTTCGACAAGAGCGATCTGCAACCCGATGCGCGGGCGACGGTCGAGTCGCTGGCCGTTTGGCTCAACAACTACCCGGCCGTGACCCTGACCATCGAGGGCCATGCCGACGAGCGCGGCACGCGGGAATACAACCTCGCCCTGGGCGACCGGCGTGCGAACTCGGTGCGCGACTATCTGGCCGCACTCGGGGTGAGCGCGAATCGGCTGACGACGATCAGCTACGGCAAGGAGCGTCCGGCGGTTCTCGGCTCGAATGAAGACGCCTGGGCGCAAAATCGTCGCGGAGTCTTCGTCGTCAACTAGCCACGGCCGCTGGCTGTCAAAAGACCCGACCCTGGCTCGCGGTGAACGCGCCGCGGGCCAGGGTCGGACGTGCCTACGATTGGCAGCCGTCGAGGGGTGGCATTTTGCCGACTAGCCTTGTCGGACGCGGGCGGAACAGCGGACGGAAGTCCCGCCGGGGCCCCGGCGGCGCCACAATTCCGCCAAGAAATTCCGGCACAAAAGTCGGCCAAGCTCCCGGCCAAGATCCCGATTGTTCCACCCCGGGGCCGCGCGACAACCAAGGGTGAACGATGTCTGCGCCGATTCGCTGTTCTTCTGACCGATTCCGGGCGATGTCCAAGATCGCCTTGATATTCGCCGCGCTTTTGCTGGTCGCCGGGCCGCCCGCCTTGGCACAGGACTCTCAACTGCAAGGTCTGGTCGACCGAATCGACCGGCTGCAGCGGGAATTGATCACCCTGCAGCGGCAAGTCTACCGCGGCGAGACGCCGCCCGAGCCGGTGGAACTTCCGGTCGCCGACGGTGGCGGCGGCTCCACCGCGCTGGCCCGGATCGAGCTGCGGCTCTCGCAGTTCGAAAGCGAGCTGCGCTCCCTGACCGGTCAGGCCGAGGAGGCAGCCTTCCGGTACAACCAGGTCGCCGAGCGGCTGGATCGCCTCGCCGCCGACCTGGAAGTGCGGCTGCAGCGCCTGGAGCAGGCGACCCCCGGTCTGGCGCCGGCGCCCGGAAGCATGAGTTCGGCCGGCAGCTTGGGCGCGCCCAGCGGCACCCTGGCCGGCGCGCCGTCGGCCGCCCCGGGCACACCCGGTGTCATCGGCACGGTCGACCCGGCGCAAGTCGAGGCCTTGCGCGCCCAGCAGGCCGCCGGCGGGGCCACACCGGCACCGGCCGCGGGCTCCCAGCAGACCGCCGCGGCGCTCGCCACCGGCACGCCGAAGGAGCAATACGACCACGCTTTCGGTTTGCTCAGTCAGGCCAACTACAACGACGCGGAAATCGCGCTGCGCGCCTTTGTCGAAGAGCATCCGCAGGACCCGCTCGCCGGCAACGCCAAGTATTGGCTGGGCGAGACTTACTACGTGCGCGGCGATTTTCAGCAGGCGGCGGTCACCTTCGCCGAGGCATACCAGGAATATCCGGACAATTCCAAGGCGCCGGACAACCTGCTCAAGCTCGGTTTGGCCCTGGGATCACTGGGCAACAAGACGGATGCGTGCGGCACGCTCACCGAGTTGCTGAAGCGCTACAAGAACGCCGCCGTCACCCTGATCCAACGCGCCAAGCAGGAGCAGCAGCGCCTCGGCTGCTCGTGAGCCGATGAGCGTGAGCCGGCCGGCAACGGATCCGGCGAAGGCTATCACCGCGACCGAGTTCGCCGCGCTG
This sequence comes from Kiloniellaceae bacterium, assembly GCA_021776215.1. GTDB lineage: Bacteria > Pseudomonadota > Alphaproteobacteria > Kiloniellales > J153 > JAJFGI01. The sequence continues at coordinate 8,060 of JAJFGI010000086.1, read as the reverse complement.
ATGCGCGGTTTCGAACCCTTCGAACCGAAGCCACATGTAGCCGCCGCCGTCTCCGGCGGTGCCGACAGCATGGCGCTCGCCGTGCTGCTGCACCGCTGGGTGTCGGCGCGCGGCGGCACCATGACCGCACTGACCGTCGATCACGGCCTGCGCCGGGGATCGGCGGCCGAGGCGGCGCAAGTCGGCCGGACCTTGCGTCCGCTCGGCGTGCCCCACCGGGTGCTGCGCTGGCGCGGCGCCAAGCCGACCGCGAACGTGCAGGCGGCGGCCCGGCGGGCCCGCTATGGCTTGCTCGGCGACTGGTGCGCCCGCCAGGGGATCCTGCATCTGGCGCTCGGCCATCAACTGGAGGACCAGGCCGAGACCTTCCTGCTGCGCCTCGGCCGGGGCAGCGGTCTCGACGGCTTGGCGGCGATGGCGGCGGTTACCGAGACGCCGGGACTGCGCGTGCTGCGACCGCTGCTGGGTCTGCCGCGGGCCGGCCTGGAGGCGACCCTGCGCCGCCGCGGCGTGCCCTGGATCGAGGATCCGAGCAACCTGGACCCCGCGCATGCCCGGGTGCGCCTGCGCGGGCTCATGCCGGCGCTGGCCGCCGAGGGGCTGAGCCCGGCCCGTCTTGCCGCCACCGCGACGCGGCTGGGCCGGGCGCGGACGGCCTTGGCGCAATCCACCGCGACGGTCCTGGCCCGCGCCGCCACGGTGCATCCGGCCGGCTTCCTGTGGCTCGACCCGGCGCCCCTGGCGGCGGCGGCCCCTGAGGTCGGCCTGCGCGCCTTGGCCCGCATAGCCATGCTGGTGGGCGGTTTGGAATACCCGCCGCGCCTGGAGCGCCTGGAGCGGCTCTATGGACGGGTGGTCGCCGGGCTGGAGAGCGGGGCGACCCTGGGCGGCTGCCGCTTCATGCCGCGGCGCGGGCGCATTCTGGTCGTGCGCGAATCAGGCCGGGCTGGGGACCGATTGGTTCGGGCGGGCGAGACATTGTATTGGGATCATCGCTTTGCCCTGCGGGTGCACCGCCGCGCCGCGCCACGCCGGGGCGGCCTAACGGTAGGTCCTCTTGGGGCCGCTGGCTGGACCGAAGTGCGGGCCGCTGAACCGGCATTCGCCACGACTATTCCGGCCTCGGCGACCCACGGTCTGCCGGCCCTTCGCGACGGTTTGGGGCTGATCTCGGTCCCGCAATTGGGCTACGGGCGAGCTGGAGCCGGGAGATTAACCATGATGGCCAGCAGTTTTTCGCCAAGAATTTCTTTAACCGCCGGGTCCTTTACAGTTGCTTAGGCGACAACGCACATTATCTTAATAGCCAAGAGGCTCAAGAAAGCGGGCTTGATTTGCGCCTGGCCGGCGGTGGCCAAGTCCCACCGGGCCCAGACGCGCTGAGGAAGGGGATTGGGTTTTGAACTTCAGCCGCAACGCCGCACTTTGGCTCGTCATCGTGCTGCTTCTCTTCGCGCTGTTCAATCTATTCCAGGGCACCGCGACCACTGGACGGCAACAGCCGTTGGCGTTCTCCGATTTCGTCGACCAAGTCGATAGCGGCCAGGTCTCGAAAGTCAAGATCCAGGGGCAGGAGATCGAGGGCGAGTTCCGCGACGGCCGGCAGTTCCGGACGTTCACGCCCGAGGACCCGACCCTGGTCGATCGCCTGCGCAAGAACGGCGTGCGCATCGAGGCCGCGCCGCCCGAAGAGGTGAGCCCGCTACTTTCGATCCTGATCTCCTGGTTCCCCATGCTGCTGCTCATCGGTGTGTGGATCTTCTTCATGCGCCAGATGCAATCGGGCGGCGGCAAGGCCATGGGCTTCGGCAAGAGTAAGGCGCGCATGCTGACCGAGAAGGTCGGGCGCGTCACATTCGACGACGTGGCCGGGGTCGACGAGGCCAAGGACGAGCTGGAAGAGGTGGTTGAGTTCCTGCGCGATCCGCAGAAGTTCCAACGCCTGGGCGGCAAGATACCCAAGGGTTGCCTGCTGGTCGGCCCGCCGGGCACCGGTAAGACCCTGTTGGCGCGGGCCATCGCCGGCGAGGCCAACGTGCCGTTCTTCACCATCTCCGGCTCCGACTTCGTCGAGATGTTCGTCGGCGTTGGCGCCAGCCGCGTGCGCGACATGTTCGAGCAGGGCAAGAAAAACGCCCCGTGCATCATCTTCATCGACGAAATCGACGCGGTCGGCCGCCATCGCGGCGCCGGCCTGGGCGGCGGCAACGACGAGCGCGAGCAGACCCTGAACCAGCTTCTGGTCGAGATGGACGGCTTCGAGGCGAACGAGGGCGTCATCCTCATTGCCGCGACCAACCGGCCCGACGTTCTCGATCCGGCCTTGCTGCGGCCGGGCCGCTTCGACCGACAGATCACCGTGCCAAACCCCGATATTCTCGGGCGCGAAAAGATCCTCAAGGTGCACATGCGCAAGGTGCCCTTGGCCCCGGACGTGGATCCGAAAGTCATCGCCCGCGGCACGCCCGGCTTTTCCGGGGCCGATCTGGCCAACCTGGTCAATGAGGCGGCACTGATCGCGGCGCGCACCGGCAAGCGGGTGGTCACCATGGCGGACTTCGAGTTCGCCAAGGACAAGGTCATGATGGGCGCCGAGCGCCGCTCCATGGTCATGACCGAGGACGAGAAGGCACTGACCGCCTATCACGAGGCGGGTCATGCCTTGGTCGGCCTCAACGTGCCGGGCAACGACCCCTTGCACAAGGTCACCATCATTCCGCGCGGTCGCGCCCTGGGCCTGACCATGAACCTACCGGAGCGGGACCGCTACGGGTACAAGAAGGGGGAGATCACGGCCAAGCTGGCCATGATGTTCGGCGGTCGGGTTGCTGAAGAACTGGTCTATGGCCCGGAGAACATCACCACCGGGGCCGGCAACGACATCCAGCAGGCGACCAACCTGGCCCGCGCCATGGTCACGGAATGGGGCATGAGCGAAAAGCTCGGGCCGCTGCGCTACAATGAGAATACCGACGAAGTCTTCCTCGGCCATTCGGTATCGCGCAGCCAGCATATCTCCGAGGCGACGGCGCAGATCATCGACGAGGAGATTCGCCGCATTGTCGATGAAGCGGAAAAGCAGGCGCGCCAGGTTTTGACCGACCACATGGACGATCTGCACGCCTTGGCCAAGGGCCTGCTCGAGTACGAGACGCTGAGCGGCGAAGAGGTGCAAGCGGTCCTGCGCGGCGAGGTCGTGGACCGCAGCGAGCCGACGGACACCAAAGGTCCGCGCGGCCGGCGTACCTCGGTGCCGCCGAGCGGCAAGGCCAGCAAGGGCCGCGGCAAGGACGCGCCGGGCGGCTTGGAACCGGAGCCGCAGCCCGGCGGCTGAGCAAAGCTCGAACGGCCGTAACTCGACATCGCAAAGCCCCGTGCGTGCGCGGGGCTTTCGCGCATCCGGTGACCTTTAGTCGAGGCGATACGCCATGACCGCCAGTCTCACGCTTCGACCGCTGGTGCGGATTGGCGCGGTTGCCGCTGCGGATGACGTGCCGCTTGCCGGCGGGCCGTTGCGATTTCAGCAGTGCGAAGCCGTGGTTCGGGACGGGGCGACAGAGCGCGCCCGCTCCGTGATCGCCGCGGCGGAGGCCGCAAAGTGGGCCGAGAGGTTCGGGCTTGCCGCCGCCGCCGAAGACCTCTTGCGCCAGCTGAGTGCCGCCCGCCCGCCTTTTGCCGGCCTGAATCTGGAGCGGCCGCAGGTGATGGGGGTCATCAACGTCACCCCCGATAGTTTCTCCGACGGTGGCGACCGCTTCGACCCGCAACGGGCCATCGCCGATGGGCTGGCCATGCACGAGGCGGGGGCGGGCATTCTCGACGTCGGCGGCGAGTCGACGCGCCCCGGCGCGGCACCGGTGCCGCCGGAGGAAGAATTACGCCGCGTCGTGCCGGTGATCACCGGATTGGCCCAGGCCGGTGTTCTGGTTTCCATCGATAGCCGCCGCGCCGCGGTCATGGCCGCGGCCCTGGATGCGGGGGCCCGGATCGTCAACGACGTGACGGCTCTGGCCGGCGATCCCGAGAGCCTGGCCCTGGCCGCCCGGCGGCAGGCGCCGGTGATCCTCATGCACATGCGGGGCGAGCCGCAGACCATGCAGCGCGAGCCGCGTTACGATGATGCGCCCCTCGATGTATACGACTTCCTGGCGGCGCGCGTTGCCGCGTGCGCGGCGGCGGGCATTCCGCGGGCGCGCATCGCCGTGGATCCCGGCATCGGCTTTGGCAAGACGGTGGCCCACAATCTGCGCATTCTCGATCAGCTCGCGGTCTTCCAGGGCCTGGGGTGCGCGGTGGTGCTCGGCGTTAGCCGCAAGAGCTTCATCGGGCGGGTGGCCGCGGCCGGGGCGGCCAAGGACCGGGTGCCCGGTTCGCTCGCCGGAGCGCTGGCGGGGGTCGCACGCGGGGTTCAGGTCATCCGCGCCCACGACGTGGTGGAAACCCTGCAGGCCTTGGCGGTGTGGAACGCTATCGAGAGTGAAGGTGCCGGCAGCCAGTAGCCCTGGTCGCGGGCCAATATGGAAGGCCGTGTTTGCCGCGGTGGGTTCTGCTATAAGGCGGAATTCCGATTTTCTTAACCCCTCGCGGCGTTGAGTCGAGGAACCATGCGCAAGCTATTCGGCACCGACGGCATACGGGGAACGGCGAACCGCGAGCCGATCACCGCGGAAACCGCCCTGGCGGTGGCCAAGGCGGCGGGCGCTCAGTTTCAGCGCGGCGACCACCGCCATCTGGTGGTCATCGGCAAGGACACGCGGCTGTCCGGCTATATGCTGGAGCCGGCGATGACCGCCGGATTTATCGCCGTGGGCATGGACGTGGTGCTGCTCGGGCCGCTGCCGACGCCGGCGGTGGCCATGCTCACCCGATCGTTGCGCGGCGATCTCGGGGTCATGATCTCGGCCTCGCACAACCCTTATGAAGATAACGGCATCAAGCTGTTCGGACCGGACGGCTACAAGCTGTCCGACGACATCGAGCGGGCCATCGAGGCGCGTATCGACAACGGCGGCGCCGATGGTCTGGCGGCCGCGGATCATCTGGGCCAGGCCCGGCGCCTGGACGATGCCGTCGGCCGCTATATCGAGTTCGTCAAGAACACCTTCCCCAAGGGCCTGCGCCTAGACGGCCTCAAGATCGCCGTGGATTGCGCCAACGGAGCGGCCTACCGGGTGGCGCCAAAGGTGCTCTACGAGCTGGGCGCCGAGATCGTGCCCATCGCCGTCACCCCGGATGGCTTCAATATCAACAAGGATTGTGGCGCCGTTACACCAGAGGCCATGCAGGAGGCCGTAGTTGCGCATGGCGCCGATCTGGGCTTGGCCCTGGACGGCGACGCGGATCGGGTCGTGCTGGCCGACGAGACCGGGCGGCTGGTGGATGGCGACCAGGTGCTGGCCCTGGTGGCTCGCTCGTGGCATCAGGCCGGCCAACTCACCGGCGGCGGCGTGGTCGGGACGGTGATGTCCAATCTGGGGCTGGAGAGATTTATCGCCAGCCTCGGGCTGGAACTGGCGCGCACGCCGGTCGGCGACCGCTATGTGGTCGAGCGCATGCGCGATGGCGGTTTCAACGTCGGCGGCGAGCAATCCGGCCACGTGGTGCTCAGCGACCATACGACGACCGGTGACGGCCTGATCGCCGCCCTGCAGGTCCTGGCCGTTCTGGTGCAGAGTGGCGGCCGGGCCAGCGCCGTGACGCGCCTGTTCGAGCCGTTGCCGCAGATCCTCAAGAACATCCGCTTCAATGGCGGCGCCCCTCTCGAGGACGCGCGGGTCCGTGCGGCCATCGCCCAGGCGGAGACCGCGCTGGGTAGCGGCGGCCGGCTGCTGGTCCGCAAATCGGGGACCGAGCCGCTGATCCGGGTCATGGGCGAGGGCGAGGATGCCGGCCAGGTCGGCGCCGCGGTGGACAGCGTCATCGGCACCATCGCCGACGTCGCCCGCGGCGCCCGTAGCTAGTTAGGGGCCGGGGATGGCCGCGCCCGCCCGCGTGCTGATCGTCGCCGGGTCGGACTCCGGCGGCGGCGCCGGCATTCAGGCCGATATCAAGACGGTGACGGCCTTGGGCGGGTACGCCGCCACGGCGGTCACCGCGCTGACGGCGCAGAATACGCGCGGCGTCTTTGGGGTCGTTGGGGTTGACCCTGCCTTTATCCAGCATCAAATGCGGCTCGTCCTGGAGGATATTGGCGCGGATGCGGTGAAGACCGGGATGCTGCATTCCGACACCGTGATCGGCGCGGTGTGCGAGGTGCTCGATTCACTCGACCCAGCCATACCCGTGGTGGTCGATCCGGTGATGGTGGCGCAAAGCGGCGATGCCTTGCTCGATCCCGGGGCGGTGGCGATCCTGATACGGCGGCTGTTGCCGCGCGCCACCCTGCTGACCCCCAATGCTCCCGAGGCGGAGTGCCTGTGCGGCGAGACCATCGGCGATGTCGACGGCATGGTGCGCGCCGGCAAGCGGCTGCGCGATCTGGGGCCGGGTGCGGTGCTGGTGAAGGGCGGGCATTTGAGCGGCGCGACCGTCGTGGATGTGCTGGTCGCCGGCGATACGGTCGAGACCTTTGAAAGCCCGCGCATCGATACGCCGCACACGCACGGCACCGGTTGCACCCTGGCCTCGGCGATCGCCACGGGATTGGGGCAGGGCCTGGATTTGCGCGCCGCGGTGGTGCGCGCCCGCGCCTACCTGTACGAGGCCATTCGCACCGCGCCCGGCCTCGGCCGCGGTCACGGACCGGTCAATCACGGCCATACGGTGCGGCCCTTCGACGGATCGGACCGCTAGACGATCGAGCCGAAGGCCTGGAGGGGCCGATCCTCCAGCATCTCGGTGAGAATCCCCAGCGCCTTGTCCAGAACCGCGCGGCTCGGCAGCGGGCCGAAGCAAGCGCGGATGGCATGGGAGGGCGCGCGGCGGCCGATCGAGAAGGCTTCCGCGGGAGTCACGCCCAGACCGCGCCGCTTGGCCTCGGCGGCGAAGTCGGTGGAGCGCCAGGGCTCGGGCAGATGCAGCCAGATATGCAAAGCGCCGGGCGCGCAGTCGATGTCCCAGCGGCCGAGGGCCTTGAGAGTCCGCTCGCGCCGCCACGCCGCTTCCCGCCGCAGGTCCTGGAGGATGCGTTCGGCCGAGCCGTCGCGGATCCAGCGGCAGGCGATCTCAACCGTGATCGGCGGCGCGATCCAGCAGGTGGTGCGGATGGCACTGGCCAGACGATCGACGGCGACGGCGGGCGCGGCGACGAAGCCGACGCGCAAACCCGGCGCCGTCGTTTTCGACAGACCCGTCACATAGTAGACCAGCTCCGGCGCCAGCGTGCACAGGGGCTGTGGCAGCGGTTCCGGCGCCAGACGGCGAAAGATGTCGTCCTCCAGGATCGGCAGGCCATGGCGGCGGGCGATGTCGACGATGGCCTGGCGCCGTTCCGCCGGCATGGTCACCGTCGTCGGATTGTGCAATGTCGGGATGCAATAAAGGGCGCGGTAGCTCCCGCGTTGGCAGGCCGCGTCCAAGGCCTCCGGCTGCAGGCCGTGGGCGTCAAGGGGCAGGGGGTCCAGGTGCAGGCCCAACAATCGGGCGACTAGTTGCACCCCCGGATACGTCACCCCCTCCGTCAGAATGCGGTCGCCCGGCCGGGTCAGGGAGGCCAGCACGATGGTCACGCCGTGTTGCGCGCCGGCTGTGACCAGGACGCGCTCCGGCGTTACCGGCACGCCGCAGCGCTCCAGCCATTCCGACCCGGCGGCGCGATGCGCGGGCATGCCGCCATTCGCGTGGTAGCGCAGCAGGTCCGGGGTTGCCGGATCGGCGGCCATCGCCTGGAGGACCGGCCCTATGGCGGCCGCTTCGCTGCCGGCCGCCGGAAAATTCAAGGTCATGTCGATGAAGGTGTCCCCGGGCGCCGGCCCGGCCATGGCCTGGGTGACCGCCGGAATCGCTGTGCGCACATAGGTGCCGCGGCCGACCTCGCCACTCACCAGGCCCCGCCGTCCGGCCTCGGCATAGGCCCGGCTGATCGTGCCGACGGTGACACCCAGTCGCCAGGCAAGGTCGCG
>JAJFGI010000085.1 GCA_021776215.1 Kiloniellaceae bacterium | reverse complement strand
GACTGGCGTATCGCGCAAATGAACGTGGAATAAATGCGAATAGATGTGGGCAGTATATTGATAAATGGGGACAGTATATAGTTCTAAGAAAACTATATACTGTCCCCAGATACCCTGGTCAGAAGGGACCGTTTGTTCGGCGACGCGCGCTCTTGATGGCCGGACTTGCCGGTGCCGTCGGTTGTGCTTTTCCTCACGTCGCTCATGCCGCGACTGCAATCGCCTTGCCGGCGGGGGCCGGCGATCGACGATTCTCGGTCCTGTATAAGGGCTCCAAGATCGGCACCCACACGATCTTGTATTCGTCGGCAACCGGAGAAACGCGGGTCAACACCGAAATTCATCTCTTGGTGAAAATAGCCTTCTTTACCGTGTTCGCCTACAGTCACCGCTCCAGTGAGACTTGGCGCGCTGGGCGGCTGATGTCACTGAGCAGTGAAACGGTGGAGCATGGCGAGACCCTCCACGTTGAGGGCGCGGCGACGCCTCAGGGATTTCGCGTGGTGAGCAAGGGCGGTCCCTTTATCGCATCCGCCGCAACCTTGACGTCAAACAGCTTATGGACCCCGGCGGTGCTGGAGCAGGCGACGGTGGTTGACGCGCAGCATGGCGGCATCATTGGTATCAGTGCCCGCAAGTTTGCCGACGAGCAAATTGTGATCGCCGGCCGCCCGGTTCGCGCCACCCGCTATACGTTCATCACGCCCTATCTCGCCGGTAGCATCTGGTACGACAAGGAAAACCTTTGGGTGCGCGGCGAGTTCGAGCGTGACGGCTCGAAGATCCAGTATGAGCTTGACAGGTGAGGCCCGCCAACCCGGCGGGCAAGGGAGACTCGGTCATGCCGTTTAGACAAGCGCTTCGCCTTGCGGCGGCGATCATGGCCAGCACCGTCTCAGGCTGCCTGGCGGTGTCCGTTGTCCTTGCCCCCACCCCGGTTACTCTTGCCACCGGAACCCCCGGCGGTGTCTATCATCCCGTCGGAAACGCGATCTGCCGCATGTACAATCTGGTGGACGAGCATCGGGAAATGCCATGCGTGGCAGTGAGTTCCGATGGCTCGGTGGCGAATATCCGACGAATCGAGAGCGGGGAGTCAACGTTTGGCCTTTCGCAGACCGACGTCGCCTATGCCGCTTTTCATGGTGAGGGACCGTTTGCCGCCGCCGGCCCCGATCCGAAGCTGCGCATGTTGATCGCCTTCTATCCGGAAGCATTTACCGTTGTTGCTCGCGCCGATACCGGCATACGCGATTTTCAGGATTTGCGCGGCAAGCGCCTTGGCATCGGCAAAAGCGGTGCCGGATACACCTTCACCCGCGATGTCGTCCTCGGATTTTATGGCTGGACGATATCGGATACAGAACGTGTGCTGGAGCTCGGGCCCGCCGAACAGAACCAGGCGCTTTGTAGCGACAAAGTCGACGCGATCATTTTTCAAGCGGGGCATCCCAATGGGCTTACCCAGGAGGCCACGACGGGTTGCCAGGCGAGGCTGGTGCGCGTCGCTGGCCCGCCGATTGATCGGCTCCTGGCAGCGCATCCATATTACATTGCCTCTGTCATTCCCGGCGGCATGTACGCCGGCAACCCCGACGATATCCCGACATTCGGCACGCAGGCCATGCTCGTCACATCGAGCAATCAGTCAGATGAGCTGGCATATGCCGTGGTCAAGGCGGTGTTCGAGAATTTCGCTGATTTCCGGCGCTTGCACCCCGCGCTGTCGACCCTGGACATCAAGGTCATGGTGCCCAGCGAGGCGGTGATGCCAATTCATCCGGGGGCGCTCAGGTACTACCGCGAGGCAGGACTCCTGCCCTGAAATATCAAAGTCTGAGTGCGTTTGCCCGGTCGGCCTATTATCCCGGGAGCAAACCGTACGCAACCATGCCAAAGAGAACGAGGAACAAGCCAAGCCCGCGCCCATCATGGCAGGGGCAATCCAAAATAAGGTTTTTCGCGGCTAAAATTGCGCCATGAGCAATTTTGAACAGATAGTCGCTCAGTAGTCTGCTACTTCGGCTTTGGCAACAAAGGACGCACTGAACTACACCATGGCCCACCTCTCCGGCTCATGGGCTTTGCTAGGTCTTGGGGGGAAGACAGCATGGATAAGGACTGGGTTGTCGGATCGGCGAGGAAAATCAACGGCAAAACATAGAAAGGACACCTGGGCGATGAATCGTAATGTTCTCTACCTCGTCATCGGCGCGCTCGTCGTCGCCGCCGGGGTCGTCGGCTATCAGCTCTACCAGGAGCGGCAGAAGACCAGCGGCGTCGAGATCAACGTCGACAAAAGTGGTATTTCCATCGAAAAGAAGTAGGTCTAAAGTTCCTGGATGGCGCCCTTGATAGTGCGTCATCCGGAACATGCTGATGAAGGGCTTCACAGTCGGCGTGGAAAGAGGCTCGATGTTTGGTTAGGGTCTGCAAAGGGAGGTAATCATGTCGCTGGGGCTCATTCTAGTCATCGTCCTCGTCATCTTCTTGCTTGGTGGCTTCAGTGGCCGCTTCGGCGGCTACGGCTATGGCTTCGGGCATGGCGGCATAGGTGTCATCGGCACCATCCTGATCATCCTCGTCGTCCTGCTTCTCATGGGTCGGATTTGATCTGATAGGCGGACTGTCGAACGCTGCGGCTTGAAGACGCATCAATGTTAAGATAAGAGAACCCAAAACGGACATGAAGGGAGACGGGCATGAAATCATCGCATCTCTTGGCAGCTCTCGTTCTCGCCGGTCTTCTTGTCGGGCCGATGGCGGGCTGTACCAGCACGCCAACGAGTGAAAGCACGGGCGAGTATATCGACGACGCGGCCATCAGCACCAAGGTGCGTGCCGAGCTTATCGGCGACAAAGATCTGAACGTCTTTAAGATCGACGTCACGACCTTCAAGGGTGTCGTTCAGTTGAGCGGCTTCGTGAACTCGGCGTCCATCAAGGAGCGCGCCGGCACGGTGGCTGCCGGTGTCCAAGGGGTCAAGGAGGTCCGCAACAACCTCGTCATCAAGTAAACCGGAGGCGGATCCGGGCTCAACCCTTTTTCGGTCAGGCTCTAGCTGTGAGCCCGATCCACATAGGTTGGCTTGGGCACCTCAAATGGTCGTCGCCGGGCCTGACCACGCAATCCACGGATGCCCGTGTCAGGCACGGGCATGACAGTTTCGATTGAGGCGAAGGCGCGCGGGGAATTCGATTTGTAGCCGCCCGATACGGCGGCGGGCAAAATCAGAGCAAAATCGGGACGGCGTATATTTCGGCGGCCCAGCCGGAAGGCCAGGACAGCGGCGCCGTCCGCGAGCAGGTCATGGAGGTCGTCCGCGCCGCCTTTCGCCCGGAGTTCCTCAATCGGCTGGACGAGATTTTGCTGTTCCACCGGCTCACCCGGGCGCAGATGACCGGCATCGTCGATATCCAGATCGCACGCCTGGCGGCCATTCTGGGCGACCGCAAGATCACCCTCACCCTGGACGATGCGGCCCGCGCCTGGCTGGCCGACCGGGGCTATGATCCGGTCTATGGGGCGCGGCCGCTCAAGCGCGTCATCCAGCGCGAGCTGCAGAACCCCCTGGCCGGCCTGATCCTGGAAGGCGAGGTCGGCGACGGAGACACGGTCGAAGTGAGTGCCGGGGCCGGCGGCTTGATCGTCAACGGCGAGATGGTGCAAGCTGCCTGAGCCAACCAGCGTTTCACGGATGGGGAGAGGCTCGTGCAAGACTGGCATATCGCGCAACTGAACGTGGCGACCGCACTCTACGAGCTGGACGATCCGCGCATCGCTGAATTCATCGCGCGCCTGGACGAGGTGAACGCTCTGGCGGACAACAGCCCCGGTTTCGTCTGGCGGCTGCAATCCGAGTCCGGCAACGCGACTGATATACAGGCGACGGATGATCCGCGCTTGATCGTCAACATGTCGGTCTGGGAAAGCGTCGAGGCTCTGTTCGACTTCGCTTACAAGTCGGCGCACCGCCTAGTGGTCGGCAAACGGCGGCAGTGGTTCACACCGCCCAAGGGTGCCTATCAAGTGTTGTGGTGGGTTCCCGCGGGCGCGCAGCCGAGCGTGCCGGAGGGCCTTGAGCGCCTAGCCCTGTTGGACAAGCACGGTCCGACCAAGCGCGCCTTCACGTTCAAGACCAAATTCCCGCCGCCAGGGTTGGCTGGCGCGCCGGAAGACCTCAAGCCCGAGCCATATTGCGTCGGCTGGGAGTAGGGCATCTGAAGGACCGCCTGTCATCCTGGACGGGCCGCAAGGGCCGATCCGGGCTCCATCTCTCGGGTGATGCAGCCTATGGATCCCGGCTCTCCGCTTCGCTGCGGCCGGGATGACGACTAGACGCTAGCGGCCGTATGATGCGGCCGCGTTCGATCAATCGGCCTTGACCGTCTGAGTGATGGCCGGCCCGGCGCCGCGCCAGATGTCGATCTCGGCGCGGCGGTCCTCGAAGCGCTGTAGATCGGCGCCTCTCAGCTTTTCACCCGAGGCCAGCTTGATTTTCGCCGGATTGACCTGCTTGCCGTCGATCAGCACTTCGTAGTGCAGGTGCGGGCCGGTGGAGCGGCCGGTGGTGCCCACGTAGCCGATGATCTGGCCCTGGCGCACCCGCTTGCCCGAGCGCATGCCCTTGGCGATGCTGTTCATGTGCGCGTAGGCGGTATCGTAGGTCGAGTTGTGGCGGATGCGCACGTAGTTGCCATAGGCACCCTTGCGCCCCGCGATCTGGATGGTGCCGTCGCCGGCGGCATAGATGGGAGTGCCTCTGGGGGCGGCGAAATCGCTGCCCCGATGCATGCGCGTATAGCCCAGGATCGGGTGCTTGCGCATGCCGAAGCTGGACGACAGCCGGGCGCCGTCGATGGGTGTGCGCAACAGCGTCTTACGCACCGACTGGCCCTTGGTGTCGAAGAAATCACTGACGCCGCTTTTCGGCGTGAAGCCATATAGCTCGGTGCGTTTGCCGGACAGTGTCATCGCCGCGTACAGCACGTCGCCGGTCTTCGCCAGCGATCCATCCTCTTCCAGCTTGGCGTCATAGAGGACTTCGAAGTCATCGCCGGGCTGGATGTCACGCTGGAAGTCCACATCGAAGCTGAAGATGCGAATCATCTCGATCAGAACCGAGGTGGGGACGCCCGCCGCGGAGGCGTCGGCGGATAGGTTGTTATCGATCCGGCCGGTTGCCAGGACCGTGGTTGCCACCAGCGGCCGGGCGATGGCCTCGGCCACGAACCCGTCAGTTTCCGATCGGATCACCCGGACGTCGCGCTCCACGTCCGGCTGCATGTTGAGCGCGAGCAGGCGCGGCTCGGCCTCGGGGGTGTCGGCTTCCAGATCGAGACGTATTTCCTGACCCGGGCGCAGCTTGCGGGGGCTAAAGACGTCGCTCAGGGCGGTGATCGCCTCGAACGCCTCTTGCCGCTGGACCCCGGCGTTGGTCAGCAACGCCATCAGTGTATCGCCGCTGGCCACGCGCAGGTTGCGCGAGATGATCGTCGGTTCGTCCGCCGCCACCGCCTCGACTTCTTCTTCGGCGGTCGCTTCCGCCGTAGATGCGATCTGACGCTCCTGGGGGCGCGGAAGCTGCTCGCGCGGCTCGGCATTCGTCACGGACGGGGCGGGCGCGCGGTGCCACACGGCCGTCGGCCAGAGCGCGAATACGAGGCCGCCCAGCAGCGGCAGGCTGATGAGACCGGCCAAGGTGGTCGCCTTGGCGGAGCGGGCAATCGGTGGCAGTCGAAGCAAAATGTGTCTCAAGTACGAAGGTCCCCCGTCACTTCGGCTACTTGCCTGGCTTCGGCCGCTGCCGAAAAGGATGCCCGGGTGTGCAAGGCTGCGATCTCCATGGATCGTAACGCGCCATTGCTTAACATTTCTTAACCGAGCCGCAGCAATACCTGCCGATTCGTATTGGCAGGACGAAGGTGCGGACGAGTCTCTCGCCTGTCAACAGTCATTTCCGGGGCCAAAATGCGGCGCTGGCGTGGCGGCAGCGGCGCGGCCTATCTTGGGCGCTGGGAGGATGCATCATGTACACGCTGTATTGGTGCCCCGATACGGGGGCGTTCGCACCACAGGCGGTGCTGGAAGAAACGGGCGCACTCTACGAGCTGCACCCCGTCGACACGAAGGCGGGCGAGCATCGCACACCCGAGTACCTGGCGGTCAACCCGCGCGGCCAGGTGCCGGCCTTGCGCCTGCCCGATGGCACGGTGATCAGCGAGTCGGCGGCCATGGTTCTGCATATCGCCGATGCCCATCCCGCCGCCGACCTTCTCCCGCCGCCCGGAGATCCGACACGGGCGCAAGCCTATCGCTGGTTGTTCTTCTGTGTCGCGAACATCTACGAGGCGGACCTGCGCTACTACTATGCCGACCGCTATACCGACGATACCGCTGGCCGCGAGGGGGTGCGCGGCGCGGCGGCGCGGCAGATGCGCGAGTCGTTCGCGATCGTCGAGCGGGCGCTCGACCCCGGGCCTTATCTGTCGGGCGCGCGTT
>JAJFGI010000084.1 GCA_021776215.1 Kiloniellaceae bacterium | reverse complement strand
GCCCAGGCCGACCTTGCAGCCCTGGCCAATAAAGAACTCGCAGGCATCGGCCAGGCGCAGGTGGTGCGGATTGAAGCCGTAACGCGACTGGATGCACTGGTACAGCCACTTTTCCGAGAAGCGCCGCTCGTCCGGGATCATCCCGCCCTCGCCGGAACAGGTTGCCGTTCCGGCCATCGTGGCGCCGCGGGCCAAGGCCATTTTCGCCTCGTAGCTGAGCGCACCGAAGCTCATCCCGGTCACGTAGATCGGGATATCGAGCTCCAGCGGCCGCTTGGCCTTGGGTCCGATGACCGTCTTGGTCAGACACTTCTCGCGGTAGCCTTCGATCACGAACCGGGTCAGCGTACCGGGCAAGAACGTCAAGTCGTCCCAGGACGGGATCTTCTTGAAAAGCGAAAAGCCCCGCATCCGGTAGCGGCCGAGTTCGGCCTTGATATGGATGTCGTCGATCACCTCGGGCGGGAAGATGAAGCTTTGTCCAAGGACGTGGTGATTCCGCTTCGACTTTCGAGCCTTGGGCTCCTCTTCCGGCCGTGGGGTTGCGCGTTCGGCGGTCATATCCAGGTTCCCTTCGTCTTTCCTAGAGGACTAGCTTCTTCTCGGTCGGCTCAAGGTTGTCGTAGTTCCACAACTGTTTGCCGGAGACGATCTTGGTCATGTTCTCGGCCCCGCGCGGTGCTTCCAGCCCGTAGATGGCCAGCTTGCGCTTGAGCCATTGCGCGTCGAGATCGGTCATCTCGCCTTCCACGGCGTCGACTCCCAAGCCGGCGATCTTGCCGCCGACGTAGATCGTGCCGTCGTACATGGAGTCACCGAGGTTGGTCCCGGCATCGCCCAGGACGACCATGCGGCCGCGCTGCATCATGAAGCCGGAGAACGCGCCGGTCCGGCCGCCGACGATGATCGTGCCGCCCTTCATGTCGATGCCGGTGCGCGCGCCGACGTCGCCCTTGCACACCAAGTCGCCGCCGCGAATCGCGGCGCCGAAGGTCGAGCCGGCGTTCTTCTCGATGATCACGGTCCCGGACAACATGTTCTCGGCGAACGACCAGCCGACCCGGCCCGAGATGCGCACATTGGGTCCGTCGATCAGGCCGCAGCCGAAGTACCCGAGGCTGCCTTCGAAGTAGAGCTGCAGCCGGTTCAGAATGCCGACGCCGAGCGAATGCTTTGCTCCGGGGTTGCGCACGACGATGGTGCCATAGCCCTGACCCATGAGTTCGCGAATCTTGAGGTTGACCGCCATCGGGTCCATGTCCGCGACGTCGATTTCCGTGCGCTTGTTGAAGTCGACGTCGAAGCTGTCGGGACTCGCCAAGTTCTCGGCCGCCTCCGACTCGAAGAAGACCTGTTGGGTGCGACCGGCAAGCTGCTCGGTGTGCATCCCCATGCGGTGGGATTCATGCTCCTGGTTCAGCTCTTCCATACCCGTACCTCCCCTTCATATGGATCGGAGGTGTCGATCTCGTGCGGAAACACGCTGCGGATTGCCACCTCTTCCGACGCCAGCGCGATGAACGAGTCGCTCTCGTAAAGCACCATCGGCTTGGCCGCCATGACGTCCTTGGCCATGCCCAGGCTGTCCGATGTGGCCACCAGATACGTGAACACCCCGTCGAGTTCGTGGATCGAGCGGCTCATGGCTTCTTCCAGATCGTTGCCGTGGTCAATCTGATTGGCGATGTACACGGCGATCAGCTCGGAGTCGCAGTTCGACATGAAGCGATGCCCTCTCCGTTCGAGCTCGCGCCGGGACGTCCAATAATTGGTCAACTGGCCGTTGTGGACCACTGAGACGTCCTTGAACGGATAGGCCCAGTACGGATGCGCCGAACGGATGTCCACGTCGGACTCCGTGGCCATGCGCGTGTGCCCGATGCCGTGCGTCCCCACAAATCCGCCGAGGGCGTATTGCGACGATACCGTGGTGGCATCACCGAGATCCTTGACCAGCTCCAAGGCGTTGCCGATCGAGAGGATCTCCGCCCCCTCGATGTCCTCGACATAGTCGGCCAGGCGCTTGAGATCACCGTCAAACGAGAAAATGTAACGATAGGCGTACTCGGTGGGCTCGTCTTCGTGCTCAACCGTGGCCCCCAGTTCCGCCAGGCGCTCGTCGACCTGTGCCTTGCGCTCACGGATCTGGTGGTGGATGCGGAAGCCCGTCTTCAGGTCATCCTGTTCCGCCACCTTGAAGCGCATTACGTAATGGCTCGTATCGGGGGTGCCGTAGAGGGCGAAGCCGGTGGAGTCGGGCCCGCGATGCTTCAGGGCCTGAAGCATCGACGTCATCTCCTTGCCCACGTCGCCGGTCATTCCCTTATGAATCAATCCAGCAATTCCGCACATTGTATTGTGTACCTCCTAGCTACGCAGTCCAGTGACTCACGGCAGGCAATCCCAATAGGTCTCAAGGTCCCAATTGGTGACTGTGCTGTTGAACTTTTCCCACTCGTCCCGCTTGTAGTGCATGAAGACTCTGAACATCTCGTCCGGCAGGGCTTGCTTGATGACCTCGTCCTTCGCCAGGGCGTCCAAGGCGATGCCCAGTGACATGGGCAGTCGCTTAACTTCCTTGCCGGCCTCCATCGCCTGGTAGATGTTGCGCTCTTCCGGTTCGCCCGGATCGAGGTCTCGATCCATGCCGTCGGCGAAGGCCTTCAGAAGCGCTCCGCCCAACAGGTAGGGATTGACCATGGAATCGACCGACCGGTATTCGAACCGGCCGGGCGCCGAGATGCGCAGCGCGCAGGTGCGGTTCTGGTAGCCCCAGTCCGCAAAAACCGGCGCCCAGAATCCCGTGTCCCACAAGCGGCGGTAGGAGTTCACGGTCGACGAGCCGAGAGCGGTCAAGGCAGCCAGATGCTCCATCACCCCGCCGACGCACTGCAGGCCGACCGGGCCCGGCTTTCGCTTGTCGATTTTTGGATCGGGCATGAAATGATTTTTGCCGCCCTTGCGGTAGGAGAAGGAGCCCTCCAGGCCCGGCAGGACATCGTTGCCCAGGGTATTGATGCTGTCCTCGCCACCGCTCCAGAGCGATAAGTTGTGGTGGCAGCCGGAGGCCGAGACGCCCATGAAAGGCTTCGACATGAAACAGGCGATCAGCCCATGCTCGCGGGCGACCTGGGCGCAGATCTGGCGATAGGTCGTCAGCCTGTCGCTGTTGCGCAGCACGTCGTCGAACATCCAATTGAGTTCAAGCTGGCCCGGCGCGTCCTCGTGGTCGCCCTGGATCATGTCGAGACCCATGGCACGCCCGTATTCGATCACCTTCATGAAGACCGGCCGCAACGATTCGAACTGATCAATGTGATAGCAGTTCGGCTTGGAGAAGCCGCCATCGGGAAGCCCGTCCTCGCCTTTCTTGAGCCACATCATCTCGGGCTCGGTTCCGGCCCGCAGGTGCAGCCCCTTGTATTTCTTCTGGAACTCTTCGTGGAGGATGCGCAGGTTGCCGCGACAATCCGACGTGAGATGGCCGCCCGGGTTCTCCTGTTCCTCGCGGTTCCGGAAGCAGGTGCAGAACACCCGCGCCACGCGCTTGTCCCAGGGAAGCTGGCAGAACGTCTCCGGATCGGGAATACCGACCAGCTCGGAGGCCTCCGGGCCGTAGCCGATGTACTGGCGATGCCGGTCGAGGAAGAGATTGGCGGTCGAGCCATAGACCAGTTGGAAGCCACGCTCGGCGATCTGTTCCCAGTGGTCCGCCGGAATGCCCTTTCCGACAATGCGCCCGGTCACCGAAACGAACTGGTAGTAGATATAGGTAATCCCCAGGTCGCGAATCTTCTCTCGAACCTCCTTGACCAGTTTGTCCCGGCCCGGCGCGTCCACGTGTTTTTCTAAATCTGTCATCCCTGATTGCCCCTTGGTTTCTTCGGTGCCCACACGAGCGCCGGATTCCGCCTGTGCGGCCCTATGTCACCCTCACCGGGAGCCTCGCCACTACCCCCCCCCGGCAGCCGGCCGGCGGACGGCTTCAGCGGACCTGCCGTATTTGGTCCAAACTGGGCCGCTACGGTTTGACATTTTTCCCCCGATATCGCGGCCACTGGACGGCAGACTTGATGAGACCCGCTATACAGTGCACCAAAACTGGGTCCGATTTCAAACCAAATATTTTCATTTGGCTTGAAATCGGTTCGAATTGGGCCTAGAAATGAGTTGTGGATGATATGACCTCACAGCCTGAGGGATCGGAACGAGCCCTTCCTGTGGTCGCAGGCTCGGCCGCCATCACGGCGCGCCTGCGCCAGGCGATCCTGGATGGCAAATATGTTGACGGCGAGCGGTTGCCGGCCGAGCGGGAGTTGGCCAGTCACTTCGACGCATCCCGCAATACCGTCCGGGAGGCCCTGCGTCGCCTTGAGGAAATGAACCTGGTCACCCGCCGGGTCGGCAGCGGGACGTTCGTCAGCTACCATTCGCCCATCGAGGGGCGCGACATCGCCGAGGTAACGAGCCCAATCGAGCTGATCGACGTTCGCCTCGCGATCGAACCGAATATCGCGCGGCTGGTGGCGGTGAACGCGACCGCCCGCGACCTGGAGCGAATCGGTGAAGTGCTCAAGAAAGTCGCGGATTGCGGGGACAGCCCCGAGGTCTTCTCGCGCGCGGACGAGCAGTTCCATCTGATGCTCGCGGAATGCACCCGAAACCCGCTCATGGCGTGGCTCTACCGGCAGATCAACGACGTGCGGAGCCACAGCCAGTGGGACAGAATGAAGAACAAGATTCTCACCGAGGAGCGCATCGCCGAATACAACCGGCAACACCGCGAACTCTACACGGCCTTATGCAACCGCGACGCTGAAACCGCCGAGCGAGTCATCGGCAAGCATCTGGAAAAGGCGCGACAGGACCTGCTTGGCGTCGAGGCGCCGTAGGCATCAGGGGAAAAGAGATTCTTTCAGAACTCATGAACTAGGGAGGTAGCAATGTTGCCAAGAATGGGACTAACCAGACGGAATTTCTTCAAGGCTTCAAGCGCGGTCATCGCCGCCGCCGCGGCGGCGTCGGCCGGTAGCGCATTCGAGGTGCCGAGCCTTATCAAGCCCGCGAATGCGCAAAGTAACGAGCCCGTCGGCGAAACAATCAACATTGGTTTCCTGGCGGCCCTGTCCGGCCCGGACGCCGGCTGGGGCCTGCCCGGCCTGACCGGCAACCAGATCTTCATCGACCGCACGAACGCCGAGGGCGGCCTCCTGGTCGCCGGCAAGCGGCATCCCTTGAAAATGTTCGCCTTCGACGACGAGGCCGTCGGCAGCAAGGCGCTGCAGGGCGCCAAGCAACTCGTGCTGGAGAATGACGTCAAGTTTATCAGCGCCATCGGCGGTAACCCGGCCGACGCGACCCACCCCTTCCTCAGCAAGAAGAAGGTCATCTACGCCAGTCTCATCTCCACCGACATCAAGCCGGACAGACCGTACCTGATCGCCGGCGGCGACGTGACTCCGCGCATCGACATGTTGCGACCCTTCTACCACCGCTTCGTCGATCCGTCGCTCAAACGCTGGGCGGTGGTCTCCCAGGACGATACCATCGGCCTGACGTCACAGGCGTGGGAGGTGGGCTCCGCCTTGGCCGATGGCTGGGACGTCGTCTACGACGAGCACTACGCGATCGAAACCACCGACTTCGCGCCCGTCGTAACCGCAATTCTGGCGACCAAGCCGGACGTGGTCAGCCTCAATCTCTCCTATCCCACCTTCGTGGTGCAAATCATCGAGCAGCTCTATCTGCAGGGGTTCAAGGGCATCATCTCGGCGAACTACCTGGATACCGAATCGATTCTGCAGAAGGTGCCGGTCGAATATATCGAGGGTGCGACCGACAGTTTCCCCCTGTTCGACGACCCCTGGTGGGGCACGCCCTCGTGGCAGCACGATTTCATCACCGAGTGGATGGGGCGCTACGGGCCGGGCGCGCCGGAAACCGTGAATCGGGAGATCACCGGCATCGACTGGGATCACGTCATCACGCTCATGGTCTGGGCAGAGGGTGCGCAATTCGCGGGCACGTTCGATCCCGACGCCGTCCTGAAGTCCCTACGCGCGCAGGCCTCCGTTCCGACAATCCTGGGTCCGGCCAAGATGGCGGGCAAGGAAATGTGGGGGATCGACAATATGATTTCGCCGCCGATCCCGATCAACGAGACGCGCGACGGCATCAAACGAATTCAGGCTCAGGTCAGGTTCGACCAGTGGTTCGAATCCCGAAAGGATCGAATCATTAAGGTGGTCGAAGAGAAGGGCCAAATGCACTATCAGCGCTAATGAATCCGGAATAAGGCCGCTTTCGTATGGGGAGTTCCCGCGGGAGCTCCCTTCGCGGCCTTATTTCTTCCCCTTGCGCAACACCCCCTTCCAGATCGGCATTTTGTGATGGATATCGCGACACTCATCCAAACAATCTCTAATTCGATCGTCGCGGGATCGGTCTACGCCATCATTGCAGTCGGTCTGGCCATGGCTTTTGGCGTCATGAAGATGGCCAATTTCGCCCATGGCGAATTCTTCATGGCCGGCGCCTATGTCGTCTACGTTTTCTACGCTCTCTTCGGCTGGCCGTTTCCCGCGGCGGTGCTCATGGCCATCCCCATTGTCGGTGCCATGGGCGTCGCCACCGAACGGCTGATCTTTCTGCCGACTCGCGGTAACGTTCTGGCCGGGTTCATGGCGACCGCCGGGCTTGCCTTCATATTGCAGGTTCTGGTTGGCCAGACCTGGGGGGTTGGGCTGATGCGCTCCGTCCCCACCCCATACATGGGTGCGGCGGACATTCTCGGCGCCAACATCGGCTGGCAGCGCCTTCTGATCATTCCCACCGCTTTTGCCATGCTCGGTTTGCTCTGGTTCTTCCTATACCATGTCAAGGCCGGCAAGGCCCTGCGCGCCTGCGCCCAGGACCCCGAGACAGCCCGCCTCCAGGGCATCAAGATCAACCGCATGACCATGCTGGCCATGGCGATCTCGGGCGCCTCGGCCGGGCTGGCCGGCGCCCTGATGGCGCCGATTCATCCCGTGACCCCCTACATGGGCCACGGAGTGATCCTGACGGCCTTCATCGTCGTCATCCTGGGTGGTATGGAGAGCATCGCCGGCGCCGTTCTGGCCGCCGTTCTGCTCGGCTTTATCCATACCTTCGTGACCACGGTATCCGACGCCATCGTGGCCCAGATGGTCGGCGTCGCGTTCATGGCGATCGTCCTCGTCGTGCGCCCCCAAGGCCTGCTCGGCCGCGTCAAGGCGTGACGGTCGTGAACTGGAAAGAACCGCTTCTTGCCGTCGTTCTCCTGGTGGCCGCCGGTGTCGCACCCTTCACCGCCAGCACCTACTCGGTCGAAGTCCTCATCCTTTTCCTGATCAATCTCATCCTGGTATCGAGCTACCGTATCCTGACGACGACCGGCGACTGGTCGCTCTCGCACGTGGTCATGATGGGAACGGGCGCGTATGCGACCGCCCTGCTGAGCAAATGGTGGGACCTGCCGATTTTCCTGACGGTGCCCCTAGCCGCGGTGGTCGCGGCCGTGGTCGGTTTGATCGTCGTTACGCCTCTCCTGCGCACCAAGGGGTTCGGCTTCTTCATCGCGTCTTTCGCGCTGGGCGAACTGATCCGGCTGTCCTGGATCAAGTTCCGCGATCCCTTCGGCGGAGCGCGCGGCATGATCGGCATTCCCTCGGGCGAAATGTGGGAGATCGATTTCTTCGAGCCGATTCCCTATTACTTCTTCGTGCTGGTCGTCGCCGTCGCCTCGCTCCTGTTCATGTACCGGCTCGACCACTCGCGGATCGGTAAGACCTTCAAGGCCATCTATACCGACGAGGGCCTGGCCGAGAGCCTGGGCATCGACGTGCAGCGCTTTCGGGCGATGGCCTTCGTGACCGGCGCCTTCTTCGCCGGGATCGCCGGGTCGCTGCTGGCGCACCGGCTGGGCGCGATCGACCCGAAGAATTTCGACGTCAATACGATGGTCTACCTGATTATCTGGATTGTCGTCGGCGGCACGTCGACCTTCTGGGGACCACTCATCGGGTTGACCGTGATGACCATCGTGTTCGAGTGGGCCCGGCCCCTGCTCGAATGGCGGCCGCTGCTCTTCGGTGGCATCCTGATCTTTTTCCTGATTTTCCAACCGGGCGGTCTCGAGGGCGTGTTCGCGCAGGTCCGGGACCGGCTGGCCGCCAGGCGTCGCGGCAAGGCCGACCGAACATCGGCCGGGAACCAAGAATCATGACCGGGCGCCCCGTTGTTCGCCGCTCGCAACCCGCAGGGTGCGCGTCATGGATATCCTGACGGTCCGTACCGTGACCAAACGCTTCGGCGGGCTGACCGCCGTATCCGACGTCAATCTCGACGTCAGGGACAGGGAAATTCACGGCATCATCGGCCCGAACGGCGCCGGCAAGACGACGCTGTTCAACGTCATAAGCGGCGCCTACGCGCCCACATCCGGCACCGTGACGTTCAACGGGCGGACTATCAACGGCAAGAAGCCGCACGAGATCGCGCAACTCGGCCTGGTCCGCACATTCCAGCGCAATGCCATGTTCCCGACGTACAGCGTGCTCGAGAACGTGTTGCTGGCGCGCCATCTGCAGGCCAAGCAAGGTCTGTTCAAGGCGGTGTTCGCCTCGGACCGGAAGCAGAGGGCGAAGAATCTCGAACGCGCCCTCGAGATCCTCGAGTTCATGGAACTCATCGATCAGAAGGACACCCTGGCGTCCAGTATGGCCCATGGACACCAACGGATTCTCGGGATCGCCAATGCGCTGGCCGTGGAACCCAAGCTTATCATGCTCGACGAGCCGGTTGCCGGCATGAATCCTACGGAGACCGCCCTGGTGACCGACCACATCCGTCGCCTGCGCGACGACTGGGGGATCACCGTGGTCCTGGTCGAGCACGACATGCGCACGGTCATGGGCACCTGCGACAGGATCACGGTGCTGAGTCTGGGAGAGAAGCTCATGGAGGGCCTGCCCGGGGAGGTCGCCAGCGACCCGCGGGTGATCGAGGCCTACCTGGGATCGGACGAATGGGACCTTTGAGCGACCTCCGGCAGACTCACGGCGAACCGGCGACGACGGGACGCATTGAATTATGCTGAGCCTGAAGGATATCTGGATTCACTACGGCATGGTCGCCGCTGTCAAGGACGTCTCGATCGACGTCGCGGAAGGCGAGATCGTCACACTGATCGGCGCGAATGGGGCCGGCAAGACGACGACCCTGCGCGCGATCTCGGGCCTGCATGCGCCGACGCGGGGCGACATTGTTTTCCGCGGCAAGTCGATTAGCGGCATGACGCCCGAGCAGATCAACGCGCTCGGCATCGCCATGGTGCCGGAGGGCCGGAGGGTGTTCCCCTACATGACGGTCATGGAGAACCTCGAGATGGGCGCCTATCTGCGCACCGACCGCACGCAGACGCGCAAGACCCTGGAGGAGATCTTCCATCACTTTCCGGTCCTTCGGGAGCGCAACAGGCAGTTGGCCGGCACTTTGAGCGGCGGGCAGCAGCAGATGCTCGCCATAGGACGCGCCCTGATGTCGGAACCCGATCTCCTGTTGCTCGACGAGCCTTCGCTCGGCCTCGCGCCGATTATGATCCAGGAGATCGCGAAGATCATCAGTCAGCTCCATGCGCTGGGCCGCACCATTGTGCTGGTCGAGCAAAATGCCCGCCTGGCCCTGCGCCTGGCCCAACACGGCTATGTGATGGAAACCGGTCAGATCGTGCTCCACGGTGTGGCCGAAGAGTTGCGCCATAACGAGCAGGTCCAGAAAACCTATTTGGGCGCATAGAGAACCGGAAGGCAGTTTCCGGTCACGCCTTGCGGTCCGCGAGCGCTTCGACGGCACCGGCGGTCAGAATCATTATCGTCCCGATCAATTTCTCGATCCCATAAGGTTCGCCCGCCAGCAGCGCCGAGGTGATCGAGGCGGCCACAACCTCGAACATGAGCAGTAGAGAGATGCGCCCCGGATCCAGCTTTTGCGCGCCCCAGACCATGGTCCAGGTAATCGGAATCAGGACAGCGACCACGATCCCGATCGTAAACGGCGCCGCGTCGAGAATCTGGTTGGCAGACGGCGACGGGAAGACCGGATTCATCAAGGCGAACAGGGTGGAGAGCAAAGCACCGAAGACGAGGCTCAGCCAGACTTTCTCCAATTCGTAGTCGCCCACGACCTTATGGGCGAATGTCGCGCCAATGGCGAAGACGACCCCGGAGGCGAGGCCCATCCATTCGCCAAGGCCCTGGGGTGTCGGAATGCTGCCGTCGAAATCCAGCACCACCGCTGCGCCCGCGAAACCGAGAACGATCACCACCACTCGTTGCGGGCTGAACCGGACGCCGAGGAAGACCATCCCCAGCACGGTGCCCCAGACCGGCGCCAGGTAGAACAGCAGGGTCACGCGAACGATGTCTCCGGTGATCAACCCATGCTGATAGGTCGAGAACATGGCGCCGAAGAACAGGCCCGTCCCCCAGACCATGGCGCCTGCCCGGCGCAAACGGCCAAGACGGCCGAGGATGAACGGGGCCAGACATAACGCCGCGAACCCCAGAACGGCAACGCTCGTCCAATCGCCCTTCAGTCCATAGCTGTCGATCCGACGCAGCGGAATCCACCAACATCCCCAGACGAACGCCGACAGGGCAACCACAACCGATGCACGGAAAGTGGACGGCGAGGATGGGACCGAGGCCGCGGTCATTCATTCCCTCTGTTGCCGCCACCGCGGCGAGAACCGAGGCCGGGCACGACCGGTGCCCGGCCCGGCCATGGAACACGCCTCAGGCGTGCGCGCGCGCTTTTTTCGGGTCGTGGAAGGGGACCGGCTCCACGGTCACGTCATGCGACTGCTCCTTACCGCGGAGCTGGAGGACCGTTCCCTCCGCCACGTCAGGCCGCAAGTGAACCAGCGCCAAGGACTTCTTCATCCGGTGCGAATAGGCCGGACTGTTGATGACCCCAACCTCCTCGCCATTCAGAAGCAGCTTGGCGCCGGCCTCGAGAACGTCGGTCGTGGCGGCACAGGACACGCCGCCGAACTTCACCTTCTCCTTGCCCTTCGCAGCGAACAGCGCATCGCGGCCCATGAAGTCGGCTTTCTTGCGCGAGATAGCCCAGCCGAGCCCCAGCTCCCAAGGCGTATTCACCTCGGTCATGTCATAGGGATAGAACAGCAGCGCCGCCTCGATGCGGATCTTGTCGAGGCAGTTGAACGAACAAGCCATGACGCCGTCCGACTGCCCCGCATCGAGGATTCTTTTCCAGAGGTGCACGACGTCTTCCCGGTCGGTGAAGATCTCGTAGCCTCGCTCGCCCGAATAGCCCGTCCGCGAGAGGATCACCTTGCGACCGAAGAGCGTGGTTTCGAGCTGATGGAAATACTTGAGGGGCTCCAGATCCACCGGCGTGTGCGCATTCAGCAGACCCAGCGCCTTCGGCCCCTGGAGCGAGATATCGTGCAGATCATCGTCGAAACGCACCTCGGCGTTCTTTCCCCGCGCCGCTTCCTCGAGCCGAGAGGCACTTTGCCCGGAGCCGTGGACATAGAGATATTTGTTGTCGTCGATGTGGAAGATGATGTTGTCGTCGCAGATCGTGCCGTCGTCCGTCAGCAGCGGGCAATAGACCGACTTGCCCTTGTAGACCTTACTCAATTCCCGGGTGGCGACGCGATCGACGACGGCCAGCGCCTCCGGCCCGGTGATCCAGATCTTCTTCAGCCCCGAGACGTCGAACAGTCCGGCGTTCTCGCGCACCGCGTCGTGCTCCACCTCGGATGACGTGGCGTAGCTCCACGCAACGTCCATGCCGTTCCAGTCGTCGAGCCCGGCGCCCAGCGCGCGGTGCTCAGCTTCAAGTGCGGAAACTCTTCTGGTCATCTTGCTTTCCTCCTTCTGCTTGTCCGAGGTAAGCGCGGCCGTCTGACGCGCAAACTATCGGATGATCTCTCTTCTGCCGGCGGCCCGGAGCCTAGAACGGGTGCCTAGAAATGGTTCTCGAGTTCCTCGGCAATCTCGAACATGTCACCGACGACGCCATAGCGGGCGATACTGAAAATCGACGCTTCGGGATCTGTATTCACCGCGACGATGGTTTCGACATGCTTCATGCCCCACTGGTGCTGAACCGAGCCCGAGACGCCCATGGCGATATAGAGCCGGCAGTTCGCCGCCAGCTGACCCGACTGGCCGACCTGGCGCGCCTTGGGCAGCCAGCCGTTGTCGGCGATCGGCCGGGAGCAGCCGAGGGTGGCACCGAGCTGGTCGGCCAGTTCGAGAAACTGCTCGACTTTGCTTTCGTCACCGACACCCCGGCCGATCGAGACGATGAAATCCGAGCCCGGGATGTCGATGCCGCCGGCATCCTCGGGCTGCTTCCAGCCGACATGAGCCGTCGAGACGTCGCAGGCCGGGGCGTCCATGGCCGTCACCGTCGGCGCGCCAGCGCCGCCTGCCGGATCGAACACATTGGTGCGAATGGTGACGAGAACCACCTCCTTGCCCGGAAAATCCAGGTCGACCCGCACCTTTTCGGCGTAGCCGGCCCGGGTGGCGACCAGCTCGCCATCCTCGTATCTGAGCGCCTGCACATCGCTGGCGAAGCCGAAGCCCAGCTTGGCCGCGGCGACGGGTGCATAGGACCAGGCGTCGACGCCGTGCGCCGCCACGATCAGCGCCGGCTGGCGCGCCTCGGCCAGGGCGGCGACGACCGCCTCCATGAGATCCGGCTGGAAGTCGTTGGACCCGGCCTTGATCGCGATCACCTCGTCCACGCCCTCGACCGACACGTCGCCGACGAGGGCATCCGGGTCGGCGGCGACGATGGCCACCGCGAGCTTGCCGTCCCCGCCCTTGACACTCTTCGCCGCCGCAATGGCTTCGAGAGACGCTGAGCGGAACGCACCGTCGCGCTGCTCGGCGATGACTAGAATCTCGGCCATTTTTCAGATCCCCCGCAATTCTTTGATGATTTCGGCCAGCCGTGCCGCCTGTTCGGCCACCGTCCCTTCGATGATCTCGGCCTGGCCCTTTTCGGGCGCGTACATCCGGCGCACGCGCGAGGCCGAGGTGACAGCGCCGCCGCCAAGGCCGAGAGCGTCGAGATCGAGCTCCTCCACCGGCTTCTGCTTGGCCTGACGGATACCGCGCAGCGACGCATAGCGCGGCTGGTTGATACCGAGCTGGATCGACAGCACCGCCGGGCACTGGATGGTCATGATCTCCTCGAGCCCGCCCTCCAGCTCGCGGTGCAGGGTCGCGGTTGCGGCCCCTGGCACGAAATCCAGCTTCGACACCACCGCCGCATGGGGCCATCCCAGCAGGCCGGCGAGCGCCATGCCCGTGGTCGCATGGCCGAAATCCGCTGACTGCGCGCCGGTGAACACCATGTCCGGCGCCTCGCGCTCGACCACCTTGGCCAGCACCTTGGCGATGGCGATGCTGTCGACCTCAGCCAGCGAGTCGTCCCAGACCCGGATGCCGCGCTCGGCCCCCTTGGCCAGCGCGGTGCGCAGGGCATCGTCGGCTTCGTCGTCGCCGACCGTGACGACAACGACCTCGGCTCCCTCACCCGCGGCCTCCTTGATCAGCAACGCCTCCTCGACAGCGAAATGATCGAACTCGTTGAGGTCCTTCTCGAAGAAGTCCGCATCGACACCGCGACCGTCGTCGCGCATCTCGAACTCGTCGTCGAGGATTGAGACCTGTTTGACGGCAACCAGAATCTTCATGACAACTGTTCCACTCCTAATCGCAGTGGTTGATGTGCAAGCCGCCTGAGGCGGCGGGTGGCGGAGCCAATCGCCGCGCCAGTTGGGCGGCGGCGGCAAACCGGACTTGTGGCTCGGGATCGTCGAGCAGGTGCTCGAGAGGCGCGCGGCCAAGGTTCGGATGACCGGCGACGATGACGCGGTTCAGCGGATAGGGATCCTCGGCCAGAAGCGCGACCACGGATACCGACGCGGCGCGGTTGAACGCAACCGCGCGGCGCACGTCTTTGTCCGGGTGTCGCGCGATTTCTTCGAAGGTCGATGCCGGGGTGCGCGGATTGCGCCCCAAGGCGGCCCGCACGTCCGGGTCCTCGTCCGTAAGCAACAGCGAGATCGCGCCCTCCGGGGCATCCTCGCGCAAGGCCACGCCGGCGCGTACCCAAGCCGCCGGATCGCCCGCCAGGATCGTGAGCAGCGGTGCCGGGCACGCCGGGTTGCGGGCGGTGCTGCGCCGTACTTCCATGACCGGATCGGCGGCCAGTCGGGCCATCAGGTCTTCTGGAACCGCCGGATTGCGCGCGATCCATCGGCGCACCCAATCGTCCGGGTCGGCGGCCAACCGGGCGACGACATGGGCCGCGAGCCATTCGCGCCGGGCGAAGATGCGCCGAACCTTCGGTGAGGGCTCGCCCTCCGGGTCATCGAGATAGTCGCCCGCAACGACAGGATTGCGCACGGCCGCGGCGCGGACCCGCTCGTCGTGATCGGTCAGCAGTCGCGAGAGCGCCTCGATCCCAAGGCCCGCGTTCGAGGCAAGCTTGCGCCGGATCAGCGCGTCCGACATCGCCTCCGCCTGATCGAGAACGGCGCCGGGACAATTCGGGTGGGCGGCGATCTCGGCGCGCACATGGCGCTCGCCCGTGTCCCACAGCGTCTGCAATATTTCGGCGCCAGCGAATGGGCCGCGGGCAGCGTTCCGGTCGATCAGGCCGTCGCCCTCGGCGACCAGCCGCGTGAGGACGCCACGCGGGGCGTTCCGATTGCCGGCCACGGCCCGGCGCACTTGCACTGAACGGTCAACGGCCAGGGCGGACAGCATCGCCGCGTCCGCGTGACGATGGGCTGCCACGTAGCGCCGGATGCGCTCAGAGGCATCGCCTGTCAGCAACCGGGCGAGCGCGCTTGGCGGGGTCGCCGGGTTCTTCGCCAACCGCAACCGGTGCGCGCCGTCCGCATCGATGGAAATACGGTCCAGCAGATCGGCGGGCGCATAAGGCGCGGCGGCGAAGGTCAGCCGGAGCCGCGGCGTCGCCAGAATCACCGCTTCCAAGGCCTGCCGGTCCGGCGCATGGGCGAACGGATAGGCGCCGAGCGCGGCGTACGGATCGCCCGTATCGAGCAGTCGGTCGACCAACCCTGGCAACTCGCCCCAAGAGGCCATCGCCGCTGTTCCCACCCTTGAAGTCATACCTGTTCGATCGGCTCGGCTTCCGCCTCGTCCGCAGCAGGTGCGCTCACCGCCATGGCCTCGGCGACCAACTCGATTAACTCCATGACCCGGAAATTGCCTTCGTTTCCGGTGCCCTTGACGCCGTCCTCCATCATGTTCAGGCATTTCGGGCAGTTGACCACCAGCACTTCCAGCCCGTCGATCCCGGCCGCCTCGCGGGCGCGGATCTCGGC
>JAJFGI010000083.1 GCA_021776215.1 Kiloniellaceae bacterium | reverse complement strand
AACGCTTGCTCGGAAATGGACCACTCGGTGGCCTTGACGCCATGCTCCCGGAGTTGCTTGCTCAGCAGGTGGCGTTGGGCGATCTGCACCTTCTCGTCCTCGGTGTACCCGGGTATGCGGATCACTTCCATGCGGTCGAGCAGCGGCTGCGGCATGCGCAGGGTATTGGCCGTGGTGACGAACATCACGTCCGAGAGGTCGTAGTCGACCTCCAGGTAGTGATCGTTGAAGTTGTTGTTCTGCTCCGGATCGAGCACCTCGAGTAAGGCCGACGACGGATCGCCGCGCCAGTCGGCGCCGAGCTTATCCACCTCATCGAGAAGGAAGAGCGGATTCGAGCTCTTCGCCTTCTTCATGCTCTGGATAACCTTGCCGGGCATCGAACCGATATAGGTCCGGCGATGGCCGCGAATCTCGGCCTCGTCGCGCACGCCACCGAGGCTCATGCGCACGAAGTTGCGTCCTGTCGCCCGGGCGATGGATTTGCCGAGCGAGGTCTTGCCGACGCCGGGAGGGCCCACCAGGCAGAGGATGGGACCCTTGACCTTGCGCATGCGCTGTTGCACCGCGAGGTACTCGAGGATCCGCTCCTTGACCTTTTCCAAGCCGTAGTGGTCGGCGTTGAGAACGTCCTCGGCGTGTTTGATGTCCTTGCGCACCTTGGTCCGCTTCTTCCACGGTATACCAAGCAGCCAGTCCAGATAGTTCCGCACCACCGTCGATTCGGCGGACATCGGGCTCATCGAGCGTAACTTCTTGGCCTCGGCTAGCGCCTTTTCCCGCGCCTCCTTGCTCAGCTTGGTCTTGGCGATTCGCTCCTCGAGTTCGGCGACCTCGTCGCGGCCGTCCTCGCCCTCGCCCAGCTCCTTCTGGATCGCCTTGAGCTGCTCGTTCAGGTAGTACTCGCGCTGGGTCTTCTCCATCTGCCGCTTGACGCGGTTGCGGATGCGCTTCTCAACCTGAAGAACGCCGATCTCGCTTTCCATGAAGCCGTAGATCTTTTCCAGACGCTCGCTCACCGACTGGCACTCGAGCAGTTCCTGCTTCTCCGCGATCTTCAGAGTCAGATGCTGCGCGACCGTGTCGGCCAGCTTGCTGGCATCCTCGATCTGGTTGATCGAGACCAGGACCTCGGGCGGAATTTTCTTGTTCAGCTTGATATACTGTTCGAACTGGGAAATCACCGTGCGGCCCAGCGCATCGAGCTCGCGGTCGTCGCCGGCGGTGTCGTCGACGGTCTCGGCATAGGCCTGGAAGAATTCCTGAACGTCGGTGTATTTGCTGATACGGGCGCGCTGACCGCCCTCGACCAGCACCTTGACCGTTCCGTCCGGCAGTTTCAGAAGCTGCAATACGGTACCCACCGTGCCGACGGTATAGATATCGGCCTGCGTCGGGTCGTCTTGGGCAGCATTCTTCTGGGTCACAAGCAAAATCTGCTTGTCGTCCTTCATCACGTCCTCGAGGGCGCGTACGGATTTCTCGCGACCGACGAACAGCGGCACGATCATGTGGGGAAACACCACGATGTCGCGCAGCGGAAGGACGGGATACAGGTTGCCACCTGGAATTTCGAGCATGTTACCTCTTTACCATTAGTGCCGGCGTCACGATTGTCGCCGCGCCATGATGGCCGCCCCAATCCAGGAGCCGCCACCCGTTATGGAAAAAGTCGTGAGTAACCCCCGAAAGTTCAAGAGCAAGCTGTTCAGCCCTGGCGTGGCCTAGGCCGTGCTCCCGACGTCCTCGCGGCGGTCCGTATAGATATACAGCGGTTGCGCCCGCCCCTCGACCACCTCGCGATTGATGACGATTTCTTCGACACCATCGAGGCCGGGCA
Organism: Kiloniellaceae bacterium; assembly: GCA_021776215.1. Lineage (GTDB taxonomy): Bacteria > Pseudomonadota > Alphaproteobacteria > Kiloniellales > J153 > JAJFGI01. The sequence goes on along the minus strand of JAJFGI010000083.1, from coordinate 2,304 downwards.
GCTCGAACATGGACTCCAGCAGGATGCCTTCCATGATGGAGCGCAGGCCGCGGGCGCCGGTCTTGCGCAAAATGGCCTTCTCGGCGATGGCTTTCAGCGCATCCTCGCTAAACTCGAGGCTGACATCCTCCATCTCGAACAGGCGCTCGTACTGCTTGACCAGGGCGTTCTTCGGTGCCGTCAGAATCTCGACCAACGCCTTTTCGTCCAGATCCACCAGGGTCGCAACGACCGGTAGGCGGCCGACGAATTCGGGGATCAAGCCAAACTTGAGCAGATCCTCGGGCTCCACATGGCGCAGGATCTGGCCGGTGGTCCGCTCCTCCGGGCCGCGCACGTCGGCGCCAAAGCCGATCGAGGTGCCCCGGTCGCGCTGCGCGATGATCTTTTCCAGGCCGGCGAAGGCGCCGCCACAGATGAAAAGAATGTTCGTGGTATCGACCTGCAGGAACTCCTGCTGCGGGTGCTTGCGCCCGCCCTGGGGCGGCACCGAGGCGATGGTCCCCTCCATGATCTTCAAGAGCGCCTGCTGCACGCCCTCGCCGGAGACGTCGCGGGTGATCGAGGGGTTGTCCGACTTGCGGCTGATCTTGTCGACCTCGTCGATATAGACGATGCCGCGCTGCGCCCGCTCGACGTTGTAGTCGGCCGACTGGAGGAGCTTGAGGATGATGTTTTCCACATCCTCGCCCACATAGCCGGCCTCGGTCAGGGTCGTCGCATCGGCCATGGTGAACGGCACATCGAGGATGCGCGCCAGGGTCTGCGCCAACAGGGTCTTGCCGCAGCCGGTCGGGCCGATCAGCAGAATGTTCGATTTCGCCAGCTCCACGTCCGACGACTTGGCGCCGTGGGCCAACCTCTTGTAGTGGTTGTGCACGGCCACGGATAACACGCGCTTGGCGTGATCCTGCCCGATGACGTAATCGTCGAGCACGTTGCAGATGTCGTGCGGGGTCGGGACGCCATCGCGGGATTTGACAAGGGTGGTCTTGTGCTCCTCACGGATGATGTCCATGCAGAGCTCGACACACTCGTCGCAAATGAAGACCGTCGGCCCCGCGATAAGCTTCCGAACCTCATGCTGACTCTTTCCGCAGAAGGAGCAGTAGAGAGTATTTTTTGAGTCGCTGCCGCTCGCCTTGCTCATACCCTTGATATCTCAATCCCCAGACTCGGCCAAAGTCATGTTAGTCAAACGCGCCGATGGCACACAACGACAAAATCGGCTTTATTTTGGCCATTTTCGGCCGTTAGCCATGATAAGCCCCTGACCACGGTCCGCCAAATTCGACTCTAGGCGGGACGCTTCAACATTCTCTTAACGCGACCCGCCGTTAAGATTTAGTTAACTTTATCTATTAACCAAGGGGATCGGTGGGACCGGACGCGCTTTTTCCTAGTTCTTGTCCTTCCCGTCCTTGCCGTCGTCGCCCTTCCCGTCCTTTGGCAAGGGCGGACGATCGACCACCACATGGTCGATGAGGCCGAACTCCTTGGCCTCTTCCGGGCTCATGAACTTATCCCGCTCCATGGCATCCTCGATGGCATTGAGGGTCTGGCCCGTGTGCTTGGCATAGATTTCATTCAGCCGGGCCCGGGTCTTGATGATCTCGCGGGCGTGGATCTCGATGTCCGTCGCCTGCCCCTCGAAGCCGCCGGAGGGCTGATGCACCATGATCTTGGAGTTGGGCAGGGAATACCGCTTGTCCTTGGCTCCGGCCATGAGCAGCAGCGAGCCGGCGGAGGCCGCCTGACCGATGCACACCGTCGAGACGTCGGGGCGGATGTACTGCATGGTGTCGTACATCGCCATGCCCGAGGTCACGACACCGCCCGGGGAGTTGATGTAGAAGGCGATGTCCTTGTTGGGATTTTCCGACTCCAGAAACAGAAGCTGGGCACAAACCAGGGTGGCAACCGCGTCGTTGATCGGGCCGGTTAGGAATATGATCCGCTCCTTGAGCAGGCGGGAATAGATGTCGTAGGCCCGCTCGCCCCGGTTGGTCTGTTCGACCACCATGGGAACCAGGAGATTCATGGCCATGTCGCGTGGGTCACTCATAAACAATGCCTTTTGCTAGGGTCGCCGTGGCGCCGAAGCGCGTGGGTCGCGGCCGGTCAGGAGGTTTTCTTGCCGGTGTCTTTCTTCGCGGCCGCCTTTTTTGCCGCGGGTTTCTTGGCCGCCGGCTTTTTCGCCGCCGCCTTCTTGCCGGCGCTCTTCTTCTTGCCGCCGGCTTCCCCCGTCTCCTTAGTCTCGGCCTCGGTTTCGGCGCGTAGGTCTTCCAGGGTGATGCCCCGCTC
>JAJFGI010000082.1 GCA_021776215.1 Kiloniellaceae bacterium | reverse complement strand
AAGCTTTGGCATATGCCTGGTGCACCAGCGCGCCGCGCGGCTGGAGTACGAGCTGATGTACCGCGAGTATTTCGGCTTTTTCTGCGGCCCACGGCATCCGTTGTTCGGGCGCCGCGGCCTACGGCTCCGCGACCTCAGGGGGCATGCCTCGGTATCGTTCCAGACCGATCAGATCACGGATGCCTTACGCTCGGTCGCCCTGTTGCGCGCCCAGCACGGTCTCGATGACCGGGTGGTCGGTTTTTCCTCGCACCTGGAGGAGGTCCGCCGAATGATCGTTGCCGGCCTGGGCATCGGGCCCCTACCGATTCACGTGGTTCAGCGCGACGTGCGGGACGGCCTGCTCTGGCGCTTGCCGCCCTACAAGGCGCCGCCGGCGATCGACGTCTTCTTGATCTGGAACCCGCACTGCCGGCTCAACCGTGCCGAGGCCACCCTTCTGGCCGCCCTCCGAACCGCCATCGAGAAGCGCCCGCTAAGCGAGCGGACTTACTCGTGACCCAAGCCCCGTGATCTATCGGGCGTGACGAACCCGAACCGTTCCCGCCGTGATCCTCGCGCCGCTGCCGCGATCGCCCCCTCAACGGGTCTTGACGAGGTAGGCGGAAAAATGCGGCGCGGGAACCACCGAGAAGACCTTCAGGCGGGCGAGGGTTCTTTTCTGCGCGGAGTCCAGGTGGGCGATAAGGGCCGCGGCGGCCGCGTCGACAGACTCCTTCAACAGAAGTTCGAGCACCAGGCGGTGCTCGGAAAGGGTCGCGCTTTCATCGGAGAGGCCGAGATACTGCTGAAAGGTCTGGGCTGTTGCGAGCGGCAGCTGATTTTGCCGGATGATGGAGACCAGCCGCTTGTTATCGATCTTCAGCACGCACTCCACATGCAGAAAACGGTCGAACTGATACAGAAGCTCCGGCGTCAGGTCCGAATGGTCGAGTTCGAGGGTCAGCATATGGTCCCGCATACTGGACAGGGCGGCCCGGTCGAGGCGCGGCGCGGCACGGATCAGCGCGGCCGGCTCGAGCAGCTTCCGGATCTCGTATATTTCCTTCATCGCCGCCGCGGTGAGGGGGCCGGCAATCCACCGGGAACTCGAGCTCTTCTGCACCAGGCCTCGCTCATGCAGCCGGCCCAGGACGTCTCGGGCGACCGTTCGGCTGACGTGGAACACGCTCGCCAGCCGCGCTTCATGGATGCGATAGCGTCCGAATGCCGCCGCGGTGGCGACTTCCTGTTCGATCCGGCCATAGATGCGTTGCCATGACGATCGCGATCGGATCGCCTCGTCGATATCCCGGGGCAGTGTGAGCCCGGCCTGGCGGATGTCCAGGCGAATGGGGGTGGTGCGACCGTCCCGTTGAGGAATGACGTAGCCGCGGCCTTCAAAGCGGCGCACCAAGTTCTCTTCGTTCAGCATCTGAAGAGCCTTCTGCACCGGCGCCCGGCTCGTGCCAAAGAAATCGGCGATCGGCCCTTCGAGCAGGACCAATCCTTCCGGGAGACCGCCGGCCGTCATGTGATCGCGCAATACCCGGTAAACGAGTTCGTAAAGCCGCTCCGGTGCCCGCTGGGTCGTGGGCATCGGCGGCCTACCCGTCGGCCGGGCAGCGCCCGGTCAATTGCCGCCATGACTTGGCGGTCCGGCCAGAGGGGCTGGTCGGCCGGGCAGGCACCTGGGATGGAGTCGGAAAAGGTCCGTTCACGGCGAGGTTGGGCAGGATGAGGGATGAGGGCCTGGCGCACCCTAGCGGGGTCGCTTCGAACCTGCCAGTGCCGGATGCGCGTTTGGGCGACATGTCAGATTATAAATTAATTTTTGTATGCATTAACCATTTTTATCGCGAGAGGCGCCAACCTCCAGAAAAGATGTTTCGAATTACGGCGCTATTTCGGACGAAAACAATCATATGCCTCGCGAAAAACCCACATCACCAAAACCCAAGATTCGCAGAAAAGACTATTGCATGCAAAAGTCATCTACGCTACCGTTTTGCTAATCAAGGACGCCGTCGCTGCAAGGGCGAGCGCCATAAAAAGAGATGACGCGGGTCGCAGGGCGTCATCGACGAATAACAGGAGGGGTCGGCGTGAAAATCGGGGCTCGTGGCATTTCTCTTGCGCCCTGGATCGGGGCATCACGTGGTCGGCCGGCGGGCCGGTGCGACCATTGTTCGATCAATGTCGCGCTTGGCTTGTAAGGGCCAGCCCCCGAAATGACGGCCATCCTCGACATACAGAACGTCACCAAGCTCTATGGAAACGAGGTGGCTCTCGACGATCTGTCCGTAAGCCTGGAAGCCAACGAGTATATCTCGCTTCTCGGGCCCAGCGGTTCGGGCAAATCGACTTTGCTGCGGGTCATCGCCGGTTTCGAGAAACCCGATGCCGGCGAGATTTTTCTTGAGGGCACCTCCCTGGTCGGGATTCCGGCTCACAAACGGGGCATCGGGTTCGTCTCCCAAAGTTTCGCCCTATTCCCCCATATGTCGGTCTTCGACAACGTCGCCTTCGGTTTGCGGCACCGGGAGGACGAGCCGGTGCGTGATGAAGGGGAGATCACCCGGCGCGTCAACGACATGCTCGCCCTCGTCGGGCTTGTGGATTTAGGGGATCGCGGCGTCAACCAGATTTCCGGCGGTCAGAAGCAGCGGGTAGCCCTGGCGCGGACCCTGGTTGCCGACCCCAAGATCATTCTCCTGGACGAGCCGCTCGGGGCGCTGGACGCCAATCTGAGATCGCGTATGCGGGTTGAGCTCAGGCGCATTCGCCAGCAATTGGGCATCACCTTCATGCACGTGACCGGCAACGAGCAGGAAGCGCTGACCATGGGCGACCGGGTTGCCGTGCTGGATAGCGGCCGTCTGGTGCAGATCGCCGATCCGGATACGGTCTACAACCGCCCTGCTTCGGCTCGGGTGGCGCGATTCCTGGATTGCTACAACATGTTCGAGGGGCGGTGCGAAGACGGCGACCGGTTCGTCGCGGGCGGCTCGAGCTTCCCTTATCTCCCGGCTGAGGATGCCCAGGCAGGGCCGGGGATTTACTGCGTGCGGTTCGACAAGATCCGGGTGGCGCCCGCTTCGGAAGCGTCGCGGCCGGGCGAGGTGGGCGTCCGGGCGACCTTCATCACCAGCGAGTATTCGGGACCCAGCATCATGTATTTCTTCGAGGGCCAGGGGAGCAAGGTGCTCGAGGTGGAGTACCACCTGAGCCACCGCCAGCCCGACGAGTTTTCCCCCGGCAGCGAATATGCGCTTCTGTGGTCGCCGGGTGACGCACTTGTGTACTTCTGACGGGGGGCCGTGAGGCGGATGGAAGAGGCTCGGCGCACAATGCAGGTCGGTTCCGGCGCCGTCGCCGCGGCGCGCTTGGCCGCGGAAAAAAAGGATCCGCGCGCCCGCCGGATTACGGCCATTCTGGTCGCTCCGGGGACGATCTGGATGATTCTGTTCCTCGTCGTGCCGATGCTGATGATGGTCTACGTCAGCTTCTGGACACAGAAAACCTTTACGATCGAACCGACGTTGACGGTAAGGAGCTGGGTCGCCTTCTTCTCCAGCGAAACCTATTTCGGCGCCCTGCTCAGGACGATCAAGATCTGGCTGATCGTGCTCGCCGCGACCTTCTTCGTAGGTTATCCCACCGCCCTCTTTATCGGCCTTTTCATCAAGAACAAGACGATCCAGACGATTGTTCTCGTGCTTTGCGTCGTGCCGTTCTGGACGTCGTTTCTGATCCGCGTGCTGGCCTGGCGCCCGATGCTCGGTAAGGAAGGCGCCGTCAATATCGTGCTGCAAAAGATCGGTGTGATCAGTCAGCCGATCGAGGTTCTGCTGTTCACCGAATTCAGCGTCGTCATCGGCATGACCCAGATCTATGTCGTGTTCATGGTCGGGCCGATCGCCTTCATGCTGTCGCGCATCGATCCCAGCCTCATCGAGGCGGCGCGGGATCTCGGCGCCAGCACGTGGCGTATTTTTCGCACGATCATCTTTCCCTTGAGCCTTCCCGGCGTGGTTGTCGGCGCCATCTTCGTCTCGGTCATGGTGTTGGGCGAATTCGCCACATCGGGGGCCTTGTCCGGCCGCAAGGTGAACCTGCTCGGCAACATCATCGTGACGCAGGTCGGGTCCCTGAAGTGGGCCTTCGCCGCCGTGGTCGGGGTGATCCTGACCGCGGTCATGGCCGTCGTCGTTGCGGCCCTGCTCAGACTCGTGGATCTGAAGAAGGAGCTCTGACGTTGGAAAACAGACCTCTTCTTCGCTCGACACTGGCGATCTATACGGTGCTCTTCATTGGCTTCCTCTATGCCCCGTTCGTGGTTCTCGGGATCCTGAGCTTCCAGTCGGGGCCCGAAGGCGGCCCGCAATTCCCGATTATCGAATGGTCGACCTACTGGTATCGGCACATCTTCGGTCTGACGCCGCCGTCGCGGGTGGCGCCGCTGCCGATCGGCGAGGCCCTGGTGCGGTCAATGACCTTGGCCTTCGCGACCATGGTGACCTCGACCGTCCTGGGAACCATGACGGCCCAGGCCTTTCGGCGACGTTTCAAGGGCTCGGGGTTCGTCTTCTATCTGGTGGTGCTGGGCATGATCGTGCCCGGCGTTCTGGTCGGGCTGGGCATCGCCCTGGTCGCCAATACCCTGGGCATTCCCCGGGCGTGGTGGGGCACGGCCTTTGTGGCGCATGTGCTGTACACCTTCCCGTTCGCCTTTCTCGTCATGCTGGCGATCTTCAACCGCTTCGACAAAACGGTCGAGGAGGCGGCCTGGAGCCTCGGGGTTCCGCCGATGCGGACGTTCCGAAAGGTGACGTTCCCCCTGATCTTCCCGGGTGTGCTGAGCTCGATGCTGTTCGCCTTCACCCTGAGCTACGACGAATTCCCGCGTACCTTGTTCGCTGCCGGCGCCGATTTGACCCTGCCGCTGGCGATTTACGGGACCTTTGCCGTTGAGATTCACCCGAACATCTTCGCCTTCGGCGTGCTGACCACGCTGTTCTCTTTCTCGCTCCTCGCCGTCTACGGGTTTCTCATGGCTCTCTCCGTGCGCAGCGCCAAGAAAGTCGCCATTCAGGAAGAGATCGCGTGAGGCAGCTGTCCGACCATATCGCCGTGATCACCGGCGCCGGCAGCGGCATCGGCCGGGCGATTGCTCTGCGTCTTGCCGGTGAGGGTGCGCAGGTCGTCGTCAATGATCTGCGTCCCGAAGCGGCGGACGCGGTGGTGGCGGCGATCACCGCCGCCGGCGGCAAGGCGGCCGCGGCACCGGGCGACGTGTCGTCGCCCGACGACGTCGCGGGCGTGTTCGAGCGTTGCCGCGACACCTTCGGGGACTGCTCGCTGCTGGTCAATAACGCCGGCTTTGTTCATCAATCCCTGTTCGAAGACCTGACCGTGGATGAGTGGGACCGGATGATCGCCGTTCATTTGCGGGGCACGTTCCTGTGTGCGCGGCAGGCCATCCCCACGATGCTGGAACGCGGCGACGGGGTCATCATCAACATCGCCTCGCAACTGGGGCAGATCGGCGGCATTGAGCTTTGCCATTACAGCGCGGCGAAGGCCGGCATCATCGGCCTGACCAAGTCATTGGCGCGTGAGGTCGGCAAGCGCGGCGTCCGCGTCAATGCCGTCGCACCGGGACCGATCAACACGGAACTGGTCCGCAACCTGTCGGAGCAATGGCGCTCGGCCAAGGCGGCGGAGCTGCCTCTGGGCCATTTCGGCGAGCCGGAGGACGTGGCCGATACGGTGGCTTTTCTCGCCTCGCCGCGGGCGCGGATCTACGTGGGTCAAACACTGGGGCCGAATTCCGGAGACGTGATGCTCTGACCGGCAGCCGGCGATATTCCGCCGGCCAATGACGACGTTAAATCGGGGAAACTTGGGCCATGGCGGATCAAAAGAGCGTACTTATTACCGGCGGCGGCATCGGTATCGGCCGGGCCACGGCACTCGCCTTTGCGGAGGCCGGCTATCACGTGATCGTCACCGATGTGCTCGAGAAGCAGGGCGGCGAGGTCGCCGATCGGATTCGCGCCGGCGGCGGTTCCGCCGCGTTCCATCGCCTGGATGTGACGGATACGAAAAACACAAATGACGTCGTCGCCGCCGCGGAAGCGAAGCACGGCGCGCTGGATGTCGTCGTCGCCAACGCGGGAATTGCTCACAAGGTTCCGTTGGCCCAGATGACCGACGAGAAATGGGATCACACCTTCGAGGTTGATCTGAAGGGCATCATGCGCGTCGTGCGCGCGGCCGCTCCGGCCATGAAGGCGCGGAAATCGGGCGCCGTTGTCGCCCTGTCGTCGATCATGGGCGTCGCCTACGGCTGGGACGAACACGTTCATTACTCGGCCGCCAAGTCAGGGGTGGTCGGTCTGGTGCGCGGCCTGGCCGTCGAACTGGCGAAGGACGGCATTCGGGTGAACGGCATCGCGCCGGGCTACATCCGCACCGCCCAGGCCCTGTCCGAAGAACATTCGCTCGGGCCCGCCGGCCTTGAAAAGGCCGCCGAGTTCATTCCAATCGGTCGGGTCGGGGAACCCGACGATATTGCCGACGTCGCCGTTTTTTTGGCGTCGCATGCTGCCCGCTACATGACCGGGCAGACAGTCGTGGTCGATGGCGGGCTTCTTGTAGGGAGGTACTGATACGAAAGAGGTCCGATGAGATCACCAACCATTCAAGCAAGCGTCATTGAAGGGAGACAGAACACATGTCTGTGAAAAGTGGATACTCGCGTCGCAGCGTTTTGAGCGCGGCGTTGAAGGGGTCGGTCGCCACGGCGGCGCTGGCCTTCGGTGGCGGCACGCCGTTTCTGAACTCGCGCAAGGCCTATGCGGCCGCCATGGATCTTTCGAAGCAGGAGTTGCGCACCATCGGCCTGTCGGTGACGGTGCAGGAGCGCATCCTCGACGACTTCCGCGCCAAGTCGGGCGTCGGCGGCACCACGGGGACCGCGGCGACCTTCCCCGATGCCCAGACCAAGATTCTCTCCGGTTCCAAGGACTTCGATTGCTGGGAGACCATCGGCGAGCGCCTGCCCGCGGTGGTGATGACCAACAACATCGACCCGGTACCGACGTCGAGCCTGCAGAACTGGGGCAACATTCGCGACACCTTCACCAAGGTAAATCCCAAGTGGGAGAAGCGGGCGCAGATCACCGGCCAGATCTGGGCGGACGATGCCCAGACCAAGCTGTGGATGGTGCCGACCGTCTATAATTACGATTCCATCGGCTACAACCCGTCGGTGGTCAGCGACGAAGAGGCCAATACCTGGACGGCCATCTTCGACAAGAAGTGGAAGGGCCGCTCGGGCCTCAACACCGATCCGCTGATCGCCCTGGGTCAGGCGGTTATTGCGATGAACAGCCTGGGCATGTCGGACGTGAAGAATCCCGGCAACCCGGACAAGGCGCAGATCGACGAGGCCATGAAGTTCCTCATCTCCAAGAAGAAGGAAGGCCAGTTCCGTGCCTTGTGGGGCGACTTCGGCGAACTGGTGAACCTCCTGGCGTCGGGCGAGATGGTGGTCGTCGACGCCTGGCAGCCGGCTGTGATGGCGGTTAAGGCGCAGGGTACACCCTGCCGTTACGCGGTGCCGAAGGAAGGCTACCGCGCCTGGGCGATCGGCATTTCCCCGATCGCCGGCACGCCCAACAAGGATGCCGTCAACGCCTACGCCGACTACTGGCTGTCGGGTCCACCGGCGATCACCGTGTCCGAGCAGGGCTATTACTCGCCGACCACCAACGTCAAGGACGCCATGGATCCGGACCGCTATGCCTTCTGGTACGAGGGCAAGCCCTGGAAGGGTGAGTCGTCCCGCGGCATCAACGAAGGTGATCTGCGCGACGGCGGCTCGCTCGAAGAGCGGGCCTCGACCGTGGCCTACTGGCATCAGTGGCCGGACGAGTACGATTACGTCACCGCGAAATGGGACGAATTCCTCAGCGCCTGAGGACCTTCCCTCTCGCTTAAGCACGGAGACGGGCCGGAGCTGCGTGTAGCTCCGGTCCCCCTCCTTCCCAAACTCCGGGGAGCATACTGTTTGTGGCTTACGATCTGGAACTGATCGGCGTCGGCAAGGTCTACGATAACGGCACGGTGGCCGTGCGCGATTTTGACCTCCAGGTCGAGAAGGGTGAATTCATTTCGTTCGTCGGTCCGTCCGGTTGCGGCAAGACGACGACCTTGCGCATGATCGCGGGGTTCGAGTCGATCACTTCTGGCGAAGTCCGGATACGAGGTCGCCGCATCAACGACCTACCGGCGGAGCAGCGGCCGACCTCCACGATCTTCCAGAACTACGCGCTGTTCCCCCACATGACGGTGCGCCAGAACATCGAATATGGCCTGTCCGTCAAGGGGCTATCGAAAGCCGATCGCCGGCAGAAGGCGGCAGGGATCATGGAGAAGCTCGAGCTTCTCGACGTGGCCGACCGCCGCCATGACGTTCTTTCGGGCGGACAACGGCAGCGCATCGCCCTGGCGCGAGGCCTGGCCGTGGAACCGGACATCCTGCTGCTCGATGAACCATTGGGCTCGCTCGACGCCAACCTGCGCAAGTCGATTCAGAACGAGCTCAAACTCCTGCAACGCAACCTCGGCATCACCTTCATTTTCGTCACCCATGCCCAGTCCGAGGCGCTGGTGCTGTCCGATCGTGTCATCGTCATGAATCGCGGCGAGGTTGAACAGATCAGCCCGCCCTACGAGCTGTACACCCGCCCCAAGACACGATTCGTGGCCCAATTCATCGGCCGCAACACCAACATTCCGGGAACGCTCAAAGGCCGCGACGGCGATATCGCCGGGGTGGAGACCGGCTATGGGGCACTGCGCGGGTTTCTCAACGACAGCACCCTGTCGGACGGCGACGACGTCATCGCGGTTGTGCCGTCGGAGGCGATCGACGTCTATCCGCTTACCGCCAGCCGCGACGAGTTGATCGCGCAATACCAGGGCAATGTGGTGGAGGGACTGGTCCGGACCGCCGACGTGGTCGGCCACACGGTGTTTTATGTCATCGAACTATCGGATGGCCGGGAAGTGAACATCGAGAGCCATATCGAAAAATATCGGGACGCTTTCGAGACCGGCGCCGAGCGCGTCTATGTGACCTGGTTGCCCAACGAGGCCACGGTCATCGGCAAGGGGTGACGCCCGAACGCGGGCAGGGGATCTCGAGGAGGGGATGAACGAATGACCGATATAGACGCATTGTCGCGAGCCTCGGCGGCGGGCATCGGTCGTCTTCTCGCCTGTGGGGCGGCGGATCCTGTCGAGGTCGTGGATTTCTTCCTCAAGCGCATCGACGAGGCCAAATCGAAGAATATATTCTTGTCCGTGGCCGGGGACCGCGCGCGGCGGGAAGCCGAGGCCAGCCGGAAGCGGTACCGGGATGGGCGCGCCCTGGGGGCCCTCGATGGCGTGCCGATCTCGTGGAAGGACCTGTTCGATGTCGCCGGCAGTCCGACGACAGCCGGATCCGCTTTGTTCCGGGACAGCGCCCCCGTCAAGCGTGACGCGCCGGTCGTCGCCAATCTTGCGGCCGCCGGTATGGTCAGCCTGGGCAAGGTCAATCTTACCGAGTTCGCCTATTCGGGTTTGGGCCTGAACCCCCATTTCGGAACCCCGGCCAATCCCCATGACGCGACCGTCGCGCGGGCCCCGGGCGGCTCGAGCGCGGGGTCGGGGGTGTCGGTGGCCAGCGGGCTGTGCCCCTGTTCCATCGGCACGGACACCGGCGGATCGGTGCGTATCCCCGCCGCCTTCAATGGCATCGTCGGCTACAAGACGTCGGAGCGGCGGATCGACAAGACCGGGGTCTTTCCTTTGTCCGATACCCTCGACACGGTGGGGCCACTGGCGAAATCGGTCGAGGACGTTGTCCTTCTCGACATGGCGATGCGGGGCCTGGTGACCACGGGTGTCCGCCGCGCCGATCTGTCCGTGCTGACCATCGTCGTTCCGGACAACGTGGTCCACGACGGTATCGACGAGGCGGTCGGTGCCAACTTCGAGGCCGCGATCGACCATCTTGCGCGGGCAGGCGCGAAAGTGGTCCGGCGGGCCCTGCCGCTGATCGACGAGGTTCATGCCGTCACCGAGGCCCATGGATCGGTCACCGCCGCCGAGGCCTATTTCGTCCACAAGGATCGGGTGGATGGTCCGGATTGCGAAAAGATTGACCGGCGTGTCGTGGCCCGGATCCTGGGCGGCAAGCGGATGTCGTCCCACGATCTAGTCTTTATCACGCGCGCCCGGAAACGGCTCATCGGCGACCTGGTCAGGGAACTTGACGGCGGTCTTCTGGCGATGCCGACGACGCCGCACACCGCGCCCGAGATTGCGCCGCTGGAGGCCGACGACAACCTTTTTCACAAGATCAACCTTAAGACCCTGAAAAACACCGTCCCTGGCAATTTTCTCGCCACGTGCGGGCTTGCTCTGCCGTCGGGGCGGGATGCCAAGGGGTTGCCGACCAGCATTCTTTTCTCGGCGCCCTGGGGGTCGGACGAGATGCTTCTGTCAAATGGATTAGCGATCGAGAGAGTGCTTGCGGAAGTGCATTCGTAATTGGCCTGCAATTCACAGGGAGTGGCACGTGGCGAAGATCGGTGTAGACGTTGGCGGGACCTTTACCGACCTGATTCTCGAAACCGAGGTTGAGGGCGAGAATCGGGTCTATGTCCACAAGGTGCCAAGCACGCCGGAGGATCAATCCAAGGGGGTGCTCACGGGTATCAACGAGATTTGCCGGATGGGCAGGGTCGCCCCCGCCGATGTGAAGATGGTCGTGCATGGGACGACGATTGCCACCAATATTACCCTTGAGCACAACGGCGCCGACGTCGGCATGCTGACAACGCGGGGATTTCGCGACATCCTGCACATCGCCCGCCACAAGCGGCCGCACAATTTCTCCATGCAGTTCGACGTTCCCTGGCAGTCGAAGCCGTTGGTGAAGCGGCGCAACCGGATCCCGATTTCCGAACGCATCCTGCCGCCGACGGGTGACGTGGATACGGCCCTTGCCGAAGACGAGGTTCGTGCGGCGGCCGAGCTGTTTCAAACGCGCGGCATCAACGCGGTCGTGATCGCCTTCCTGTTCTCGTTCCTCAACAACGCGCATGAGCGCCGCGCCAAGGAAATCATCCAGGAGATGATGCCCGACGCCTACGTCTGCTGCTCATCGGAAGTGGTCGATGTGATCCGCGAATACGAGCGGTTCTCGACCACGGCGATGAACGCCTACGTTGGCCCGAAGACGGCCTTTTACCTGCGCAACCTGGAGCGAAGCCTCAAGCAGGAGGGGTTCGATGCCCAGTTGCGCATCATGCAGTCGAACGGCGGTATCGGTACCGTCGAGACCTGTTCCGAGAAGGCGGTGACCATCCTGACATCGGGCCCCGCCGGCGGTGTCATCGGGGGCCGCTGGGCCGGCGCCCTGTCCGGGATCGACAATATTATCACCGTGGATATCGGCGGCACGTCGGCGGATATCAGCACCATCCCCGGCGGCGAAATCAAGATCATGAACCCGCGCGACACCTATGTCGGCGCTTATCCGGTGCTGGCGCCGATGATCGATCTGACGACGATCGGCGCCGGCGGCGGGTCGATCGCCTATATCGACGAGGGCGGGGCGTTCCGCGTCGGCCCGCGCTCCGCCGGCGCCGATCCGGGGCCGGTGTGCTACGCCGAGGGCGGCACCGAGCCGACGGTCACCGACGCCCAGGTTGTGCTTGGCCGCCTCGATGCCGACAAGCTCCTGGGCGGTGAACTCACCGCCGACCGCGACCTGGCGCGCCAGGCCATCGAGGACAAGATAGCCACGCCACTGGGACTTTCGGTCGAGGAAGCGGCGCTCGGCGTCATCAAGATCATCAACAACAACATGGCGCTTGCGATCCGCGCCAACTCGGTGGCGCGCGGGCTCGACCCCCGCAATTTCGCGCTGATGCCCTTTGGCGGGGCCGGGCCGCTGCACGGCGTGGCGCTGGCCCGCATCGTGTCCGCCAAGGAGGTGATCGTGCCGCCGGCACCCGGCATCACGGCGGCGGTCGGCCTGCTGGTCACCGACATGCAGTACGAATTTACCCGCTCGGTGCTGACCATCCTCAATGACGCCGACCAGAAGGCGCTCGACAACGTGAACGTCCATGTCGAGAAGCTCGAGCAATTGTGCCGCGAACGGCTGCTGGCCGACGGCGTGCCGCCCGAGAAACACCGTTTCCTCAAGATCGCCGAGTGCCGCTATCAGGGACAGGGCTTCGAACTGCGGGCCGACATGCCCAGTGGGCCGCTAACCCCGGAAAACAAAGACGTGGTGATGGAGAATTTCCATCGGCAGCACAGGCAGGACTATGGCTATGCCTTCGAGGGGTCGCTGGTGGAAATCGTCACCCTGCGTGTCGTGGGGGTGGCCGAGGTGAAGAGCCTGGAATGGCCCAAGCTCGCCGTGGCCAATGGCGCCGGTGTCGAGGCCGCTTACCTCTTCAGTCGGCCGACCACGTTCGATGGCGGACAGACGTTGGATACCCCGCGCTACGATCGCGGCAAGCTGTTGGCCGGCCACGAGGTGGCGGGGCCGGCGATCATCATCCAGCACAATTCGACCACCCTAGTGCCGCCGGGCTCCGCGGCCCGTGTGCACGAATCCGGCAATCTTCACGTTTCGGTCTGATCGCAGGCCAGGGAGAGTAGTCATGAGCATCAAGGAAGTGGATCCGATCACCCTGCAAGTGCTCGGCGGCGCGTTTGACACCATCGCCCAGGAGATGGGGCACGTGCTCTATCGCATGTCGTTCTCCTCCATCATTCGGGAGTCGCAGGACCTCGGCGCCGGGTTGTTCGACGCCGACTTCAACACCCTGTGCGAATCGGATTCGACGCCGCTGCATATCGGCTCCATTCCGGGCTATCTGCGCGGCATTCAGGAATCCCTGCAGGGCGGCGAATGGCACGAGGGTGACATCGTTATTCACAATCATCCCTATTACGGGGCGAGCCATTCCCCGGATATCGCTGTGGTCTTGCCGATCTTCTGGAAGGGTAACCTGGTCGGTTTCTCCGCCAACACCGCACACCATGTCGACATCGGGTCGGCGACGCCGGGTCTGATCATCGACATCCCCGACGTCTTTGCCGAGGGCATGCTGTTTGCCGGGATCAAGCTCTCCGAGAAGGGCAAGCGGAACGAGGCGATCTGGCAGTTCCTTGGCCACAACAGCCGCATGCCGAAGCAATTACAGGACGATATCGAAGCGCAGATCGCCTCGGTCAAGCTCGGCGCCCGGCGGTTCATCGAGCTGATCGAAAGCTACGGCAAGGACACGGTCATGGCCGCGGCCAATCAGTTAATGGATTACTCGGAACGCATCCTGCGCAGCCGAATCGCGGAGATTCCCGATGGCGAATATTACGCCGAAGGCTTTCTGGACGATGACGGACGCAACCGCGACAAGCGCTTGCCCATCAAGGTCTGTGTCCGCATCAAGGGTGATTCGGCAGAGGTCGATTTGACGGGCTCGGCCGACCAGGTCCCCACCGGTTTCAACGTCCCCTTCGAAGGCTCCACCAAGGTCGCCTGCTACTTCGCTTTCCGAGCCCTGCTTCTGGACACGGCGACATCGGACGAATACGTCCCGCAGAACGAGGGATCGTTCCGGCCGATCAATGTGATCGCGCCCAAGGGATCGATCTTCAATCCGGAGTTTCCCGCCGCGGCGGAGGCCCGGTTCACCCAGTGCAACCGCGTGATCGATCTCATCGTCAAGGCGCTGTCGCCGGTTCTGCCCGAACGCGTCACCGCCGGCAATTCCGCAAGCCTCTCGTTCGTTGCCTATTCGGGCATCCGCCCGAGCGGCGACTACTGGGTGTTCCTCGAGGTGAACGAGGGGGCCTACGGCGGGCGGCCGCATTCAGATGGTCCCGATTCCATCGACAACCTGATGTGCAATACCCGCAATAACCCGATCGAGGATCTCGGCATGCACCTGCCGATGATCTGCGACCGCTATGAACTGCGTGACGACGTCATGCCGGGTGCGGGCAAGTATCGGGGCGGCATCGGCGTGGTCAAGGCGCAGCGCCTTCTCACGGACGGATCGATCACCCATGAGAACGAGCGGCATCTCGATACGCCGTGGGGCGCCTTCGGCGGCATGTCGGGCGCCGTCGGCAAGGTCGAGATCTACAACACCCTGGTGGACAAAGGCGTGAAGCAGTTGCCGGCCAAATTCTCGGGTGTGCCGGTGAAGGCCGGCGACGTGATGGCGTTTTATGCCCCCTGCGGCGGCGGCTTCGGGGACCCGCTCGACCGGTCGCCCGAACAGGTGCGCGAGGATGTGCTGGACGGCTTCTGCACCCGTGAGCATGCCCGGCTAGCCTACGGGGTCGTGGTCACCGACGACGAGGAGATCGACGTCGCCGCGACCACCGACCTGCGCGGGCAAATGCGGCAGAAGGTGGCCTGACGGCCAGAAAGGGGAGCATCACATTGTCAGAGTTTTTCCCAACGCTTTTTTCCGAAGCCCGGCTCGGCAAGGTGACGCTGCGCAATCGCATCGTCATGGCGCCGTTGACCCGGCAGATGGCGGAGCCCGACGGAACGCCCACGGAGGAGATGGTCGCGTACTATGCCCGGCGGGCCCGCGGCGGGGTCGGGTTGGTCATCACCGAGGGCACGTATCAGAACGATGAATTGGCCTGCAAAGGATATCTCGACCAGCCAGGCATCGTGAACGCGAAGCACGTTATGGCATGGCGGAAGGTCGCGGATGAAGTCCACGAGCAGGGCGAGGCCTGCATTCTCCATCTCATGCTCGGCGGCCGGGTGGTCGACCCGCGTTGTCTGAAACCCGGAGAGTCGCCGGTAAGCGCCAGCGATACGCAGAGCGACGGCTGGGTCCTCTACACGGACACCGACGACGAGAAGAATATCCGCGGCATTGAAGGCGACTGGCCCAAAGTCACCTTCCCGCCGGCGAGAGCGCTGTCCCATGACGAGATCGAGCGCATCGCCGAAGGATTTGCCGAAGGTGCCGCGCGGGCCGTCGAGGCCGGATTCGACGGTGTCGAGATCCACGGCGCCAACGGCTACCTGCTGTATCAGTTTATTCACCCGTCGACCAATTTGCGCAACGATGACTACGGTGGTCCGGCGGAAAACCGGGTGCGCTTCGCCAAGCTGGTCTGCCGCAAGGTGCGCGCGGCCATCGGCCCCGGCAAAATCCTCACGCTTCGGCTGTCCCAGAATGGCGTCGACGATTTTGCCGGACGCTGGCCCGGGGGTGTGGGCGACGCCAAGCAGATCGGCGCCGCTCTCGCGGATGCGCCCATCGACGCGCTGCACTGGGCGAGTTTCGATTATACCGACAACGGGGACCCCAGCAGCGATGTTCCGATGCCCGCGGCCCTGCGCAAGGCCAGCGGCCTGGCCATGATCGTCAACGGTGGTGTCGACGACGGCGCCAAAGCGGAGAAAGTGCTGACCAGCGGCGCCGGCGACTTCGTCGCCATCGGCCGGCCGCTCTTTGCCCAACCGGACTGGCCCTACATCGTCCGGTCCGGCCAGCCGTACCCGTGGGCCGAATTCGACCGGAAATACGTGGTTCGACCACCCCTCGACTGGCGCTGGGCGTATTCGGCGCCGCCGAAAGTTCCGGATTGGCCGGCAAACTGGTGAGTCGCGCTCCGACAAGGGAGTCTCGAGAGCAGGAAAAGCAGATGGCATTGGATATCAACTGCGACATGGGCGAGAGCTTCGGGCTCTACAAGATGGGCGACGACGAGGGCATCATGCCCTTCATCACGGTGGCCAACGTCGCCTGTGGTTTTCACGCCTCCGACCCGGTGGTGATGCGCAAGACCGTGCGCCTGGCCAAGGCGCACGGCGTGCAGGTGGGGGCGCACCCCTCGCTGCCGGACTTGCAGGGCTTTGGCCGCCGCGAGATGAAGATGCGCCCCGACGAGTTGACGGCCGGCATTCTCTACCAGGTCGGCGCCCTGAAGGCGTTTCTCGATGCCGAGGGCATGGCGCTAAATCACATCAAGCCGCACGGCTCGCTCTACGGCATGGCGGCGCGCGATGAAACGGTGGCGGGCGCCGTGGCGGACGCGGCCCAGACGTTTGGCGTGCCGGTGTTCGGCATGGCGGGCACGGCCCACGAGAAAGTCTATGGTGGGCGCGGACTGGGGTTCATAGCCGAGTTCTATGCCGATCTGGGTTACGACAAGAATGGCGGCCTGATCATCACCCGCGAGCACGAGGCGGTGGATCCGGCGGACTCCGCGGCCCGGTGCGTGCGGGCCGTGAAAGAAGGCTTGGTTGCGAGCGTTGACGGCACGGACATTCCGGTGCGGGCCGAGTCGATCTGCGTTCATTCCGATACGCCGAACGCCATCGACGTCGCGAAGGCGGTTCGGGAAGCACTTGAACCGTTCATTAAGGCCGCATGACCGGCGGCCCGATCCGAAACCGTTTGGATGAGACGAGGTAAGGATATGGAAAAAAAACAAATTCTCTCTCCGCTGCCGGGCACGTTCTATCGCAAACCGGCACCTGACCAGGCGGTTTATAAGTCGGAGGGTGATAAAGTTGCGTCGGGCGACGTCATCGGCCTCGTGGAAGTGATGAAGTCATTCCACGAGGTCAAGTCGGAAGCCGACGGCAAGGTAAAGGCCTTTCTGGTCGAGAACGAGGGTCCGGTAACGGCCGGGCAGCCGCTGGTCGACCTCGAAGATTGACGTTGGCAAGGGCCGGATTTCCGAGCATGGGCATACGCACTCTGTTGATCGCCAACCGCGGGGAAATCGCCGTCCGGATCATCCGAGCGGCGCGCGAGCTGGGCATCCGTACGGTCCAGGTCCACAGCGATGCCGATACCGAGTCCCTGGCGGTGCACATGGCTGACCAGGCGGTGAACATCGGTCCGGCCCAGGCGTCGAAATCCTATCTCAATGCCGCGGCCGTTCTTGAGGCGGCGGCCAAGACCGGGGCCGACGCCGTTCATCCCGGCTATGGTTTCTTCGCGGAAAATGCAGCCTTCGCCGATGCGGTCGCGGCGGCGGGCCTGATCTTTGTCGGCCCCGATGGCGATACGATCCGCCTCATGGGCGACAAGGTCGCGGCGCGGGCGGCGGCAGCCGCGGCCGGTGTGCCCACCGTGCCCGGCAGCGACGGCCGGATCGACGATCTGACGGCCGCGCGATGCCTGGCCGAGGAGATCGGATTCCCGGTCATGATCAAGGCGGCCGCCGGCGGCGGCGGCCGGGGGATCAGGATTGTTGCCGACACGGCCGAGTTCGACCGGCTGGCGCCCCAGGCCCGCGCGGAAGCGGCGGCGGCGTTCGGCGACGGCGGCATCTACATCGAGAAGGTCGTCGAGAAAGCGCGCCATATCGAGGTTCAGGTGCTGGGCGACGGAGATCGGGTCATCCACTGTTACGAGCGCGAATGCTCGCTGCAGCGCCGGCGGCAAAAGGTGTGGGAGGAGGCGCCCTCCGCGACATTGCCGCAGAAAGGCCGGGAAGAGCTATGTGCGGCGGCGGTGAAGATTGCCTCTGCTGTTAACTACCGGGGCGCCGGTACGGTCGAATTTCTCTACGATGACCGGACCGGCGCTTTCTATTTCATTGAGATGAATACCCGCATTCAGGTCGAACATCCG
>JAJFGI010000081.1 GCA_021776215.1 Kiloniellaceae bacterium | reverse complement strand
AAAGATCGTCTCCAACCTGATCAGCGGCGTCATCCTGCTGATGGATCGCTCGATCAAGCCGGGAGACGTTATTAGCGTCGGCGAGACCTATGGCTGGATCAACACCCTCGGCGCGCGCTATGCCTCGGTGGTCACGCGTGACGGCATGGAATTCCTCATACCGAACGAAGACCTGATCACCCAACAGGTCGTCAACTGGTCATTCAGCAACAACCAGGTCCGCCTCAAGATCCCCGTCGGCGTCTCTTACAACGCGGATGTCCGAAAGGCCCGGGACCTCTGCCTGGAAGCCGCGGCGGAGGTTGCCCGTGTCGTCAAGGAACCGAAGTCAGTCTGCCTGCTGAAGGGGTTCGGCGACAGCTCGGTGGACCTGGAAGTGCGGATCTGGATCGTCGATCCGCAGAACGGCATATCGAACGTCCGCAGTGAAGTGCTCTTCAACATCTGGGACCGCTTCCACGAGCACAATATCGAGATTCCCTTCCCGCAACGCGATCTGCACCTCAAGCCGCCGGCCGACCTGAGCGTAGTGGTCAGCAACGGCGGCGACCGCAAAGACGACCAGGACTCTCCGCCCTCCCGCAAATAACGCCGGGGGCGGGCCCGGCTCGAGCGGCGTAGGTCTCCTATGCGATCGGGCGTGGCTTGAGTGACATCTCCAGGAAATTCTTCTTGTAGGTGGATTCCCCGATCCTGCGAAGGACACCCCGGCCAAGCTTGTATCGATAGTTGCCGGTGACCGGATCCGGTACCGCGTGACAGACCGCGTTTGCCATCGAGCCCGGGTAGTTGAAGGCCGCTTTGGCGACACCGGGACGGATCTCGTCGGAGACGATCGCGACCGCAACAAACTGGCCGGTGACCGTCTTGATGTGACCGCTGTTCATGAGCTCGGTGAAGCTCAGTTCCTTGTCCTTCACACCGATCGGCTTGCCGGTCTGGACGTACACGGTGTCATTGAACCCTTCCACCAGATCACCGGATTCGATGCCATGCGGCGCCGCATCGTCGGGATGGATGACAATATGCGACCACGGCCACCGTTTGGCGAGGTACGGCTTGCGCAGATCGTCGAAGCCCGATTGCCAGACCTCGTTGACGCGCCCATTCGTGATCCAGATTTCGCCCTTGTCGGGGCGGGGCTGGATCGCCGCGTAGAAATCCGACCAGCTGTCGTTCGTCCACGGCGTCTTCAGCAGGTTCGCCTTGCCGGTATGCGTGCCGAAGGCGTAGAGCCACTTCTGGTCGGTGGTCACGTCTTCGATCTCGCCCCAGTCGTTGTCCGGATCGTGCAGTCTTTTCGTGCCGACGAGCTGGCCGTCGATCACCCGGATCGGCGTCTGGATACCGGTGGTGCCGAGGTCCCGCAGCTTCTCGTGCGCCTTCTTGCCCTCGCGCTTGGCATGGACGGCAAGCGCATAGTAGTTCAGCACACCGCCCCGCGAATGGCGCGCCGCCTCCTCGAAGATGTCGTTCGACTCTTCCCAGTCAAAACCCTTGAAGCCCATCTTCTGCGCGAAGCGCGAGATCGCCCACCAGTCCGGTTTGGCCTCGCCGGGTGCATCGTTGAATTTGGCGTAGAGTCTGAGCCGGCGCTCGGCGTTGCAGCGGGCAAAATCAACCTCGCCCCAACCCGCCGCCGGCAGGACGATGTCGGCGTACTGCGTATTCAATGGTTCGACCGGATAGATATCCGAATTCACCAGCACCATCCCCCCGGAATCGACGCGCTTGGTCAGCGTTTCGATCAGATGATCGCGGTTCAAGTTGCGCGGGTGATGGGGGTTTCTGACCGTGAGGTCGGCAACCCGCGACGACAGTTCCTGCGAGGAAAGCATCGCGGCGAACCAGGTCAGCCCGATCGTCCACATGAAGCTGACGTTTCCATCCATCACCCAACGGTCGACATTGAGCGCTTTCTTGCGCCGGCCCGGGTACTTCTCGGGGCTGAGCCAGCCCTTGCCCCCGCCCGCGCTCATGCCGCCGCGCTGGTGCCCGCCACCGCGCGAAATGACCTGCCCCGGCCGGTTGCCGGCGCCGCAGAAAAGCCCGAGCGCCGCAAGCGAGGCGGTATTCATGTAATTGTTCGACCAGTAGTTGCCCTTCTCGAGCATGAACGAGGTCTTGGGCCGGCTCCCGTCCTGGCGCGGCTTGGCGATCATCTCCGCCGTCGCCTCGATCAGATCGGCATCGAGGCCGGTGATCGCGGCGGCCTCGCTCAGTTCGGCGGCCTTCTCGTTGGAAATGAATTTCTGGTAGTCCTCCCAGTCGCTCTGCCAGCGGCCCCAGGTGGTGCGCCATTGCCAGCGCGTGTTGCGCGTGCCGCGGCCAAAGCCGGACTCGATCTCCCACTTATTGTTGACCCACTTGTCGATAAACTCCTGATCCTGCCAGCCGTTATCGATGATGATCTTGGCAAGCGCCAGATGCAGCGCCGTGTCCGTGCCCGGCGTGACCGGCAGCCACAGCCCCCCGTTCTTGAGGCCGTACTCGACCCCCATCGTTCGATGCGGGGTGACGAAGATCATCTTCTTGTCGGGATTCTCGCCATACATCATCCATTCGGTGAAGAGCACCGTCTTGGTTTCGTAAGGATCGACGCCCGACAGGAAGGCCACATCGCACTTCCCCCAGTCCTCGTAGGAGGCGGCGAAGGAATTGAGGCCGGCGTCATCGAGACCGGCCGCGTCCTCGGCATTCTGGGGCTTGTCGTGCGGCGCATAGACCGGGGTTCCAATGGCACGGTTGACCAGCTTGGAGATCGCGTACGTGTTCTCGAAATACTCGTACGAATACGTCTTCATACCCCAGGCATGCTCACCCTTGGTCTTCAGCACATGCTTCGACACCGCCGCCATCACATCCGTAGCGAGGTCCCAAGAAACCGGCGTCAGCACGCCGGCGATCCGAACCATCGGATATTTGAGCCGGTCGCGTGTCGGGGTGTTCGGGTTGTAAATCTTCTGGGCCAGCGTGCCACCGCGAACGGAATGATTGCCGTTGCGGTTGACGACATCGGCATCCGGATCGGGAATCACGACCATGTGATGGGGGCGGCCCTCATGCATGCCGATATTGTGCTGGGCGGGCGAGATCCAGGACCCGCTGGCGGACGGGAAATCCACGCCAAGCGCATTCTGATCCGCCGCCATCCCGCCTTCCCGGCCTACCGGCCAGCGATAGACCTTGTAGCTGCACGCCACGATGCAATAGCCGCACGCGGTTGTGAGCACTTCCGCGTCCGGCGGCGGCAGGGGCACGGTGTCGGTATTCTGGATCGTGGAAGTTGCCATCTGACTGCCTCTCTCAAGCGCCCGAAGGATTGCGGCTGTAGCCGTAGAAAAGTCCCATCGCTCCCGTCGCGACGATATCGTCGCCATCGAGTTCGAGCGCGATTTGCGGCAGGCTTGCCGTGGAATGACCCGACACGATCATGCCGTGTTTGGTCAGATCGAAGGTCGACAGATGCAGCGGACACGGACCCAGGACACTGTACTCTGGCTTGAATACGCTGGCGTCCATGTAGCCGCCCATGTGCGGACACACCGTATTGAAGGCGACGATGTTTCGGTCTTCGCCGACGCCCGCCCCCGCCTCCTCGTTCAGCATGACGAGAATGTTCTCGATGTCGTCCGTGGGATAGTTGAACGGCACCGCAACGCCCGGCCGTAAACCGGAGAGCTTGCCGATCACTTTCCGGGCGTAGGAACTCGTCACGAGCTGCTGCGCCTGGGCGCCCTCGCCGTAGGTGGCGAGCACGGTGACGGCGGCGCCGCCGAGGATCAAGAAGTCGCGCCGGTTGAAACACATGCGCTTTGGTTCCGCCGCGCCGGGAGCGGTCTGAAGGTCGGTCATTTCGGAAACTCCGCCCAAGTTGCGGTTTCGGGAAGGTCGGGCGCCTCCATCAGCAGCGGCTCGTCCATCGAGAGCGCGTCGAGGAAGGCGACGAGATCGGCTTTTTCGTTGTCGGACAGGCCCAGCGGCGTCAGCGCCGTGTTCCCCGAGCCGCCGCCCGCGTTGTAGAAGTCGACCACCTCGCCGAGGGTCTCGAATATGCCGTTGTGCATGTACGGCCCGCTCCAGCGCAATTCGCGCAGGGACGCCGTCCGAAACTTACCCTTGTCCTGCGGCCGCTTGGTCTTGTGATAGAGGCCGAGGTCGTCGGCACCGGAACGATAGACGTCCTCCGGACCCCCCTTCTGATACAACTCCCAGCGAAGCGTGATCTGGTAGAGCGGATCCTGCGCGAATTCCGGCGCGGCCGGCACGCCGAGATTGTAGTACCTCTCGTCCGAGGCGAGCGCCCCATTGTGGCAGGATAGGCATCCGGCCTTGCCGTTGTAGAGTTCCATCCCCCGCTTGGCGGCGTCGGAAAGCGCCGACTGATCGCCGGCAAGATAACGGTCGAACGGCACCTTTGCAGGGTCGGTCACGATCGTGCGCTCAAAGGCGGCCACCGCCTGCCAGGCCTGCGCGATATGCGGCCAGTCCGTGCCGAACACCTCCCTGAATGCCGTTACGTATTCGGGAATGAATCGCAGCTTTACCTCCATCATGGAGCCGTCGCCATTGCCGGCCACGGCGCCACCCGCAGCGGCCGGGGCTTGCGTCTCCAGCGAGGTGACGCTCCCCTCCCAGAACAGTTTGTTGTAATAGGCGCTATTCAGGATCGTCTGCGAGTTGCGCCAATGTTGTGTGCCGGGATAGCCGAACGAGATCGGCCCGCCCGTGCCCCAGCCAAGATCGGGCTGGTGGCAGGCGACACACCCCATCGACCCGTTGCCGGACAGCCGGCCGTCCCAGAACAGCTTCTTCCCCAATTCCACTTTTTCGGGTGTCATCGGGTTGTCCGCCGGGATCGGTGGCGGCGGCAGGGTCGCAAGCGGCAGCACACCCTCGGCGCCGAACGCCGAGGTTGCAGCGAACGCGGACAGGAGCGCCGCCGAGCCGAGAAGTGCGAAAGCGATGCGTCTCATGCCTAATTCCTCAGTTCTTGCCGACGTCGCGTAGCTGGTATTCGGGCAGTTCGGGCGCGGTGGCGGTTGGCGCGTCCCCGGTCAGGCTCTCGAGGAATGCGATCAGATCCGCCTTTTCGCTGTCGCCGAGGCCGAGCGGCTTGAGCAACGGGCTCTTGTTCGGGCTGTCGCCGCCACCGGCGTCATAAAAATCGACAACCTCGGAAA
>JAJFGI010000009.1 GCA_021776215.1 Kiloniellaceae bacterium | reverse complement strand
GACGGCGACGGCATCGTCGCCTATGCGGCGGCGACGGGTTTTACGCGGACGCGGATCGAGAATGTCGCCGGCCTTGCCGTGGACAACCTGGATGTGGCGGGCATTCTGGAGTCCGCAGCGGTGACCGCCGCCGATATTCGTGCCGGGCGGTATGACTTCGCGGAAGTGAAGATCTTCGATGTGAACTATGCGGACATCGCGCAGGGCGCATTGCTGCTGCGGCGCGGGCATATCGGCGAAATTCGCACTGAGGGCGGTACGTTCGTCGCCGAATTGCGCGGCTTGATCGAGCGTTATGCCCAGGAGATCGGCGAACTCTATAGCGCCGGCTGCCGGGCCGATCTGGGGGACAGCCGGTGCACGGTTCGCACCAACCCACCGGCGTGGCAGCCATCCACGGCATACGCGGTGCGGCCGGCCCAGGATGCGGCGATCGGGTCGGTTGTCCGGCCCACCGTCTTCAATGACCGGCATTTCAAGTGTGTCGGCGCGGGCACGTCGGGCGCCAGCGAACCCGTGTGGGTCATGACCCTGGGCGCGCAGACGACCGATGGCACCGTGGTTTGGGAAAGCCTTCACGCCCTGACGGTCGAGGGCAGCGTGGCCACCGTCACCGACAACCGTGATTTCGCCCTGACCTATGCCGGGGATGCGCCGGACGCGCTGTTCACGGGTGGATTGTTGACATTCGACTCGGCGGGATCGCCCACGGCCGCCAATGCCGGCCTGCGCATGGAGATCAAGTCCTGGGACCTGGCGAGCAAGCGGGTCACCTTGTTTCTGCCCATGCCCTTTGATGTTGCACCGGGTGACTCGGTCACCCTGCGGGCCGGTTGCGCCAAGTCGCTTGGCGTGTGCCGCGATACCTTCGACAACGTGCTCAATTTTCGCGGCGAGCCGTTCGTGCCCGGCAACGACCTGCTCTTCCGGACGCCCGATGCCCGCTAGGTCCGACGTGGTTGCGGAAGCGCGGAGCTGGCTCGGCACTCCGTGGATGGCGAGCGGCGCGGCCAAGGGGATCGGCGCCAATTGCCTCGGGTTCCTGGCCGGCGTGGCCCGCAATGTCGGTTTGGACTCCTTGGCGGAAGCTTTTGAGCCTTATGGCGGTTTCGCGCTGCCGCCGCAGCCCACGGCGCTGCTGTGCGGCCTGCGCCGTCACCTTGAGCACACGCCATGGCGGCGGGCGCAACCGGCGGACCTGCTTTTATTCGATCTTGGCGACGGCTTGCGGCACGTGGCGATGCTGACGGGGCCGGGGACGATCATTCATGCGTTTCAGAGCAAAGGGCGGGTCGTGGAAAATCGCCTGATCTGGCCGGTGCACAGCGCCTATCGAATTCCGGGGATCGCCTGATGGCCACACTCGCCCTGAGCCTTGGCGGCGCGGTCGCCGGGAACGCGATTGGCGGGCCGCTGGGCGGCCGGGTCGGATTCCTGGCCGGGCAGTTCCTCGGCAATGCCCTCTTCGGCAACGGCGACGACCGGGTCAGCGAGGGGCCGCGGCTGACCGATCTGACGGTGACGTCGTCCGCCTATGGGCGGCCGATCCCCATCGTCTATGGGCGCTTTCGCGTCGGCGGCAACGTGATTTGGTCGCCGGGCATCGTCGAGCATCGGCAGGAGGAGACGGCCGGCGGCAAAGGCGGCGGCGTGTCGCAGACGACGGTCGCCTATCGCTATACCGCCGATTTCCGGGTGGCCCTGTGCGAGGGCCCGGCGGACGCCATCCTGCGCATTTGGGCCGATGGCAAACTGATCGCCGATTTCACCGGCCCGTCACCGGTATTCGCCAGCAAGGTCAGCCGAGGCAACATCCGCATGTATTTGGGCGAGGAAACCCAAGCCGCGGATCCAGCCGAGCAGGCGGACCGAGGCATCGCCGACACCCCCGCCTATCGCGGTCAGGTGGGCATCGTTTTCGACGACGTGCCGCTGGAAGATTTCGGCAACCGCATTCCGCAGATCACCGCCGAGGTCGCGGTGCAGGCCAGCGACAGCCTGCCGGTCGCCAGTGCCGTGGCCTTCCGCGCGCCGGTCACGCAATTGGCGCGATGGAGCGCTGACCGGCGGTTCCTTTTTACCCTGGATACCGGGGGTGGCGCGACCAAGTGGGATACGGTCAACAACCGGCAGATCGTCGGAACCACGGTCGCGGGAGGCGGACCGTTCTGTCCGGGTCTCGATAGCGAAGGTAATCTCTACAGCCGGGGCACAACCGGCAAGATCGCCAAGTTCGATGAGAACTGGGGGCTGCTGGGTACCTCGCCGGCGGCCATGAGTCAGAGCATTCAGGTCCTTGCCGTCGCCGGCTTGCCCGGATTCGAGCGCGTCGTCGCGCAAGGCCTGTCCGGGGCTGTCGGTGTCTTTTCGGCGCGCACCCTGTCGCTGTTGAACGAAGTCGACCTGGTGGATTTCGCGGCGCCGACGGCGGGCGCGGGCTACGCGGCGGGCGCCAACTCCAACGGCATGGCGGTGGACGGCGACGGTTTCGTCTGGACCCTGGTCGTCGACAGCACCACCGACGGGTACTTGTTCAAGCTCGATCCGGGCATTGGCACGATTCTGGAGAGACACGTTCTGCCGGGCCGCAACACGGCCCGATACCTAACCTATGATCCGGCGAGCAACAGCCTCATCGTCGAGGAGAACAATGCCACGGGATTGCTGCGCTTCAGCCTCGACAGCTTGACCATCGACGCGACGCTGAGCCTGACGCTGAATGCGACCGTCGACAACCGGACGCAGTACAGCGCCGGCCCCGCCGACGGCCGGCTCTGGCTGCAAGCAACGGTGGGGACCGGTTACGAGATCGATACCCGGTCGTTCACGCCTCTTCGCAGTGTCTCGCGGGCCAGTTGGGCCGGTGTGCCAACGGTCGAACAGATGGTCTACGACGCGGTCAACCACGCGTTGATCTGGCTCGACATACTGCCGACCCCAACCTTGTACTGGACCTATCTGGATCGCAAGACGGGCTTGAGCGTGGCACTGAAGGACATTGTCGGCGATCTGTCCGCGCGGATCGGCCTGAGCGCGCCGGACCTGAAGACCGTGGCCTTGAGCGATTCCGTTATCGGGTTCGTGGTCTCGGATCGGATGAGCGCACGCTCCGCGCTGGAACCGCTGGCGACGGCATTTCTGTTCGATGCGCGGGAGGAAGACTTCAAGGTCGACTTCGTCGTGCGCGGCGGGGCGCCGCTTCTGACCCTGCCGCAAGACGATCTGGGCGCGCGCGGCGGCGGAGACGAGTCGGTGGTTCCGTTGGTCGTCGAGCAGAG
This sequence comes from Kiloniellaceae bacterium, assembly GCA_021776215.1. Lineage (GTDB taxonomy): Bacteria > Pseudomonadota > Alphaproteobacteria > Kiloniellales > J153 > JAJFGI01. The sequence continues at coordinate 3,681 of JAJFGI010000009.1, read as the reverse complement.
GACGCAGGAGATCGAACTGCCGCTGCGAATCGATATGACCTATGCCGACCCGGACAGCGATTTTCAAACGGCGGTGCAGTCCTTCCAGCGGATCGGCGAGGCGGTGGCGACGCGCAAGCGCGTGACCCTGAACGTGCCCGTCGCCTTCAATCGGACCGAGGCGGCGCAACGTGTGGAAAAAATCGGCTTTCTGACGTGGCAGTCGCGGACGCCGTTCGATCTGTCGCTTTCCCGCCGGCATGCGCGCATCAGTCCCGGCGACGTGGTACGGGCGAGCGTGGCGGGCACCACGTTCACCTTGCGGGCCGAAAAAATCGCCCTTGGCGCCGACGGGGTGATCCAGTTGCACGGCGTGTCGGAGAACGCCGCGCTCTATTCGAGCGCGGCGGCGGGGGTGGCGGCATTGGCCGTGCCGGATCAGATTGTCGCCCTCAGCGGGCCTTCCGCCCTCTACCTGATGGATACGCCGCTGCTGCGGGATGCCGACGAGGGGTTGGGAATTTACCTGGCCGCCGGATCGTTCGGCAGCGCGAGTTGGCCCGGCGCATCGGTTTTCAAATCGACCGATGGGTTGGCGTTTTCATCGCCGGTGACCTTCGTCTCCGGGGGGCGCAACGCCGTGCATGGGCGGGCCGAGACGGTCCTGGCGGCGCACGGGGCGCGGACGTGGGACCGAACCAACACGCTACAGGTGCGCCTGTTTCGCGGCGCCATCTCGGCGGCGACGGAGACGGCGGTGCTCAACGGGGCGAATGCCGTGCTCGTCGGCGATGAAGTGGTTCAGTTCGCCAATGCCCTGCTCAACCAAGACGGCAGCTATACGCTGAGCACCTTGCTGCGCGGCCGTCGGGGCACCGAATGGGCGGCCGCAAGCCATGCCGTGGGTGAACGGGTGATCGTGTTGACCGATTCGACGGTGTTGAAGACCGCATTGGCCGACGCCGAATTGAACACCGATCGTTTCTATAAGGCGGTGACGGTCGGCGGCACGTTGGCCGAGGGAACGCAGAAGTCTCTCACCTTTCTCGGTAGGGCGCTGATGCCCTATGCACCGGTTCATGTTGCCGGCACGCTGGCCGGTTCCCCGGCCGACTGGAGCCTCACCTGGGTCCGGCGCAGCCGCCTGGGCGGGGCGTGGAAAGATGGCGCCGATATCCCATTGGGGGAAGAAAGCGAAAACTACGACGTCGAGATTCTGAACGGCGCCACGGTCGTGCGAACCATCACCTCGACGCCGTCTAGTGGCGGGTCGGTGGTGATCCCGGCGAGCCGGCAAGCGACCTACAGTGCCGCCGATCAGGTTGCCGATTTCGGCGCCGAACAATCCAGCCTGACGGTGCGGGTCTATCAGCTCAGCGCATCGGTCGGGCGCGGCTTTCCGACACAATCCAACCTCGCCGCTTAACCAGCAACTCCGTAGGTGCAAATGACGACGCTCGCCAATCTGGGCGCGCACGCCGATGGCGTGCTGATCGCCCAATCGCAGTCGCAAAAGGAAGTGACGTCGAACGCCTTGGACAATCTGTTGTCCAATGCGACACAGAAAGCGCTCGCGATAACCATTTCGGATGCGGTGGGGTCGCCCGTTAGCGCGGACCGCACGCTGAGCGCCGATGAATTCTTTGCCAACGTGTTGTTCCAGTTGAGCGGCACGCCGAGCCTGGCGTTCGGCCTGCGGCTGCCCACCTCCGGCAACCATGCCTTTATCGTGCAAAACGATACCGCCCAGACGGTAACGGTAATCTCGGGCGGCGGCAGCACGGTCGACATTGCCGCCGGTAAGCGCCGCTGGTTGCATTCGAACGGAACCAGCGTCATTGCCCTGGCCCCGGTCCACGACACGACGGGGTCCGGTGGCGGCACCACCGTGGCACTGGCGAGCGATCTGGATGCCTGGTTCACCGGCAAGCCCGGGCCTGGGCAATTGATCCGGCGCTGGACGATGACGCGGGAGATCACGTTGCCCGCGGGCTTTGCTGGATCGCATGGCTATGCTGGAACGCCGGCCGCCGATGTGCCAGCCGTCTTCGATCTTTGGCACGACGACGGAACCAGCCCGACACCCGGACTGATCGGCTCGGTCACCTTTCCGATAGGTCAACACGCGGCGATATTCGCCAACGTCGGCTCGCCGGGTACTGCCGCCGTCTTAAGGCCGGGCGATATCCTGGAGCTGCGGGCGCCGGCGGGTTCGCCGGCGGACAGCGCGCTCGCGGATATCTCTCTGCGCCTATTTGGCGAGGGTGACTCGTTTCGCGGGGCCGCGGCCAGGCTCACGGCCGATGAAAGCATCGCCAACAATACGACGACGGCCGTTCCGTGGGACTCCACCATCGAGGATGTGGGCGGGTTCTGGAGTGCGCTGAACCCGACCCGACTGACCGTCCCCGCCGGCGTGACGCGGATCCGGGTGACCGGAAACGTCAACTGGGATGTCAACGGCACCGGCAAACGCATCGCCTGGATCGACAAGAACGGCGGGCCCTTCGCCGGCCGGCCGGCGGTCGAGCAGCAGGCCGTCAGTTCCGCCGGGTCGACCACCCGGCAGAATCTTACGTCCCGCCCCATCGCGGTTATCGCGGGCGACTATTTCGAGCTGAAGGTCTTCCAAAACGCCGGCGCCAGCCGATTGGTGCTGTCCGGCAACGACTCCTGGCTGAGCATAGAGGCGCTGACATGAAAACCATTCGGATGATCCTGATCGCGATCGCCCTCCAGGCGACGGTCTTGGTGCCCGTTGCCGGGGCGCAGCCCGGCTGCGCGCCGCGTACCGTCGTTCTCGAACGCTTCGCCGCGCAGTATGGCGAGGTTCCTATTGCCGCCGGGCTTACCGCCGCGGCGCTGTTGATCGAGGTCCTTGCCAGCGCGGACGGGGCGTCATGGACGATCATCGCCACCACGTCCGATGGCCTATCCTGCCTGATCGCCGCCGGCGAAGGGTGGCGCGGTATCGCGGCGAAACCGCGCGGTCCGCGGACATGAGAAATCCAAGCCATGCCGATCTGCACGCCGAAATCGCCGCGCTGCGGGCCGTGGCCGAGATTGAGCTGAAGAATCTGAACGCCCGTCTGTCGGCCGTGGAGTTGACGCAGAAGGAGCTGGTTCGGGTCGCCACGCAGGGCAAGACGGGCCTGCGGGTCTTGATCTGGCTGGGCGGTCTGTTGCTGGCCGGATCCACCGCGGTGCTCGCGTTCTGGTCGTCATTGACCGGCAAGTGAGCGGCGAATGTTGGATCCGGAGCAGTTCCGCCGGCGCGTCGTTCGGCCAAGCCTGAATCGCCTCGGCTTGCATTCCCCAGCGGCCGAGCTGTTGCTGCTTGGTACCGCGATTGTGGAAAGCAATCTGTCCGCCCTGGTGCAGAAAGCGGGTGGCCCGGCCCTGGGCGTCTATCAGATCGAGCCCGCCACCCATGCCGACGTTTGGCGCAACTATCTGGCCTATCGACCGGTGCTCGCCGCGCGCGTCGTCACGTTGGCGGCGGGCGGAATCGGCCGGTCCGAGCAGCTTGTCTGGAACCTGGCGTACGCGACCGCCATCGCTCGGCTCGTCTATCGGCGACGGCGGGAGCCGCTGCCGCCCGCCGACGACATCCCGGCACTCGCGGCCTACTGGAAGGCGCATTTCAATACGGCCGCCGGCAAGGGCTCGGCGGCGAAATTCGTCGAACGTGCCGGACCCTAT
>JAJFGI010000080.1 GCA_021776215.1 Kiloniellaceae bacterium | reverse complement strand
GTCGAATGCGCGCGATGCCCTGGCCCGGCGCTTGGCGGAAAGCAGCACCCAGCGACGCCTGTTGGAGGGGTTGGCCGAGCACCTCGGTCTCGAGACCGCGCCCGAGCGCATCGAGGTCTACGACAACAGCCACATCCAAGGGGCACAGCCCTACGGCGCCATGATCGTCGCCGGGCCCGAGGGGTTCGTCAAAAGGTCCTACCGCAAGTTCCGCATCCGCCAGGCCGGGGCCGACGGCACCACGGCGGCCCAGGCGCCGGGCTCACCAAGCTCGGGGCCGTCCACCGCCGACGACTACGCCATGATGCGCGAGGTCCTCTCGCGCCGTTTTGCCCGCGCCCTGAAGGAAGACCCCGAGCGCAGCGGCGACCAGTGGCCGGATCTGATTCTCCTCGACGGCGGCCGGGGCCAATTGTCGGTCGGCCGCGAGGTGCTGGCCGATCTCGGGCTTGCCGATCTGGCGCTGGCGGCGGTCGCCAAGGGGCCCGACCGCAACGCCGGCCGCGAACGCATCTTCCTGCCCGACCGGGCGCCGCTGTTGCTCGAGCCGCGCGACCCCGTGCTCTATTACATCCAACGCTTGCGCGACGAGGCGCACCGGTTCGCCATCGGCAGCCACCGCACCGGACGCAGCAACGCCCGGCTGCGCTCGGCGCTCGACGACGTGCCCGGCGTCGGCGGCAAACGGAAGAAGGCCTTGCTGCATCATTTCGGCTCGGCGCAGGCCGTCGCCCGCGCCGGTCTGGCGGACCTGACGGCGGTCGCCGGGATCAGCCACGGCGTGGCGCAGCGGATCTACGCGCACTTCCATAACGACGAATAGGTGTGCACGAATAGGCATGAGCGGCCGCCCGCCGGCCTGGGTCTGGCGCCCCAAGGTGTGCTAAAAGGGGCCACTTGCCCGATCCGTCGATGACGTCGCCGCGAAGACGGGCGGCGACCACGGGCATCCAGGAAGGCCCCGCCGATGCTGACCAAGCTGCCAAATCTCCTCACCTTGTCGCGCATTGCGGCCATCCCGATCCTGGTGGTGTTGCTCTATTTTCATAGTCCGGTCACCCGCTGGGTGGCCTTGGCGCTTTTTTCCCTGGCCGGTCTGACGGACTATCTGGACGGCTATCTGGCCCGGCATCGCGGCGAGGTCTCGGCCCTGGGGCGCTTCCTCGATCCAATCGCCGACAAGCTGTTGGTCGCCAGCGTGATCGTGATGCTCGTGGCGATCAACCAAATCGAGGGGCTGGTGGTCATTCCGGCCATCGTCATCGTCTGCCGCGAAATCCTGGTGTCCGGTTTGCGCGAGTACCTGGCCGAAGTGAAAGTGCCGCTGCCGGTCAGCCGCCTGGCCAAATGGAAGACAGTGATTCAGCTTCTTGCCCTGGGCTTCCTCATCGTCGGCACCGAGGCGGGCCCGGCGGTCCTGCCCATGGAATGGATCGGCGATACCGGCCTGTGGATTGCCGCGCTGCTCACGTTCGTGACCGGTTACGACTATCTGGCGCGAGGCCTCAAACACATGAACGAAACCGAGGCCGGGCGTTAACCTCCGGCCGCCGCCCCGCCCGGTTGACTTTCCCGGTTATCGGCGCCTTCTTAACAGGCGAGAGCACGCGACCGCAGGAGCATCATGTCCAGGACAGGCGCCCCCAAGGACACCATGAAGATCTTCGGCCTGGCCGGCTGGAGCGGAGCCGGCAAGACGACCCTGATATGTACTCTCATCCCGGCTCTAACCCGCCGGGGCCTGCGCGTGTCCACCCTGAAGCATGCCCATCATGCCTTCGACATCGATACGCCGGGCAAGGATTCCTATGAGCACCGTCAGGCGGGCGCCACCGAGGTCATGGTCGCCTCGGCCAACCGCTGGGCCCTGGTGCACGAGCTGCGCGGCGCTCCCGAGCCCGCCTCCGAGGAACTGGTCGGCCGTATGACACCGGTCGATCTTTTGCTCATCGAAGGCTTCAAGCGAGAGACCCACGACAAGCTGGAGGTGCATCGCCCGACCCTCGGCAAACCCCTGCTGTGCCCCGACGACCCGCACGTGGTGGCCGTGGCCAGCGATGCTCCCCTGCCGGGGCTGTCCGTGCCGCAACTCGATCTCAACAATGTCGACGCCATCGCCGCCTTCATCATCGCCCATTGCCGCCTCACCGGCCGGGCGCGCGGCGCGGCCTGAGACCCGGTACGGCAGGGCCTCATGGCACAGCTTTCCGATGACTGTTTCGCCTTCGGCGGCGACCTCATGCGCACCGACGACGCCCTGGCGCTGCTGGCGCGTACCCTGACCTGCGTGACCGAGGCGGAGGCGGTGCCCCTAGCCGCCGGCGCCGGCCGCATTCTGGCGGAGGACGTGGTCTCGCCGCACGACGTGCCGCCGCACGACAACGCGGCCGTCGATGGCTACGCGGTCTTCTTCGACGATCTCGATCCGACCGGCGAAACGACCCTGCCGGTCGTCGGGCGCGCCACGGCGGGCCACCCGCTGGAGGGTCCCGCCCAGCGGGGCACGGCGATGCGCGTTTTCACCGGCGCCCGCATGCCCGCAGGGCCGGATACGGTGATGATGCAGGAGGACTGCCGGGTCGAGCGCGCCGCCGACGGCGAGCGGGTGATCCTGCGCCCGGGCCTGAAGCGCGGCGCCAACCGGCGCCGGCACGGCGAAGACGTGACCTCCGGCGCGACGGTCCTGGCGCGCGGCGGGCGGCTGCGCCCCCAGGACATTGGCCAGGCGGCGGCGGTGGGGCGGCGCGAGGTCCTGGTCTCGCGGCCGTTGCGCGTCGCCCTGTTCTCCACCGGCGACGAGTTGCGGGAGCCGGGAGACCCGTTGCCGGACGGCTGTATCTATGACTCCAACCGCTACACCCTGATGGCGCTGCTGAGCGGATTCGGTTGCCATGTCGACGATCTGGGCATCGTTCCGGACCGGGCCAATGCGCTACGCGACACCCTGGCCGGCGCCGAGGCCGGGCACGATCTGATCGTCACCTCCGGCGGTGTTTCCGTCGGCGAGGAGGACCATGTGAAGGCGGCGGTCGAGGCGCTCGGCCGTCTGCATTTCTGGCGCCTGGCGATCCGTCCGGGGCGCCCGCTGGCGCTGGGCCAGATCGGCGGCGTGCCGTTCGCCGGCTTGCCCGGCAATCCGGTGGCGGTCATGGTCACGGCGATGACCATCCTGCGGCCGATGATCGTGCGCCTGATGGGCGGCACCGATCTGACCCCGCAGCGCTTTCGCGTCGCCGCCGATTTTGCTTACGACAAGAAGAAGAACCGGCGGGAATGGTTGCGCGCCCGCCTGGTGGGCGACGGCGATGCCGGGTGGCGGTTGGTCAAGTTCCCGCGCGACGGTGCCGGCATCCTTACGTCCATGGTGGAGGCCGATGGCCTGGTCGAGTTGCCTGAGGACTTGACCCGGTTGGAGCCGGGGACCATGGTCGATTTTCTCCCATTCAGCGAGTTTTGAGTGTTCCCCATGAAGCTGCTCTATTTTGCCTGGCTGAAGACCAAGACCGGCATCGCCGAGGAAGAGGTGACACCGCCGCCCGAGGTGGCCACCGTGGCCGAATTGCTGGCCTGGCTGCAGACCCGCGGGCCCGGCTATGCCGATGCCCTGGCGGATCTGTCGGCCCTGCGCGTCGCCGTCAATCAGGAGTATGCTAAGCCCGGCGATCCGGTCGGATCGGGCGACGAGGTGGCCTTGTTCCCGCCGGTCACGGGCGGCTGAGGGTAGGTCGATGATCCGCGTCCAGCAGGACGATTTCGACGTGGGTGCCGAAATCGCGGCGCTGAGCGCCGGCAATCACGCCGTCGGCGGCGTTGCGGTCTTCATCGGCGTGGTCCGCGACCTGGCCGGCGCGGCGGCGATCGGCGCCATGACGCTGGAGCACTATCCGGGCATGACCGAGAGCATGCTCGAGCGCATCGAGGCCGAAGCGAAAGACCGTTGGCCCCTGGAGGCCAGCCTCATCATCCACCGCTATGGCCGCCTGGAGCCGGGCGAGCGCATCGTCCTCGTCGCCACCGCCAGCGCCCACCGGCAAGCCGCCTTCGAAGCGTGCGAGTTTCTGGTCGACTGGCTCAAGACCAAGGCCCCGTTCTGGAAGCTGGAGGAATCGGCCGCCGGCGCCAAGTGGGTGGAGGCGAGAGTCAGCGACGACCAAGCCGCGGCACGCTGGCACGCGCCGAGCGGCGCCAGGGACTCGGACGCGGCCGAATAACGACCCGCCGGCGGCGGCAGTTAGGCGGCGCTGGCCTTGGCCGGCTTCTTCTGGTTGCGCACCAGCGCACCGTAGGCCGCCATCAGGTCCTGGGTAATCTGGCCCACCGTGAACGTATGTTTATCGATCTCACCCACCGGGGTGACCTCGGCGGCGGTGCCGGTGAGGAAAACTTCGCTGGTCTTGGCCAGCTCTTCCGGCATAATCGCGCGCTCGATAACCTCGATGCCCCGGTCCCGGGCCAGGGCGATGACGGTCCGCCGGGTGATGCCGTCGAGGAAGCAATCGGGTTTAGGCGTATGAATTTTGCCGTCCTGGATCAGGAAAACATTGGCCCCGGTCGCCTCGGCGATCAGACCGCGATGATCGAGCATCAGGCAGTCATGGTATCCCTTGGCCTCGGCCGCATGCTTGGACAGGGTACAGATCATATAGAGTCCCGCCGCCTTCGACTGGGTCGGCGCCGTCTCGGGCGCGGGCCGGCGCCACGGCGCAAACATCATGCGGATGCCCTTGGCGCGCAGCTCGGGGGCGAAATAGGCCGGCCATTCCCAGGCCGCCAGGGCCACGTGAATCTTCGAATTCTGCGCCGAGACCCCCATCATCTCGCTGCCCCGCCACGCCACCGGGCGCAGATAGCCGTCGACGATGTTGTTGGCCTGCAAAAGCTCCATCGCCGCGGCATCGATCGCCTCGACCGAAAAGGGCAGCTCGAAGCCAAGGATTTCAGCGGACCGGTGCAGCCGTGTGTGGTGCTGCGTCATCTCGAAGATGACGCCGTTATAGGCCCGCTCGCCCTCGAACACGGAACTCGCGTAATGTAGGCCGTGACTGAGCACATGCAGCTTGGCATCGCGCCACGGAATCAGCTTGCCGTCGAACCAGATCACGCCGTCACGGTCGTCAAAAGGAAGCACGCTCATGGCCCTCACCGCCTCATCAAGGTGTTATGTCCGACCCCAGACTAGGGTAAATTTGTTACTTTCTGTCGAATGTCACTCGCTCGATGTAACATCACTGCGCCATATATGTCAACATGACTGACGTAAAATCCGGCCCCAACCCTCTTTTCCTGCGTGAGGAGGAGCTGCGGCAGGCGATCGAGCTGCTGTTTTTCGCCTACCGGGATTTCACCGCCGAGCCGGACCAGATTCTGGCCGACTATGGGTTTGGGCGGGCGCACCATCGGGTCATCTATTTCGTCGGCCGGCACCCGGCTATCGCGGTGAGCGAGCTGTTGCAGATCTTGGGGATCACCAAGCAGAGTCTTTCCCGGGTTCTCGGCCAACTGGTGGCCGAGGGCTTCATCCGCCAGCGCCCCGGACAGCGCGACCGGCGCCAGCGCCTGCTGGAACTGACCGAGAAGGGCGCGGCCTTGGAGCGGCAGTTGACCGAGAACCAGCGCAACCGGGTTGCCCGCGCCTTTCGCGAAGCCGGCGCCGAAGCCGTGGAGGGGTTCCGGGGCGTGCTGGTCAACATTATGGACGAGGGCAACCGGGCCCGCTTTGCGCCGCCGGATAGCCATGCCCACGGATCGGACGCGCCATCGACATCGTCGACCGGCCGCCGCTAGGCGCCGTCGACGGGTCGCCGTATACTCCTGGTGATGAGATATTCTTGGTGATGGGCCCGGACGCGCCGCACATTCTTGTCATCGACGACGACACGCGCCTGCGCGATCTCCTGCAAAGGTATCTGCGCGAGCAGGGTTTTCGCGTGACCACGGCAACCGACTCGAACGATGCCCGCTCCAGGCTCGCCTCGATGGACTACGACCTGCTGGTTCTCGACATCATGATGCCGGGGGAATCCGGCCTCGACCTGACCCGCTGGCTGCGGCAGGAAGAGCGGGCACCGGTCCTCCTGCTTACCGCCATGGGCGACACGGAACACCGCATCGCCGGCCTGGAAAGCGGCGCCGACGATTATCTGGCCAAACCCTTCGACCCGCGCGAGCTGGTCCTGCGCATCAACGCCATTCTGCGGCGCGCGCAAGAGCCGGCGCCGGCGACCGACGGCAAGGTGTACTTCGGCCCCTTCTGTTTTGACGTGCGCCGGGAGGAGCTGCGCAAAGGCGAGGACTTTGTCCGCCTGACCGCCGCCGAGGCCTCCCTTCTCAGGACCCTGGCCCGGCAGCCCGGCGTGGCGGTGAGCCGCGATCAGCTGACCACGGAAAGCCCGATGATCGGCACCGCGCGGGCGATCGACGTGCAGGTGACCCGCCTGCGCCGCAAGATCGAGCAAAATCCGAAGTTTCCGCGCTACCTGCAGGCGGTGCGCGGAGTCGGCTACATCCTGATGGCGGATTGAGATGGCAAGCCTCGCCGCGCCGTCCAATCGCCGGCCCTCGCTGCTCAAGCGGATGTTGCCGCGCACGCTGCTTGGCCGATCGCTGCTGATCATCGTCTCGCCGCTGGTGCTGCTACAGGTCATTTCGACCTGGGTGTTCTACGATCGCCACTACGACACCACGACAAGGCGGCTGGCACAGGGCGTTGCCGGCGATATCGCCGCGGTCGTGCACCTGTTGGAGCGCGAGCCGGGCACGGTGGACCGGCTGCAGGTCTTCCGCCTGGCGCGCAAAACCATGCGCCTGACAGTCAGTTTCAGCGACGGGGGCCGCCTGCCGGCGAGCACAACCCGCGGATCGTTGAATATTTTCACGAATACGCTCACCCGCAAACTGACGAACGCCTTGGACGAAGATGTCGGCCAGCCGTTCCTGATCATCACGCGGTCACTCGACGAAGAGGTTGAAATCCTCGTCCAGCTTGCCGATGGCGTCTTGCGTGTGTTGGTCCCGCCCGAGCGGTTATTCAGCCCGACCACCTATATCTTCATCATGTGGATGGTCGGTTCCTCGATCGTGCTCTTCGCCGTGGCTGTGATGTTCATGCGCAACCAGGTGAGGCCCATCCGCCGTTTGGCGCAAGCCGCCGATAGTTTCGGCAAAGGGCGGGATGTGGCCGACTTCAAGCCGGAAGGGGCGATGGAAGTGCGCCAGGCGGCGAGCGCCTTCCTGCGCATGCGCGACCGCATCCGACGACAGATCGACCAGCGCACGGAATTTCTGGCGGGCGTGAGTCACGATCTGCGCACGCCGCTGACCCGCATGAAGTTGCAACTGGCCATGCTGAGCAATGTGGCGGAGGCGCAAAACCTCGAATCCGACGTGGCGGACATGGAGCGCATGGTGGAAGGTTACCTCGCCTTTGCCCGCGGCGAGGGAACCGAGCAGCCGCAGGCGATCAATATCGCGGCGCTGTTGCGTGACGTGGTCGGACAGATGCGCCGCGATGGGGTGGTCATCGATCTGCATGTGGAAGAAGCCATGACACTTCCCCTGCGGCAGGAGGCCATGCGCCGATGCTTGACCAATCTCATCGGCAACGCCGGACGGCACGGCGAGCATGTCTCGGTGCGGGCGGGACGGCGGCGCCGGGCCATCGAGATCACCATCGACGATGACGGACCCGGCATTCCCGAGGACCGCCGGGAGGACGTCTTTCGCCCCTTCTTCCGCCTCGAGCAATCGCGCAACCCGGCCACCGGCGGCGTCGGCCTGGGTCTGAGCATCGCCCGCGACGTGGTGCGCAACCACGGCGGCGACCTGACCCTCGAGGACGCCCCCGACGGCGGCCTGCGGGCCCGCATCTGGCTGCCGATTTAGCACCCGTGAGAGGTTGCCGATGAAAGCCTATTTCGCGACCTTTGCTCGTTACAACGCCTGGGCGAACCGCCGCCTATACGACGCCGTCGCCGGCGTGCCTGACGAACTATACCGCCAGGATCGCGGCGCCTTCTTCGGCTCCCTGCGGGGGACCTTGAACCACATCCTTGTCGGCGACCGGGCGTGGCTAACCCGCATCACCGGGAAAGGCACGCCGCCGGCCAGCCTCGATCAGATCCTGTACGATGATTTCGCCTCGCTGAACCAGGCGCGGGCCGCCGAAGACGAAGGGATCATTCGTGTTATCGAGGGACTGGACGAGGCGCGCCTGGCGGGAACCATCCGCTACCGCAACATGCGCGGCGAGGACATGGAGCAACCACTTACGGAGGTGCTGGCCCACGTCTTCAACCACCAGACCCACCACCGCGGCCAGGCGCATACCCTGCTCAGCCAAATGGGCCACGCGGCACCGGCCCTCGATTTCGTCTACTTCATGCGCAAGTGACGTGGCGCCCGGTGGGAAATTCGACGGAAATATTTAACCATATTCGTTAATTATACTGGGCGAATTATAATAAAAACTCAGCGTAATTTCAATCTACTGTGTGATCCCTCTATAAAGTATAGTTTCCAGCAGCACTGATGCTTGCGAACTTCAGCAATTATTAGCCCGCGGGCGTCACTCTGCATCGTCCCATTCGGCAGGCGAGCACTGGAAACCATGGCCCGCAAGCAGGTTGACGACCGCTGGATTATTGAGGAGGCTGGCGAGCCGGTCGGTATGATCGTCCGGGATGAGGCTGGCTTTGTTTTTCATGCAGCGACCGCCGACGTCTGGTCTCTCGACCGGCAAATTTTCCCCAATGTGCACGCGGCACGGCATGCCGCCAAAGACCTGCTTCGCGTCAAGCGCCGGCCGCCGCTCAAAAAAGCGGTCCGCCGCTAGGCGGCTGGCCACGATACCTCATGTGCGCTGAGATCGCCGGCGGCGGCGACCACGTCTCGCACTACCGCGAGTTCGGCTACGCGGTGGTAAAAGGGGTCTTCGCCTCCGACGACGTGCGGGAATTAGCGCAGGCCTTCGATCGGGTACAAGCGCGGGCGCTGAGCCACCGCGGCAGCTTCCGCCATCAGAATGTCTTCTTCCGTGTGGTCAATGACCCCACCGTGGGCCGCATCGTGCGATACGTCCAATGGCCATCCTATTTCGACGAGGTATTGGCGCGTTTTCGCACCGATCGCCGTCTTCTGGCGATCGTGGCACCGCTGCTCGGCACGAATCTGAAGCAGATCATCAACCAGATGCACTGGAAACCGCCGGGCGCCGAGAGGGTGGAATTCGGCTACCACCAGGATATCCGGTTCCGCCGCCCGCGCTCGGCCTACCGGGCGCCGGAACAGTCCTATGTGCAGACCGCCATCGCCGTCGACCCGCACCGGCGCGAGAACGGCGCCATGACCCTATATCCGGGCAGCCAAAAGCTCGGCGAGATCGCCTTCCCCGAGCACGGCCGCATCATGGACCGGGCGAAGCGCGACGAGGACCTGGTGGCCCTGGGCCTCGATCCCGGGAAACTCGTGGACTTGATTCTCGAGCCCGGCGATGTCGCCTTTTGGAATTTGCATACGGTCCACGGCTCCGGTCCCAATACCTCGCACATGGACCGCCGTATCTATCTCAACGGCTACGTCAAGGCCGACACCTGTGAGCGCGGCGAATGGGCCTTCCGCGACGGCGAGCCTTGCGCCCTGGGCGCGCCGGTGCTGGTCCACTACGAGGACCTGCATAGCCGCCCGGACCCGCATCTTGTGGACGAGATCTAGAGCCTTTTCTTTCCCAATGGAACCGCCTGCGTTGCGTCCTGGCGGGCGCTCCGTCAGGCGCGCCGCGCCGGGCGATGCGGGACACCGGCCAAGCGGCGCAACGCCGCGGGCGCCCGCCAGGGCGCAACCCGACGGGCCGGGGCCCTTTGCGGCGCGGATGCGTCGTGGGGCTTGCCCGTAGTCCCGCTACGCGCTGCGCCCCGCTCCTGCCCGCGCCGTAAAGGGCTCCGGCGCAGACGATTCCATTGGGAAAGAAAAGGCTCTAGCGGTACGCGTTGACCCCGAACTGAAGAGGCGGGGTGCCGGCCTCCTGGGCGCCCATATCCGGCGCCGCGCCGACGAAGCCGTCACTGAAATTGGGCAGGATCGCTCCGGCATCAAATCCCGGGCTTGACGGATCGAGAGGGTACGCCCCCTCCCCGGCGGCCGGATCGTAGATCGGCACCCCAAGGATTCCCTGCGCTTCCTGTCCGTCGCGGGCATTGATGCGTCCGTTGTAGAGGTCATAGTCGAAATCGTTGCTGGGGTCCCGCTCGCGATCGGCGATGCTGGGCCGATAGTCG
>JAJFGI010000079.1 GCA_021776215.1 Kiloniellaceae bacterium | reverse complement strand
CTTGACCGCGTCTTCGAAACCGAAAGCGCGACCACCGCCGTGGCGGTCGCCGATCTGGCAGCGCTATTCCAGCGCCTCAAGGGGCGGGGCCTGAAGCTCGGCGTGGCCACCAGCGACAGCCGGCGGGGGGTCGACGTGACGCTCGCCCCGTTCGCGGTGCTCGATCTATTGGATTTCGTCGCCGGCTATGACAGTGGCCACGGCAGCAAGCCGGATCCGGCCATCGTGCATGGCTTTTGCGCCGTCACCGGCTTGTGCGCGGCCGAGGTGGCCGTTGTCGGCGACAACCTGCACGATCTGCACATGGGACGCAGCGCCGGCGCCGGCCTGGTCGTCGGCGTCCTCACCGGTACCGGCGAACACGCGGACTTAATTGCCCATGCCGACCACGTGCTGGACAGCATCGTCGAGCTGGAGGAATTGCTGAATCGTATTTCCGGCGGTGCCTAGCGCCGGCGCCGGCCTCGGCGCCCGCCGTCGCTCGCACCTCCGCTTGCCGGCGCCTTGCCGCCAAGCTGCTGTTGCGCGCCGCTGGAGATTTGCCCCAGACGGTTGACGATGGCGTCCATATCGGGGGGCGGGGCAGGGGTGTGCGTTTCCAGGGCCTGGCGCATGGCGCGCAGGTGCGCCGGCGCGGTGCCGCAGCAGCCGCCGATGATCCGCGCCCCGGCGTCAAGGGCCATGCGGGCATAGTCGGCCATCAGCTCCGGCGTGCCTTGGTATTGGATCTCGCCGCCGACGAATTCCGGCACCCCGCAGTTGCTTTTCGCGACCAGGATGTCGTCCGGCCCCAGCGCCGCCTTCATCTGCACCAGGACGGCGAGCAGCTCGGAGGGGCCGATGCCGCAGTTGGCGCCGATCGCCAGGGGTTGCGGCGTCATCTCGTGCGCCTGGTCCACCAGTTGCGGGCCGCTGATGCCCATCATGGTGTGGCCGGCGGTGTCGAAGCTCATGGTACAGACGATCGGCAGGCCGGTGGCCCGGGCGCCGGTCACCGCAGCGGTCAGCTCGTCGAAGGCATACAGGGTCTCGATCCACAGCACGTCGACGCCGCCCTCGGCCAGGGCGTTGGCCTGTTCGGCGAAGGCGGCGGTGCCCTCGGTCATCGACAGCGGCCCCAGCGGCATGAACAATTCGCCGGTCGGGCCCATGGAGCCGGCGACGACGATCTTGCGCCCTGTCTCGTTGGCGACCTCGTCCGCCGCCTGCCGGGCCAGGCGCGCGGCGGCGATGTTGATCTCGGCCACCCGGTCGGCGGCGCCGTGCAGCTTCAGGCGATAGCGGGTGCCGCCGAAGGTATTGGTCAGGATGATGTCGGACCCGGCATCGATGAACGATTTGTACTGCGCCAGCACCTTTTCCGGCTGGTCGATATTCCACAGTTCGGGCGCGGCGCCCGCCTCCAGCCCGGCGGCGAAGAAATTGGTCCCCGTGGCCCCGTCGGCCAACAGCCACGGCCGCTCGGCCAGCATTTCCTGCAAGATAGTCGACATGCGCGGACCCTAATTCGCGCCGGGCGAATGGGCAAGTGTCCCAGCGGCACTCCTTTTCGCCAAAGATGTCACCGACGCGTGCTACTCGGCCGTTGGGGGAAGAGGCGGGGCGGGGATGAGGGCCCGCTTCCGTTCTCCGTTGGCGCCGGAGAACTGGACGGCGATCGTCCATTGGTCCGGCCAGCGGCGATAGCTTTCCAGGTCTGGAATCTCGATCAGTGCCGTAACATTGATGAATTCGCTGCGCCGTTCGGCCGGTGGGGCGACCGCAACGTTCTCTGGTATCTGTCGGGAGCTGCCGCTCACGCGCAACTCCGGCCAGGATGCGTAGGAATAGGGCTGGCGAGAGACCGAGAGCTGGTCCGGGTTGGGAGAATAGCGTTTCCCGTCCGGGGCAACCAATTCGATAGACTCGATGGATTGGGTTGTTGGGTCCCGGGCGTCTCGGCTGACCAGGACTCTGACAGCCGGCATCGGGGAAACAACCGCGGCCGCCCCCAGATATGGCGCGCGGATTTTATCCGGTCCCGACAACCACCCGCAGCCCCCAAGGCCGGCAGTCAGCGCGAAGATCAAGAAAGAATGCCCGAATTTTCCCATGTTCATTCGCGCGCTGATCTCATTCCCATTAGATATTCGAGGGGTTAATGTTGCCGCACCATAAGGGCGAATCCGTTTTCGCGCGACTGGAATATCGGCCGTCTGTCGGAGCGCATGACCCATGGTGCTCAGGACCGCCGGAACAAACCATCGGCGTTTTCGCGGAGGTTGTGACGTGGCAAGCGTATTGGTGCGCCGGCCGCTATAGTGCTGGCAAGCATCGACCTAGTGAGAGACGATCATGCTGACCATCTGGGGGCGGGCGACCTCGAGTAACGTGCAGAAGGCCATGTGGGCGGTGGGCGAGTTGGGCCTGCCGCACCAGCGCATCGACGCCGGCGGTCCGTACGGCGGCCTGGATACGCCGGCGTTCGCGGCCATGAACCCGAACCGGACCGTCCCGACCATCGACGACGATGGCCTGATCGTCTGGGAATCAAACGCCATCGTCAGCTACCTGTGCACCCGCTATGGCGCCGGTACGATGTATCCCGACGATTGGCCCCGGCGGGCCGCCGCGCACCAGTGGATGGATTGGATGCAGGCGACGTTCTATCGCGACTGGATCGACCTGTTCTGGGGCCTGGTGCGTAGCCCGCCGTCGAAGCGCGATGCAGCGGCGAACGCAGCGATGGCCGCGCGCTGCGGCGAGCGCCTGCGGATCCTCGATGCGCATTTGGCCAAACGGCCCTATGTCGCCGGCGAGACCCTGACCATGGGCGACATCCCCATTGGCTCCACCCTCTACCGCTATTTCGGTATGGAGATCGAACGCCCCACTTTGCCCAACGTGGAAGCCTACTTCGCCCGCCTGCGCGACCGCCCGGCCTACCAGGCGCATGTGATGGTCTCTTACGAAAGCCTGCGGGCAACGGACCGGTGAGGGGGAACTGATACTGTCCTGGCGGCCGGAGCGAGAGCGGAAAGCCGGGATTCAGGACGCAGGCACGGACGGGCGCCAAATCGTAAAGTTAGGTATTTGCCTAATTATCCGTTGCGCCGAACTTGGCCACCTGATACTTAGGTGAATGCCTAATCAAAACACCGCCCTCGATCATGTCTTCCACGCCCTGGCCGATCCGACGCGGCGGGCTGTCTTGCACCGGCTGGTGCGCGGTCCGACGTCGGTCAGCGACTTGGCGAAACCGTTCAAGATGGCGCTGCCGTCCTTTCTTCAGCACCTGCAGGTCCTGGAGGACAGCGGGCTGATTCGCACCAAGAAGACCGGGCGCGTACGCACCTGCCGGTTCGAGCCCAAGAAGCTGGCGACCGCCGAACAGTGGATCGCCCATCGGCGCGCCCTTTGGCAAGGGCATCTCGATCGGCTGGGGTCGTATCTCGATGAACTGCAAGCTCAGGAGAAAAGCGATGGCGAAAGCGGCGGATGACAATCCCAAGTCGCAGCGCCTTGACCTCACCATCACCAGGGTCTTCAAGGCGCCGCGAGCGCTCGTGTGGAAAGCGTGGACGGACCCGGAGCACCTCAATAAATGGTGGGCGCCGGCCCCCTTGCTGACGACCGAGTGCGCACTCGATTTTCGCCCTGGCGGCGGGTTTCGCAGCGTGATGCGGGCGCCGGATGGAACCGAGTACCCCACGAACGGTTGCTTTCTCGACGTCGTGACGCACGAACAGATGGGATTTCATGAAGGTTGGGGCACGTGTCTCGACCAGCTCGGCGCGCTGGCGGCAAGGCTGAAGGAGTGAGGCTATGACCAAGCGAAGTGTCCAGCACGTCACCTTTACCTTGGAGCGAACCTACGCCGCATCTCCGGCGCAGGTTTTCGCGGCTTGGGCGGATCCGCATGCCAAGAGGCGCTGGTTCGCGGACGGGGACGGCGACAATTCGGAGACGCTTGTGTACGAGCTCGATTTCCGCGTCGGCGGGCGTGAGAACGGACAGTTTAAATATCAGGGTACCAAGGTCCTCGGAAACGAAACCATCTACCTCGATATCGTACCGGACCGCCGTATCATCTTCGCCTACACCATGAGTATCGACGAGGTGCGCATTTCCGCATCGGTAGGAACGGTCGACCTGGCGCCGGCCGGCAAGGGAACGCGTCTGATCTATACCGAACAGGCCGCCTATCTCGACGGCCACGACACGCCGGAATCGCGCGAAGGCGGCTGGAATTGGTTGCTCGATCAGCTCGGCGCCGACTTGCGGCGAGCCGACGCCTGAGCGAGGCCGTCCGGGGCAGGGGACCCCGGACGCTCCGCGGGGACGTCGCGCGGCTCAGCCGTTCTCCGCCAAGACGCCGTAACCTTCCATGGACTTCTTGTAGGGGATGGGCTCGCAATCGACAAAGGCATCCGGGCTGAAGTCCTTGTCGGCCATCACGCCCCAGGTTCGGCGGCGCTGCATCGCCAGGTTCCCGGCATCGTAAAGCGGGAAGATGAGCGATTCCCGGTAGAATTTCTCCATCGGGAATTTGCGGTCCACGGCGTTGACCCCGACGATGCGCATGCAGTCGAACACGACGCTCTGCATCAAATCGCCGCAGAAGGTCTTGGCCATGCCGCCCAGGGCTTGGCCTTCGCTGTCGAACTTGTCCATGTAGTGCGCGCCCTTCCAGCACATGTAGCGGCCGGCTTCGATCTTGGCGGCGACTTCGGCGAGAAGGTTGCCCACACCTTGAAAGTTGATGATCGGCGAGGATCCACCGCCGGTGAAGGTCTTCGCCCATTTGAGCGCGAATTCATAGGCGCCCCGGGCGACCCCGACCGACGCCATGCTGGCGACCGGTCCGGACCAGGTGAAGTTGCGATTGATGACCAGATCGCCGTCACCCTTGGCGAACAGGTTCTCCTCGGGGACCCGGACATTTCTGAAGGTCATGGTGACATTTTGACAGGTGCGATGCCCGATCTTGTCGATCACCTCGTACTCGATGCCCGGCGTACCGCGGTCGACGAGGATGGCGCTCAAGCCCTCCTTTCCGCCCTTGGTGCGGTCTGTCCGGACGATGCACAGATTGGTGTCGGCGCCCTTGAGATCCCAGCCGCCGGAATTGCAGGGCCAATGCTTCTCGCCATTCAGCACGTACTCGCCGTTGCCCTTGTCGTAATCGGCCACGAGCTGGATCCCGGCGTTCGGGCTCGGATGGTCGAAGTTCGCCGTTCCGCCGCGCTCGCTGACGACCCAGCCGGCCAGATAGTCGTTG
>JAJFGI010000078.1 GCA_021776215.1 Kiloniellaceae bacterium | reverse complement strand
GGGCGCATGGCGATCTTCCAAAAGTCCAGTTCCATACCCTGCTCGCCGAGCACCCGTCCCACCAGATCGTGGTCGCCGACGGAGACACCACCGCTGGAGACCAGCAGGTCCGTGCCGCGCGCACCCGAGAACAAATCCGCGAGGGCGGCCCGGTCGTCGCCGGCAATGCCCAGATGCACGGGCAGGCCGCCACAGGCCTCGACAAAGGCGGACAGGGAAAAGCCGTTCGAGCTGACGATCTGATTGGGGCCGAGGGGATCGCCGGGCAGCACCACCTCGTCACCGGTCGCCAGAATGGCGACCCGCGGCCGCCGGCGCACGCGCAACCACGGGTGGTTCATGGCCGCCGCCAGGCCGATGTCGCGGGCGCCCAACAGGCGCCCGGCGGCAATGCCGACATCCCCGGCGCGGAAATCCAGGCCGGCCGGCCGCACATAGGTACCGGCGGCAACAGCCTCCTTCACCACCACGGCGTCGCCGTCGCGCTCGGTATCTTCCTGAATGACGATGGCATCGGCGCCGGCGGGCAAGGGGCCGCCGGTAAAGATACGCACGGCCTCTCCAGCCCCCACGGCGCCGTCATGGGCGCCGCCGGCGGGTGCCTCGCCGACGACCCGCAGGCGCGCCGGCACCGCTGCCACGTCGGCGGCGCGCACGGCGTAACCATCCATCGCGGAGACGGCGGACGGCGGCTGGGTGACCCGGGCGACCAGGTCCTCGGCCAGGGTGCGGCCGAGGGCATCGGCCAGGCTGACGGTTTCCGGCGGCAGCGGCGCAAACGCGCCGGTGATGCGGGCAAGTGCCTCGGCGACGGACAGCATTCAGTCGGCCTCGAAGGTGCCGGACTTGCCGCCGGATTTGTGGGTCAGGCGGATATCGACGATGCGCATACCGCGATCCACCGCCTTGCACATGTCAGAGACGGTCAGCGCCGCGACCGCGACCGCCGTCAGGGCCTCCATCTCAACGCCGGTGCGGCCGATCAGCTTGCAGGTGGCGGTGATATCGACCGCGTCCCGGTCCGCTGCCAAGGTCAGATTCACGGCGACGGAGCTGAGCGACAGAGGATGGCACAAGGGAATCAGCTCCGGCGTCCGCTTGGCCCCCATGATGCCGGCCAGGCGCGCCACCGACAGGACATCGCCCTTCTTCACGCCGCCGTCGCGGATCAGCGCCAATGTCTCCGGGTTCATGAGCACCGAGCCCTTGGCGACGGCGGTTCGCTCGCTTTCCGCCTTGGCCGACACGTCGACCATGGCGGCGTTGCCGTGCTCGTCGAAATGGGTGAGCTTGCCCATGCCTCAGCCGCGTGCCCGGCGTGGCGGTGGCGCGGCCAACAGGGCGGCGGTCGCCGCCGTCACGTCCGGCTGCCGCATCAGCGATTCGCCGACCAGGAAAGCGGCGGCGCCGGCGGCGCTCAGCCGGGCCAGATCGGCGGGACCATGCAGGCCGCTCTCGGCCACCACCAGTCGCTCCGGCGATACCAGCGGCGCCAGGGTCTCGGCGGTGGACAGATCGACCTCCAGGGTTTTGAGATTGCGGTTGTTGATGCCCACCAGCGGCGCGCGCAGCGCGAGGGCGCGGTCCAGCTCGGCGCCGTCGTGTACCTCCAGCAGCACATCCATGCCCAACTCCTGCGCCGCGGCCTCCAACTCGGCGGCCTGTGAATCCACCAACGCTGCCAGAATCAGCAGCACGCAATCGGCCCCCAGCGCCCGCGATTCGACGATCTGGTAGGGGTCGAGCATGAAGTCCTTGCGCAACACGGGCAATTGCACCGCCTCGCGCGCCGCGCCAAGGTCCTCATCCCGGCCTTGAAAATACGGCGTGTCGGTCAAGACCGACAGGCACGTGGCGCCGCCGGCCGCGTAGGCGCGGGCCAGGACGGGCGGATCAAAATCAGCTCGGATCAATCCCTTACTAGGCGATGCTTTCTTGATCTCGCAGATCAGGCCATAGGCCCCGGCATCGGCGCGGGCTTGCAAGGCCCGGGCGAAGCCGCGCGGCGCCGGCGCGGCTTTCGCCTGCGCCTCGACCTCGGATAGGCCCTTCTTCCGGCGCCGGGTGGCCACCAGGGCCCGCTTGTCGACGCAGATTCGGGCCAGCACGTCGTCACTCACGGCACCGTCTCCACCGGCAGAGGTTCGTTGCTGATGGCCACCAGATCGGCCAGGGTCTGCCGGGCCCGGCCGCTGTCCACGGCCTCGCCGGCCATGGCCACACCCGCTTTCAGATCGCTCACCTTGCCGGCGACGATCAGGGCCGCGGCGCTGGCGTACAGGACGATATCGCGGAATGGGCCGGCCTCGCCATCCAGCATGGCGCGCAGCACCGCTGCGTTGTGCTCCGCGTCGCCGCCCTTCAAGTCGGCCAGACGCGCGGTCGGCAAGCCGGCGTCGCCCGGCGATACCTCAAAGGTCCTGATCTCGCCATCCTTCAGCTCCGCTACCTGCGAAGCGCCGGTCGTGGAGAGCTCGTCCAGGCCGTCGGCGCCATGCACGACCCAGGCATGGTCATGCCCCAGGCTGCGCAGCACCTCGGCCAGGGGTGTCACCCATTGCGGGGCGAAAACGCCGATCACCTGGCGCGTCACGCGCGCCGGGTTGGACAGCGGGCCGAGCAGGTTGAAGATGGTCCGCGTGCCCAGCTCGACCCGGGTCGGGCCGACGTGGCGCATGGCGCTGTGGTGGCGGGGCGCCATGAGGAAGCACAGGTTGGCCTCGCGCAGCGCCTTCTGGACCAGGCGCATATCCGCGTCGATATTGACACCCAATGCCGTTAGTACGTCGGCGGCGCCGCTGCGCGAGGAGAGCGCCCGGTTGCCGTGCTTGGCCACCGGCACGCCGCAGCCGGCGACCACGATGGCACTGGCGGTCGAGACGTAGTAGGTGCCTTTGGCATCGCCGCCGGTACCGCAGGTGTCGACGGCGCCCGCCGGGGCCTCGATGGTCAGCATCTTCGAGCGCATGGCGCGCACCGCCCCGGTGATCTCCGGCACCGTCTCGCCGCGCACCCGCAAGGCCATCAGGAAGCCGCCCATCTGCGCCGGGGTCGCATCGCCCGACATAATGATGTCGAAAGCGTGCTCGGCCTGGGCCGCGTCGAGCGGCTTGCCGTCGGCGACGTGCGCCAGCAGCGCCTTCAGATCGGCCATGTCGCTAGTCATTGCGCGGCGCTCCGCCGCGAAACCGTCTTCTTGTAGCCGGCGAGGCGCAGAAAGTTCTCGAGCAGGGCGTGGCCGTGCTCGGAGGCGATGCTTTCCGGATGGAACTGGACCCCATGGAGAGGCAGCTCCCGGTGCTGCAGGCCCATGATCGTTCCGTCCTCGGTCTCCGCCGTGATCTCCAGCGTATCGGGAAAACTGTCCCGCGCGATGGTCAGGGAGTGATAGCGCGTGCCGGTGAAGGGCGAGGGCAACCCGGCAAAGACGCCGGTGCCGCCGTGGACAATCTGGCTCACTTTGCCGTGCATCGGCACGTCCGCCCGGATCACAGTGCCGCCGAAGGCCTCGCCAATGGCCTGATGGCCCAGGCAGACCCCGAGCAGAGGCACCTTGCCCGCGGCGGCCCTGATCAGGTCCAGGCAGATACCGGCGCGCGCCGGGTCACAGGGTCCCGGCGACAGGACGATGGCCTGCGGCCGCAAGGCCATGGCCTCGTCCGCCGTCAAAGCGTCATTGCGCCGGACCTCCGTTGCGGCCCCCAACTCGCCCAGGAAGTGGTACAGGTTGTACGTAAAGCTATCGTAGTTATCGATTAGTAGAAGCATTCCAACCGCCTGGGGCCGTGTCTTCAGCGACACGCTGAGGATTTATCTGTCATCTTATATCAGCTTGCCGGAAGTGACGGAAGCGACGGAGAGGCATCACAAAAGATAGTGCGCCGCCCCTTGACCTTCCAGTAACTGGAAGCCCTATGTAGGGGGTCAGGTGATTGCTCAGCCGGGCGTTCCAGGCTGGTATCCGACACATAATTAGGAAGAACTGGTATGGCCGAAGGGCACCCGAGCGGCGGGCACGCGCACAAGCACAACGAAGAGCACGATCACAGCCACGAAGGGCACGCGGACGGCAACCCCGAACAGGGCGGGCACTGCTGTCATGGCCATGGTGCGGCGCCCGTGAAGACGGCGGCGACCGCCTCGGCGCAGGCCGGCACCTACATTTGCCCCATGTGCCCGGGGGTGGAGAGCGACAAGCCAAGCGCCTGCCCGAAATGCGGCATGGCGCTGGAGCCGGCGACTCCGACTCTCCCCACGCGCACCACGTACACGTGCCCCATGCATCCCGAGATCGTGCGCGACGAGCCCGGATCGTGCCCCATCTGCGGCATGGCGCTGGAGCCGGTGACGGTGACCATGGAGGAGGGGCCGAACCCGGAACTGGTCGATATGACGCGCCGGTTCTGGATCAGTGCCGTGCTGACCTTGCCGCTGTTCGCCATGGCCATGGCGGACGTCATTCCGGGCGAGCCGTTGAAGGATCTGGTGTCCGGGCCGCTGCTGTCCTGGATCGGGCTGATCCTCGGCACCCCCGTGATCCTGTGGGGCGGCAAGCCGTTCTTCGAGCGGGGCTGGGCCTCGATCGTCAATCGCAGCCTCAACATGTTCACGCTGATCGCCATCGGCACCGGCGTGGCCTTCATCTACAGCCTGGTGGCGACGCTGGCGCCCGGCGTCTTCCCCGCCGCCTTCCGCGGCGAAGGGGGAGAGGTGGCCGTCTATTTCGAGGCCGCCGCGGTGATCGTCACCCTGGTCCTGCTCGGCCAGGTTCTCGAGTTGAAAGCGCGCAGCCAAACCTCGAATGCCATCAAGGCGCTGCTCGGCCTGGCGCCGAAAACAGCGCGGCGGTTGAGCAAGGACGGGAGTGAGGAGGACGTCTCCCTGGAGCTGGTGCACCCCGGCGACCGCCTGCGCGTGCGCCCGGGCGAGAAGGTGCCCGTGGACGGTGTCGTGGCCGAGGGCAGCAGCGCCGTCGACGAATCCATGATCACCGGCGAGCCGATGCCGGTGACCAAGGCCGCCGGCGACAAAGTGACCGGCGCCACGGTCAACGGCACCGGCGGCTTCATCATGGAGGCCACGCGGGTTGGCGCCGATACCCTGCTCTCCCAGATCGTACGCATGGTCGCCGAGGCGCAGCGGAGCCGTGCCCCGATCCAGCGTCTGGCCGACATCGTTGCCGGCTATTTCGTGCCGGCCGTTGTTCTGGTGGCCGTGGTGACGCTCGTTGTCTGGGGCATCTACGGCCCATCCCCGGCCATGGCCTATGCGGTGATCAATGCGGTGGCGGTGCTGATCATCGCCTGTCCCTGTGCCCTGGGCCTGGCGACGCCCATGTCCATCATGGTCGGCACGGGGCGGGGCGCAACCGTCGGCGTGCTGGTCAAGAACGCCGAGGCTTTGGAGATCATGGAAAAGGTCGACACCCTGGTGGTGGACAAGACCGGCACCCTGACCGAGGGCAAGCCGCGTCTGACCGGCGTGGTGCCCGCCGACGGCTTTGCCGAGGACGACCTGCTGCACATGGCCGCGAGCCTGGAACGGGGCAGCGAGCATCCCTTGGCGGCGGCCATCGTCGCCGGCGCGCAGGAGCGCAATCTAAAGCTCGAGGAAGCAACGGATTTCCAATCGGTGACCGGGCAGGGGGTGACCGGCAGCGTGAGTGGCAAGTCCGTCGGCCTTGGCAACCGGCGCCTGATGGACTCTCTCGGGGTCGCGGTAGGCGAGACCGAGGCACGCGCGGAGACCATGCGGGGCGACGGCGCGACCGTCATGTTCCTCGCCGTCGACGGCAAACTCGCCGGCCTCATCGCGGTGGCCGATCCCATCAAGGAGTCAACCCCGGAGGCCATCCGCATGCTTCCCGAGGTGGGCTTGAAGATCGTCATGCTCACCGGCGACAACCGGACCACGGCCATGGCGGTCGCCAAGCGCCTGGGGATCGACACGGTGGAGGCCGAGGTGCAGCCGGAGGAGAAGGGCAACGTGATCAAGCGCCTGCAGGCGGAAGGGAAGATCGTCGCCATGGCCGGCGACGGCATCAACGATGCCCCGGCCCTGGCCCAGGCGCTGGTCGGGATAGCCATGGGAACCGGCACGGACGTCGCCATGGAAAGCGCCGGCGTGACCCTGGTGAAGGGGGATCTGCGCGGTATCGTGCGGGCCCGGCGCCTCAGCCGCGGCACCATGCGCAACATTCGCCAGAACTTGTTCTTTGCCTTTATCTACAATGCCCTGGGCGTTCCCATTGCGGCCGGGGTTCTGTATCCTTTCTTCGGTTTGCTGCTCAGCCCGATGATTGCCGCGGCGGCAATGAGCTTCAGCTCCGTCTCGGTTATTGGCAACGCCCTGCGGCTGCGCCGCGTCTCGTTGTAGAGGAGGTCATGTCATGCAGATCGGCACCGTCGCGGAACAGTCGGGCGTCCCGACCAAAACCATCCGCTACTACGAGAGCATTGGCCTGATCCGTCAGGCGCACCGCACCGGCGCCGGCTACCGGGTCTATGGCGAGCACGACGTCCAAACCCTGCGCTTCATCCAGCGGGCGCGCGGCCTGGGCTTTTCGGTGCAGGATGTGGCGGGGCTGCTGGGCCTCTGGCACGACGCCCAGCGGACCAGCGCCCAGGTCAAGGACCTGGCCGAAAGCCACCGGGCCAAGATCGACCGCAAGATCGCCGAGCTGCGCGGCATGCGCGCCACCCTCGATCATCTGATTGCCCAATGCCACGGGGACGAGCGCCCGGAGTGCCCGATTCTCGACGATCTGGCGGGCGAGCCGAGGGATTCCGCGGCCGCCGCCGGTTAACGGCGGGTTATCCCCGTAAAAGTTAAACAATCCACAACATATTGGCGTTAGAACGAGGGTGCCCCGCTATCGGTAGCGGTCGGGCGAGTGGTATCTTTCGTTTTTGCCGAGTCGTCACCGAGTCGTCATCGCCAGTTCGTGACATATGCCGTACGCCAATAGGCCCAGCAGAATCTCCGCCGACATCCGTGCCCAAGCCCGCCACTACGAAGACGCGGCGGCGGCCTGGTACACGCGTCGCCGTCGCTTGGTTGTCGTTGCCCTGTGCGTCGCCGTTGTGGCCGCTGGCGGCGCCGGTGGCGGGCTGCTAGCGCGAAGCGGTCTTGGGATCGGCGCCGAATCCGTCGCCAGCGAGCCTCGGCTGCGTCCCGGCGACCTGCAATTCGCTCAGGTGTTGGACCCGGCGCTGGGCGAAAGCGATGCCGGCCCGGCGCGCACCGATGCCGAGAGCACGCGGGTTGCCAGTGCGCGCGGCACGGAAGTCGCGATCGCCCGCCTATATGAGGAGCCGCTTTCCCGAGCCCCGGAAACCGACCTACGCGGCCCTGGCAGTGCTGGGACGGCGCCGACGCAGGTGAGATTCCCGGCCCTGGACGCCCTCCGCCGCGTGGCGCCGAACCCGCCGCCGTGGCAACAGTATGCGGTGTCGGTGCCGGATGCGGGCGGGGCGCCGATGATCGCCATCGTCATCGACGATCTCGGGCTCAACCGCGGCCGCGCTTACAGCAGCATCAAATTGCCGGCCCCCCTGACGCTCGCCTTCATGACCTATGCCGAAGGGCTCGACCAGATGGCTGCGGCGGCCAAGTCGGCCGGTCACGAACTGCTCCTGCATGTCCCCATGCAGCCGCGCAACCGCAACTACGATCCGGGACCGAACGTCCTCGACGCCAGCCTGCCGACATCCGAATTGGCGCGCCGCCTGGATTGGGGTTTGGGGCGTTTCGAGGGGTTTGTCGGCATCAACAACCACATGGGCAGCGGCTTCACCGCCTCGCCGGGGGGAATGGCCTATGTGATGCGCCAATTGCGTGCCCGCGGCCTGCTGTTTCTCGACTCGATGACCGCGGCCTCGACCGTGGGCCCGCAGGCAGCGCGGCACATCGGTGTCCCCTACGCGGTGCGTGACATATTCCTCGACAACGATCCCGACAACGCCGCGTCGATCCGCGCCCAGCTCGCCAAGCTGGAGGCCGTCGCCCGGCGCCGCGGCTATGCCGTGGGCATCGGCCACCCGCACCGGATGACCTTGCAGGTGCTGGCCAAGTGGCTCCCGGAAGCGCGCCGGCGGGGCATTGCCCTGGTGCCCATCAGCGCCATCGTCCGCCACCGGACCGAAATCACCCAGGCCGCCGCGAACACGACGGACTAGCAACATGGCAACGTCAATTCTCGGCCTGAGAACCACCATCTACAAAGTCGATGATCTCGCCAAAGCCAAGGAATGGTTTGCCTCGGCATTTCAGGTGGAGCCCTATTTCGACGAACCGTTCTATGTTGGCTTCAATATGGCGGGATATGAGCTTGGCCTTCTGGAAGAGCATATTCCCGCCGCCGAGAAGACCGCGAACGTCCTAAGTTACTGGGGCGTCGATGACATTGAAAAAGCGGTGGAGAAATTCATCGAAATGGGCGCGACCGAGGATACCAAGCCTGCCAACGTCGGCGGTGACATCGTGGTGGCGACCGTCAAGGACCCGTGGGGAAACGTCATCGGGCTTATCTACAATCCGGATTTCAAGCTGGCGTAGTTTCTGGGGTGGAAGCGCTCAGTTCCGCCGGGTTGCGAAGCGCATGGCTTCCTCGGCGGCGCGCATAAGGGCGCGGGCTTTGTTGCGGGTTTCCTGATATTCCGCCTCCGGGTCGCTGTCGGCGACCACGCCGCCGCCCGCCTGGACGTACATCGTGCCGTCCTTGAGCAATGCCGTGCGCAAGGCGATGCAGGTGTCCATGTCGCCGTTGGCGCCGAAATAGCCGACGGCGCCGGCGTAGATGCCGCGGCGCTCGGGCTCCAACTCGTCGATGATCTCCATGGCCCGCACCTTCGGGGCGCCG
>JAJFGI010000077.1 GCA_021776215.1 Kiloniellaceae bacterium | reverse complement strand
TTACGCTGGCCTCTCCCAAGGGTGGCCAACCGCCGATCGACCCGAAAAGCGATGCCGAAGACGCCCAAACCGAGGCAACCCGACGCTTCAAGAAGGACAAATCCGCGCAGCAGGCGCTGGCTGCGACTGTAAAGCTGGCCGACGTGGATGCGGAAGGTTTCGACGCGGTCTTCTATCCCGGCGGCCACGGACCCCTCTGGGATCTGGCCGAAAACGCGGACAGCAAACGCTTGATCGAAGCTTTCGCCGCCAGCGACCGCCCGGTCGGCGCCGTCTGCCACGCACCGGCCATTTTCCGTCACACCATGGGTGCGGACGGTAAGCCGCTCGTCGCGGGCCGCCGAGTCACCGGTTTCACGAATACCGAGGAGGATGCGGTCGGCCTCACGGACGTCGTGCCGTTCCTGGTGGAAGACATGCTCAAGGCCAACGGCGGTACCTATGAGAAAGGTGACGACTGGGGCTCTTACGTGGTTGTGGACGGCAAACTTGTGACCGGCCAGAACCCGGCGTCGTCGGAAGCCGCCGCCCACGAGCTGCTGAAGCTCCTCAAGTAAAACGCCCCCAAAGTAAAACGCACCTCGGCACCCCGCTTGACTTCGCCCAGGGCATCGGTTATCGAAAGTCGGTCCATGCCACTTGCCGTCCGGCCGGGGGCGTCCCAAGTAATGAAGCGGTAACCGATTTCACGTTAGGCTGCCCTTCGGTCCGCCCTTTCCGGTACGGATTTCCGCCCTTCTGCGCGGCGTTGACGGCTCAGCGACGCAATCTCGCTTTTCCCACCCTCCGTTTCCCATCGACCAGGCGTAACGCCAATGAATCTTCAGGAATTGAAAGCCAAGACACCGGCAGATCTTCTCGCATTTGCGGAAGACCTGCAGATCGAGAACGCCAGCACCCTGCGCAAGCAGGACATGATGTTCGCGATCCTCAAGCAAATGGCCGAAAACGAGGTGCCGATCAGCGGCTCCGGCGTTCTCGAGATCCTGCAGGATGGCTTTGGCTTCTTGCGCTCCCCGGAATCCAACTACCTGGCCGGGCCGGCGGATATCTACGTCAGCCCCAGCCAGGTCCGCCGCTTTGGCCTGCGCACCGGCGACACGGTCGAGGGGCAGATCCGGGCGCCCAAGGACGGCGAGCGCTATTTCGCCCTGCTCAAGGTCAACCAGATCAACTTCGATCCGCCGGAAAATTCGCGCCACCGCATCAATTTCGACAATCTCACCCCCCTCTATCCGGACGAAAAAATCAGCCTCGAAATCGAGGATCCCACCATCAAGGATCTGACCACCCGGGTCGTCGATCTGATCTCGCCTTTGGGCAAGGGCCAGCGGGCCCTGATCGTCGCCCCGCCGCGGACCGGTAAGACCATGATGTTGCAAAATATTGCGCACGCCATCTCGGCCAACCACCCCGATATCTATCTCTTGGTCCTGCTCATCGACGAGCGGCCGGAGGAGGTGACCGACATGGACCGCTCGGTGAAGGGCGAGGTCGTCAGCTCCACCTTCGACGAGCCGGCCTCACGCCACGTTCAGGTCGCCGAGATGGTGATCGAAAAGGCCAAACGCCTGGTGGAGCACAAGAAGGACGTGGTGATCCTGCTCGATTCGATCACCCGCTTGGCGCGCGCCTACAACACGGTGGTGCCCAGCTCCGGCAAGGTCCTGACCGGCGGCGTCGACGCCAACGCCCTGCAGCGGCCGAAGCGCTTTTTCGGCGCCGCGCGCAACATCGAGGAGGGCGGCTCGCTGACCATCATCGCCACGGCGCTGATCGATACCGGCAGCCGCATGGACGAAGTGATCTTCGAGGAATTCAAGGGCACCGGCAATTCCGAGATCGTGCTCGACCGCAAGCTGGCGGACAAGCGCACCTGGCCGGCCATCGACATCGGTAAGTCGGGCACCCGCAAGGAAGAGCTCCTGGTCGACAAGAGCACGCTCTCGAAGATGTGGGTCCTGCGCCGCATCCTCATGCCCATGGGCGCCAGCGACGCCATCGACTTCCTGGTGGACAAGCTCAAGCACACCAAGACCAACGCCGACTTCTTCGACTCCATGAACCAGTAGGCGAATCAATAGAGCTGCTACGGCAGCAGGACCGTCGATCCCGTGGTCTTGCGCGCCTCCAGATCCCGGTGCGCCTGCGCCGTTTCCGCCAGCGGGTAGGTCTGGTTGATCTCGATCTTCACCGCCCCCGATTGCACCACGTCGAATAATTCCCGGGCGGTCGCCACCAGATCGTCGCGCTTGGCCGTGTAGGTCATCAGGGTCGGCCGGGTGATGTACAGCGACCCCATGGCCGCCAGGCGCCCCAGGTCGAAGGGTGGCACTGGGCCCGAGGCATTGCCGAAACCGACCAGCAGGCCCATGGGCTGCAAGCACTTGAGCGAGCCCTCGAAGGTATCCTTACCCACCGAGTCGTAGACCACGGGAACACCCGCGCCGTTGGTCAGCTCCTTCACCTTGGCGGCGAAATCTTCGCGCCGGTAGTCGATGGTATGGGTGCATCCATGGGCTCGCGCCAGCTCGGCTTTTTCCTTCGAGCCGACCGTGCCGATGACCGTGGCACCCAGGTGCTTGAGCCACTGGCAGGCGATCAAGCCGACACCGCCGGCGGCGGCGTGGAAGAGCACGGTCTCGCCCTTCTTCACCGGATAGGTGCGGCGGATCAGATACTGCACGGTCATGCCTTGCAGCATCATCGCCGCCGCCTGCCGGTCGTCGATGGCATCGGGCAGCTTGATCAGCCGGTCGGCCGGCATCAGCCGCGCCTGGGCGTAGGATCCGGGCGGCGGCGCGGCATAGGCGACCCGGTCGCCCGCCTTCAGCTCGGTCACCTTGGCCCCCACCGCCTCGACCACGCCGGCACCTTCCATGCCGATCACCGCCGGCAGGGCCGGCAACGGATACAGGCCGCTGCGGTGGTAGACATCGATATAGTTGAGACCGACCGCGGT
>JAJFGI010000076.1 GCA_021776215.1 Kiloniellaceae bacterium | reverse complement strand
GCCCGATAGCGCCGAGATCGCGGCCCGACGGGAGGCGATCTGGCAACCCTATCACGAAAGGCTGCGCGCCGAGTTGGCGGCTCTGAAGTCGCGGCATGGCCGTGTCCTGCTCTGGGATGCGCATTCGATCCGCAGCCACGTGCCGCGTTTCTTCGACGGCCGACTCCCGGATCTGAATTTCGGCAGCGGCGGGGGCATGACCACCGACCCGGCGTTGCTGGATCGGCTAAGCGCCGTGGCGGCGGAATCGCCTGAATACAGCTACGTCGTCGATGGCCGCTTCAAGGGCGGTTACATCACCCGCGCCAACGGCGATCCGGCGGCGGGCGTGCACGCGGTGCAGCTTGAGCTTAGCCAGATCACCTACATGGACGAAGACCCGCCCTACGGTTTTCGCGAAGACCTTGCGGACGGTATTCGGCCACTGCTGCGCGATCTGCTGACGGACGCCCTCGACTGGATCGGCGGGCGCTCTTAGATCTGCGGGAACGCGCCGTTCTTGACCGAATAGGCCAGCGGATTGAAGCCGATGCGGTAAGCCAGCTCGGCCGGGTCGTCGATATCCCAGACGGCGAAGTCGGCGGCCTTGCCGACCTCGAGCGTGCCGCACCGGTCGCTCAGGCCGAGCGCCCGCGCCGCGTGGCGGGTGACCCCGGTCAGCGCTTCCTCCGGTGTCAGACGGAACAGGGTGCAGGCCATGTTGAGCACCAGCAGCAGCGACGTCAGCGGGGCGCTGCCCGGATTGCAGTCGGTGGCTAGCGCTATGGGCACGGCGGCGGCGCGCAGGGCGGCGATGGGCGGCAGCTTGGTCTCGCGCAGGAAATAAAAGGCGCCGGGCAACAGCACCGCCACCGTGCCGGCGGCCGCCATGGCGGCCACGCCGTCCTCGCCGGTGTATTCCAAATGATCGGCGGACAGCGCCCCATACGTCGCCGCCAACGCGGCACCCCCCAGATCGGACAACTGTTCCGCGTGCAGTTTGACCGGCAGGCCGAGTTTCGTCGCGGCGGCAAAAACCCGCTCCGTCTGTTCCGGCGAAAAGCCGATGTTTTCGCAGAACGCATCGACCGCATCGGCGAGGCCGGAGGCCTTCACCTCGGGCAACATGGCTACCACCGCGTCGATATAGGCGTCCGCGCGGCCGGCGAATTCGGGGGGCAGGGCGTGCGCGCCGAGGAAGGTCGTGCGCACGGTCACCGGCAACTCGGCGCCCAACCGCCGGGCGACACGGAGTTGTTTCAACTCGGTTTCCAGATTCAGGCCATAGCCCGACTTGATCTCGACCGTCGTCACCCCCTCGGCGAGTAGCGCCGATAGACGGCGGCGCGCGCTGGCGAACAAGGAGTTGTCGTCGGCGGCCCGCGTCGCCGCCACGGTGGCGACAATACCACCCCCCGCGCGGGCGATTTCGGCATAACTCACCCCCTCCAGGCGCTGCGCGAATTCGCGGGCCCGATTGCCGCCGTAGACCAGATGGGTGTGGCAATCGATGAGGCCGGGGGTCAGCCAGCGGCCGGCCAGGTCGTGGGCGTCCCGCGCCAGGGTATGCGGCGCGCCCTGGAGATCGCCGCGCCGGCCGCACCAGGCGATGCGCCCGTCCTTGGTGGCGATCGCCGCATCGTCGAGGGCGCCATACGGCGATCCACTCTCCGCCATGGTCGCCAGACGGCCGTTGTGCCAGATCGCATCCCACATGATCGGACCTTCGGTGCGCGGTTGCCTATACAAGTTCTGTCATACGTCATAAGCTCGCCTTCGGAAACCTACAACCGAGCCAGCTCCCCCGTGTCTGAAACCCAACTGTTTGCCGAGCGCGCGCTTCTGCCCGACGGGTGGGCGCATGATGTCGTTTTCACCATATCGGATGCTGGCGATCTCACGGCGGTGACGCCGAACGCGGCGGCCGATGGCGCCGAGCGTGCCGGGGGCACGGTCCTGCCGGGCATGCCGAACCTGCATAGCCATGCGTTCCAGCGCGCCATGGCTGGCCTGGCGGAACGCGCCGGTCCCGCGGGCGACAGCTTCTGGACCTGGCGCGAAGTGATGTACGGCTTCGTCCGCCGCCTGCGGCCGGAGCACGTGCAGGCCATCGCCGCGCAGCTCTACGTGGAGATGCTCAAGGCCGGCTATACGGCGGTGGGCGAGTTCCACTACCTGCACCACGACCCCGAGGGCCGCCCCTATACAGATCCCGCTGAGATGGCGCGGCGGGTAGTCGCGGCGGCGCGGGATACCGGCATCGGCATGACCTTGTTGCCGGTGCTCTATGGCTACGGCGGTTTCGGCGGCCAGCCGGCGGGCGCCGGGCAGCGCCGCTTCTTGAACGAGCCGGACCGCCTGCTGGCGATTATCGGTGCCATACGCACGGATACGGCCGCCGATCCGCAGGTCGCCGTCGGTTTGGCGCCGCATAGCCTGCGGGCGGTGACGCACGAAACGCTGATGGCCGCGGTTGCCGGGATGCAATCCATGGACGTGGATGCGCCGATCCACATCCACGTCGCCGAGCAGGGCAAGGAAGTGCAGGATTGCATCGAGTGGAGTGGCGCCCGGCCCGTCGAATGGCTGCTGCAAAACGCGCCGGTCGATGCACGTTGGTGCCTGGTGCACGCTACCCACATCACCGACGAGGAGGCAACGCGCCTGGCCGCGAGCGGCGCGGTGGCCGGTCTTTGCCCCACCACCGAGGCCAACCTGGGTGACGGCGTGTTCCCGGCACCCGATTATCTGGCGGCGGGCGGCGCGTTCGGTATCGGCTCCGACAGTCATATCTCCGTCAGCCCGATCGAGGAGCTGCGCTGGCTGGAATACGGCCAGCGGTTGACCCACAAGCAACGCAACCTGCTGGCCGGCGGCGAGGCGGCGCCGTCGGTGGGGGCACGGCTGTTCCGGCGCGCGGTAGCCGGCGGGACGCAGGCCTTGGCGCGCCCGATCGGGCGGCTGGCGCCGGGATGCCGGGCCGATTTCCTGGTGCTGGATGACAATTGTCCGACACTCTATGGCCGGGACGACGACGTGCTGCTCGACGCGCTGATCTTCGCCGGAAACGCGAACCCGGTGCGGGCGGTGATGGCCGGCGGCCGCTGGGTTGTGCAGGATGGCCGCCATCGACAGGAAGACAAGGTTTTCGCCGCCTACAAGGCGGCCATGGCCGATCTGCTGGATTGAGGCGATGCGCGAAATCTATTTCACCTATCTCTCCGGACCGGGTATCGCCACCCTGGCCATGACCGACGATGAGATTCTCACGGCGGTCGAGGCCGGCCTGCGCGCCCAGGGCCAGGGGCAGACGGTCATCGAGCCGCGGGTCCACCTCGAGCCGGACCCGGCATTCCGCGGTCATTTCAATGTGTTACGCGGCTATGTTGCACCGTTGGGTGTGGCGGGGGTCAAGGTGGTTGGCGACTACATCGACAACTATCATCAGGACTTGCCGTCGGAGATGGCGCTACTCACCCTGTTCGATCCGCGCACCGGCATGCCCGTGGCACTGTTGGATGCGACGGCCATCACCGAGATGCGCACCGGTGCCATCACCGCGCTGGGGGCGAAGTATCTGGCACGTAAGGGGGCAAGCGTGCTCGGCCACGTGGGCGCCCGCGGCACCGCCTACTGGAACGTGCGCCTGCTGAATCACCTCTTCGACTTCACCGAGATCCGCGTCCATTCACGGCGGGCGGAAAGCCGCGAGCCGTTCGCCGCCCGCCTGAGCGAGGATCTGGGCAAGCCGGTGCGCGCGGTCGAGTCGTGGGAGGCGTGCCTTGCCGGCGCCGACATTCAGGTGGAGGCCTCGCGCCTGCCCGAGCCGACGCCCCTGTTCAAGACAGACTGGGTGGCGCCCGGCAACCTGGTGATCCCC
>JAJFGI010000075.1 GCA_021776215.1 Kiloniellaceae bacterium | reverse complement strand
CGCGCCCTACGCGCCGGTCTTCGAAACTGAATTGGCGGACGCCTGGGCGGTGGTGACGCATTCCAGCAGCGCCGCCGTCAAGGCGTTGGTTGAGGGGGTGCCTGTCTTTTGCACCGCACCCAGCATGGCATCGCGCATGGGGCGCAGCGATCTGACCCGCATCGAGACGCCGGCGTTTCCGGACGATCGCGAAGCGTGGCTGTGGAATCTGGCCGCGAACCAGTGGACTCGCGAGGAGATACGCGACGGCACCTGTTGGCGGGCGCTGCGTGGGCTGGGGTGACGAGATCATGGCCGCGGGACAGGCCCGCGTCCGGCAAGGGACCGATCCGCGCAAGGTTGCGGTGACGGATGCCGCCGGCCGGATCCGCTGGCATTCGGCCTGGCGGGGGAATCCACGTATTGCCACGCCGATCGAGGCCGAACGCGGGGACGTGCAGCGGCACATGAACGGGCCGGGGTGCCGGCCGTACGTGGACTATGCGCGCATGCGGCGCGAATTCGCGCGGGTGTATCCGGGCCGGCCGTTCACGACCAAGGTGTCGGATGCGCGCCTGCCCTGGCGGTTTACCGATTGGCGGGCGGAACGCGGCGAGATCTATGGGCGGAAGGCCGCGCCCCGGGGCGAGGTGGTGGTTGTCGAGCCGCACCTGAAGGGCGGCGCCAGTCCGAACAAGCAATGGGGCTGGGACCGCTGGCAGGATTTGGTTTCGCGGGTGGACGTGCCCTGGGTGCAGCTCGGTCCGCCGGGAACGCGCGTCTTGGACGGGGTGCGGCATGTGGCGACAGTGTCATTTCTTGACGCCTGCGCCGTTCTGTCGGGCGCGCGTGGGGCGGTATTGCCGGAAGGCGGGTTGCATCATGCGGCCGCGGCCCTTGGCATCCCCGCGGTGGTGATCTTCGGCGGCCGGTCGAGCCCGGCCAATCTTGGCTATCAGGGGCATGTGAATCTGTTCGACCCGGCAAACGGCGCGAGCCCGTGCGGGCAAACGGTCCCCTGCGCGCACTGCGCCCGGGCCCTGGCCGGTATTACGCCGGCCGACGTTGCGCAACACCTGGAGACGTTATTGTGACGGAACCGCGGCATGGCAAGCTGGTCGGCGGTGTGTGGCTGCCGAAGTCGGAAGTGCACTTCGAGGACATGATGCTGCGCAACCGCAAGCGCATGCGCGTTGTCGACGGAAAGCATACCTACCAATACCACAAGATCGAGGCGGCGTTGCGCCATCAGCCGCCGGCGCGGCGGCGAGTCTGCCTGGACATCGGGGCGCACGCCGGGCTTTGGGCCATGTGGCTCGTAAAGTCGTTTGAGGTCATCCATTCCTTCGAGCCGATTCCGCTGCACGCGGATCTCTACGAGCGCAATGTGGATATGACCAAGGCGCGCTTGCACCGCACCGCCCTCGGCAAAGAGGTGTGCACCGTTACCCTGACAGTGCCGTTGGAGCATACCGGCAGTACGCATATCGAGACGTCGCGGCCGCAACCGAGCGCCAAGGACAATCCGGGCGGCAAATCGGACACCCTGCACGGCGTTCCGATGACGACATTGGATTCGCTGGGCTTCGACAATGTCGACTTCATCAAGATCGATGTCGAGGGATACGAGTTGCCTGTGATCGAAGGCGGGCGCGAGACCATTTTGCGGTGGCGGCCGACTATCGTCGTCGAACAAAAAGGCAATGACGTCGCCTATGGCGACCCGCGCAACGCCGCGCTCAGCCGCCTCAAGGAATGGGGCATGCGGGAGCTGCAGGTGATTTCCGGCGACCACATCATGGGGTGGTGAGTGTGCGCGTCTATATCGGCTGGGACCCGCGCGACGCGGCGGCCTTCGAGGTCTGCCGACATTCCTTGAGTCGCCATGCCTCGGTGCCCGTCGAGGTGATCGCGCTGCGCGACTGGGAACTGCGCGCCAGGGGCGCCTATTGGCGACCCTATCGGGTCGACGAGCGCGGGCAAATGTGGGACGCGCGCGACGGGGCACCGTTTTCGACCGAATTCAGCTACACGCGGTTTTGCGTGCCGGCCCTGGAAGACTACGGCGACGAGCCGGTGGTCTTCTGCGATGCCGACATGCTGTGGCGCGCCGATGTGGCGGAGCTAGTGGCGCTGGCGGGCGACGCGGCGGTCGCGTGTGTGAAGCACGATCATCGGCCCCCCGAACGGGAGAAGATGACCGGTACGGCGCAGACGACCTATGCGCGCAAGAACTGGTCGAGCCTGATGGTCCTGCGCCCGATCCGCTGCACCGCGTTGACCCGGTATGTTGTCAATATTCGCTCGCGCGAGTGGCTGCACGGTCTGCGCTGGGTGGAGGATGGGGACATCGCCGGGCTGCCGGAGGCGTGGAACTGGCTGGAGGGCTGGTCCGATCCGGCGGTCGATCCGAAGGTCGTCCACTTCACGCGCGGCACGCCGGACATGGCTGGCTACGAAGGCGTGGCCTATGCCGACGCCTGGCGCGATGAGTTGCGCGCGGCCAGGCAGGCGGTGCGCGGGCCAGGTAGGCCCACATCGTTCAGCGGTCTTCACAACGAACTCTCGGCAGGAGGTTAGGGAATGGCGGCGCAAAAAGGCAAACTGGTTCTGCTCAAGGCGGATACGGCGGGCGGGTCGCCGCAGGTCTTTACGACCATCGCGGGATTGCGGACCAACACCTGGACGGTCAACGGCGAGGACGTCGATGTGACCACCAAGGACGACGACGGCTGGCAACAGCGCCTGTCCGGCGCCGGGGTCCGTTCGATCACCGTGTCGGCGACCGGGATCTTCCAGGACTCGGTTATCGAGGAGACGGTGCGGCAATGGGCCTTCGACCAGAGCATCAACTGGTTCCAGATCACCTTCGAGAACGGCGACCGGCTGGAGTGTCGGTTCCAGATCTCCAACTACGAGCGCGGCGGCGACCATGACGGAGCGGAGACGTATTCGCTGACCCTGAACTCGCATGGCGCGCCGGCCTACGCCGCGGCCTGAGCAATGGCCAATCGCGCACGCGGCGAGGTGACATTGCGCCTGGGCGGCGAAGCCTATGGTCTTTGCCCGACCTTCGGCGCGGTGTGCGAGATCGAGGATGCCATCGGGGTCAGTCTCTATGACATCGGGCGCCGCCTCGAAAACGGTGATATTACGGCGCGGGACCTTGTGGCCTTCGCGCAGGCGTGCCTTGCCAGCGCCGGTCATCCGGTCGAGCGCGAGCGCCTGGGCGCGATGATCGTCGAGGCCGGCACGCACACGGCAATCGCCGCGTTGCTGGCGTTTTGCCGCAACTATGCCTTTGGGGGTGCCGCGGAAAAAAAAACCGCTGCGCCGCCGTCGTCCGAGCGGGCGGCGGAGCCGACGATTTCGTCCGCGCTTACATGAAAGTCGCGCTCGGCCGCCTTGGCTGGGCGCCGAATGTGTTCTGGCGGGCGACGCCGCCCGAGTTTTGGGCCGCCTACGAGGATTGGGTCGAGGTCAACTGCATCCGCCGGCCCGATGCCGGCCTGACGCAAGACGAGGTCGCGACGCTCGAGGCAATGAAAAAGCGTTTTCCCGATCGCCCGCCGCGCAGAGGATAGGACAGTGGCATGGCTGAGATAGACAGGCTGGAGGTCCGCCTGGAGGCGGATTTGAGTCAATTTCGCAGCGAACTGCAGAAGGCCGAGCGGGCCGCGCAATCGGCGACGGCGAACATGGGGCGGCAGTTTGCTGCCCTCGACCGGGCCACGGGGCCGGCGGAGAAGAGCCTGGGCTCCTTGCGCCTGGCGGCATCGCAATTCGCGGAGTCCACGCGGTCGGCCGAGCCGGCGCGCCAGTTTGCCGGGCTGACCTCGGCGGCGCGCGGACTTGGCACCGTTTTCGCCTCGGCCTTCGAGGACGCGACGCTCGGCGGACGCAAGCTGTCCGGCGTGCTGCGCGGCTTGGAGGGGGACCTTCTGCGCGTGCTGACGCGGCAATTGGTGACTCGGCCGCTGGCGAATGTCTTTGCCGGGCTGCTTGGCGGCGACGGTGGGCAAGGTGGAGGGGGCGGGCTTTTCGCGGCCCTGTTTCATGGCGGCGGTGTCGTCGGCCGGAAATCCACACCCGGTCGCGCCGTGCCGGCGGAGGTCTTCGACGGCGCGCCGCATTTCGCCGGCGGCGGTGTGATCGGATTGCAGCCTCGCCTGGGGCCGAATGAGGTGCCGGCCATCCTGCATCGCGGCGAGACCGTGCGTACCCCGGCGCAAGAGGCGGCGCTGCGGCAACGCGGCGACGGCGGCGTGGTCTTCGGCCCGGGGGCCATCGTTATTCAGACACCGACTCCCGGCGCTTTCACGGAATCGCGCGGGCAGATCGAGGCGATGCTGGCCGATGCCGTGCGCCGGGGCCGGCGCAACCGCTGATGCCGGTCCATTCGACGGCCAAGGGGCAGAGATGAGCTTCGACGAAGTCAGATTGCCGAGCAAGATCGAGTTCGG
>JAJFGI010000074.1 GCA_021776215.1 Kiloniellaceae bacterium | reverse complement strand
GATCGTTAGAGGAAGCACCGTCCGCTCCTGCTCGAAGGACTCCATCTCGTCCATTTGGAAGGAGCAGCCCTCGGGGAATTGATCGAGCAGGTTTCGGTTGCCTTGTGCGAGGTGCTTGGACAACTTGCGCGCCTTCATCTCGGCGCAGCGTCGCGATAAGTTCAGGATAGTGGCCGATTGACGAAGTCCCAGACCATGAGCCAAGAGCTCGAGCAAGGGTGCGTTGAGATGCGGCTTGTGATCGCGATAGTCCTGCCGGAAGGTCTGCCTGGAGAAGCTTCGATCACAGCCTCGGCACTTGAATCGGGGTACTCGATGGGCGCGGCACTTCGGATGGTAGTAGCCATTGCGGGAGCAAAATCTCGGGTTGCTATGACGCTCGATCAAGTGTGCCGGGCATTTGCGGTAGGGGCATCGGGGTGGCCAAAACATGTTCTGCTCCTGGATGGGCTTATGGCCTCTGCGGCATAAGCAGGGCCTTTGTCATCCCCGTGGCTGCAAACGCTCAGCGGTTACGCCGAGTTCGAGCAGTCTTGGTGGATTCCAGCACCACCAAACCCATCCAGAGTCCAACCACAGGGCTCAGTCCCCCTGGTGGATCTTGACCTCGCTTGGATAGGGCTGCCCGGCTCCACTCTCGACTAGATCTCTAAGACTGAGCAGGTACAGCGGCCATTTGGTATTGAAGTACAGAAGGTCATCTTCCGACGCGGCCGTGTTCTCATGAACCAGGGTGACGAAGACCTGCCCCTGGTCCTCGTGCAAGTCGAAGGAGAGAGTTGACCCTGCCCAGGCACCAGGACCAGCGAGACATTCAAGACGAACTGTCATGCTTGGCTGCAAGGCAGCAATGGTGAACGACAGGGTCGCAAGTTCGGCAAACTCGAGGTTCAGCTCTCCTCCAAGTTCTGCCTTGCCGGACGCCCTTGTCGCCCACCAAGCGGACAGCTCCTCTGGGTGAAAGAGCTTGCGGTAGATGTCTTCGCTAGCCCCGCGGATGCCTACTCGATGTCGAAGTCTTGCCAATGCTTCCTCGTCCTCCAGCGTTCTAGCGTCCTCGCCGAGCTTTGGCTCGATAGTTAGTTAGTATCGTTAGCTTAAACTCTGGTGCTTGGCTCGAGTAAGCATGAGCTCAAAAGAACGCCGCACACCAACAACATGCTTTCTTTCTAAGTCCTTGTGCATCTTTCTGAGAGTAGAAGGTCGCCGTCATTACGCCAGGCTCTTGCTAGCCACACGGCCCGACCGACTTTCGACCGTGGCTTCCGCCCTCGAGGAAATGGCAGGAGGACGAATGACGCTAGCCTCGGCATCGAAGCCCGGCGCGGGGACGGAGGTAGGGGCTCCTGTTCACGGTGGCTCCTTATGACAGGGACCGGGTGGAGTTTGACGGACAGGAGAATCGGCACAAAGGTGCCGATCTCGCCGACGGCCACCTCAAGGAAGAGCGCTGAACCGGCGCTAAAGCTCAGAACCGGATCTTATTCATCTGCCCAGCCTGCAACTGCACCGGCACGCTGCCGACCTCCACGCCATCCTTGAAGAACACCGCCGTTTGCGCACCCTCGCGGAGCGACAGCACCTCCGAGCGTCCATCAAGGAGTGGCACCTTGAAATTCTGGTTGTTATGCGTGCCGCGCATCAGCACCAGCAGAATGTAGCGACCCGTCGCATCGAGAACTCGGACTTCGTCCGCGCGGTCCGTCGGTGTGGTCAATTCCACCTGCAAGTGCATCCGGCGATCGGCCTGCAGAACGAAAACCAAGGGATCAATGCCGGGCTCGACCGACTTGGAGGAGAATAGGATGCTATCACCGGTGGCCTGAACCACGACGCCCTCGGTCGGCACGTTCTTGAATACGAACTCACCGGCTTGATTGGTTGTGACCGGAGTGGACACGGCCCATTCAAACATGCTGCTCTCAGGCCCGCCTGGAATCCGGACCGAGAGCGCCGGCCGGCTCAACTTCACTATGACTCCCGAAATCGCCGAGCCGTCACGACCAACCACCTGACCCTGCAATTCTGAGTAGGTGGCGGAAGCCAGTTGCAGTTCCACACTACCGTTACCGGCCTGCACCCCTTTCTTGGTCACAGCCATGAGCGTCGAAGGATCGAGTGCCCGCACGACGTAGACGCGATCGAGCAGGCCATCGAGACGGAACATCCCCGAACTGTCGGTGTGCACGAAGGCCCAAAACGGCCCGTCCCCGCGGCCAAGGAAGGTCTCAGCGAGCAAAGTAGATTTGCCATCATAGCCAACCACCATTGGATCATCGATCCAGACCTTGGCGCCCTCGACCGGTCGGTGATCTCGATCGATGACCTGGCCGGTGATCGACAACGGTGCCTGGCCAAGTCGCAACATCACGCGCGCCGGCCACTTTGGCTTATCAGCAGCATCACGCTCTGGAACTAGGACCGCTGGTTGCATTCCCTTGGCAACGGCAACGATCCGATTGAGAGTCTTTCCGTTCGACAGGTCGATCGTGAACGCGCCATGGTCGTCGGTCCGTGATACAGCGCCACCGGCGCTTACTCGCGCACCGGCTACGAAGGCACCAAACGCATCGACCACGAAGCCCTCGATCCCGGCAGTGCCCACCTCCGGGCGGTCGAGCACGAGTTCGAGCGAATCCGTCGACTGTCTAGGTAGCTCGACAATTTGTGGCAGGTAGCCACCGAGCGTGACCGACAGCTTCCCCTTAGGCAGGGCGGGAACGTCGCGTAGCACGAAGCGCCCCTCCTGATCACAGCTCGCCTCCCAGTTCACGTTGACCGAGTAGTCGAGCAGGATGCCGAGGTCCGCTCCAAGGTGTGAAGGCAGGTGGACCTGAACTGCAGCTCTAGGCAGCGGGTCACCGTCGGAGTTGACGACCCGACCGCCGAGTTCGATACCTGGCGCAACAACCACGGTGCTCAGATTTGGAGCCCGAATCCGCGTCGATCCCGCCAGCACCGTCGCCCACCGCGGATCGGACGACACGATGGTGTCCGCTCCTGCCGCCGAAGAAAGCTCGGCAGAGAACTCGAATGCACCACTCACACCGCTGGACAAGCCGGGCGCGACACTGTGGCTATCACCGCTATCGCCCACGCTGAGGGAGACGCCGATGATGCCCACGCCGTAGAGGTCGATCACGCGTCCTCGCAGCATCGGGGGCGGCGTGTCGGCAACGGTCTTGCCTTGCGGTGCCGGAGTCAAGACAAGCGTTCGTTCCAGTGCCGGCTCGGCACCGGTAGCCACAATCTGCGACGCCTCTGCACTCGGTGTAGGCTCGCGGGAACTGGCCAGCTGCCTTCCGGTCGACGAGGGTTCCGTTGACCAATCCCAGCACAGAAAAGCAACGGCGATGGCCGCGAGGCCGAGAGATATTTTTGCGAACAGGTTCACGAGCGAGACTCCAAATAGCAGGGGAGCAACTAGGTTGTGGCGCAGTAGCGGCGCGATAGCCAAGGGCCATCGCGGGCCGTGGGTCTCGGCCAGGCGCTCGCGCATCTTGGTCAAGGCACGCTGGAGGCGGCTATGCACCGTGGCGACCGACACGCCGGTTTGCCGGGCGATCTCACGCGGGGGCAAGTTCTCGAAGAAGCGCAGCAGTAGACACGATCGATACGGTTCGTCGAGAAGCAGTACGGCACTGACAAGGCCGCGGTGCACTTCAGCCTTGGCGACAATGTCAATGGTCGCAGGCGAATCGGTCGGCAAGAGCTGCGCGCGTTCCCGAACAGAACGTGCGCGCTCCGAGCGCACAAGGTCCCGCAGACGATTGACCATTATGCTACGTAGCCAGCCGCGCACCGAACGCCCCGATGCTGGCGGATGCTCACATGCCCGGCGCATGGTCTCTTGAACCAAATCTTCCGCATCCTCACCCCGGGACACCAACTGCTTCGCCAGCCCACTGAGCCAGCGGGTCTCACGAAGCAGGGCATCGAGTTTCTGGGGGGAGGTCATCTGAGTAACTGACACGGAGCGACCCCGTATTCCGATGCAATCTCTGGTGGTTTTTTCTGCCGCAGCCGGATGGCTTGCACTGAAGCCCTCACTCCAGGATTTGCGCCTCTTCGCAAGCCAACACGTTCACCGCGTTCAGGCAGTATCGCTCGACAAATCTAAACACCGCTGCAATTCATTCGCCTCCTCTGTCCGGAGCCAAGTGTCCATTGGGTTCGTAAGTTCAAGACAGCCCGAGCGGTCCACTCGGGTCAATCGACCTCGGTTGACAGCTCATCTCCTCCACCTACGATTTGCCTGCCCGCCACCAGGACAGGAAGGAGTCGTTAGCAGTATGGACAGGATAGCAACGCGACTGGGGCCCAGCCTTCTGCTGACCATGGCTCTTCATTCCTTGCCTCTCCCAGCGCAGAAGAGCCCGGAGATCCGTTTGGATAGCGCTGTTCAGAGGACGGGCGGCGCGAGGAGTCCACTGATCGTGGCATCTGGGGACTCGGTTTACGTGGCCTGGTGGGATGGCCGTGACGCCACCATTGCTGGTCCGATACTCTACTTTGGGCAGGTCTACTTCAACCGCTCACAGGACGGAGGCGCTACCTGGCTGCAATCGGACGTTCAAATAAGTCGAGAGTCGCCTGGAACGCCTATTCTGTTTGGAGTGTCCTATTTCGGTGGT
Organism: Kiloniellaceae bacterium; assembly: GCA_021776215.1. Lineage (GTDB taxonomy): Bacteria > Pseudomonadota > Alphaproteobacteria > Kiloniellales > J153 > JAJFGI01. Next base: position 1,347 of record JAJFGI010000074.1, on the reverse strand, counting down.
CTGGACATGGCAGCATCCGGCCAGTCGGTCTATGTGACCTGGGACGAATCTCGACCCAGTGAGGATGGCATCTTCTTCAACCGCTCACTGGACGGTGGAGAGACATGGCTACCGCCCGATATTCCCCTGCGCCTGAGCCATGACGGAGGGCATCCACGAATCGCCGCATCGGGCGATTCAGTCTATGTGACTTGGAGAAGCTCGATCCTCATCGGAGACGACATCTACTTCAACCGCTCCTTAGACAGTGGAGTTACTTGGTTGCCAGCAGCCATCCCCCTTGAAACAGGATTGTCTGGCGATTCTTGGAGCCCCCAGATAGTGGCCTCAGGCGAATCCGTTTATGTGACTTGGCAAAGCAGAACCGTTCCCGGCTACAGGAGAGAGATCTACTTCAATCGATCACTCGATGCTGGGGTCACCTGGCTGCCCTCGGAGATTCGACTCGATTCCGATTCGCCTAGGACAGAATTGTTCTCTGAACCGCGGATTGCCAACTCCGGCGACTCCGTCTATGTGACTTGGCAGGACGGACGTAACGATGACCCAAACATCTACTTCAACCGTTCACTCGACCGTGGAAGTACCTGGATGACTTCCGATATTCGAATCGATTCGGATTTGCCTGTAGCAGGCAGTGCCAGTGATCCTCAGATCGCGACTTCTGGCGAATCCGTGTACGTGACTTGGATGAAGGAGAGCAATGGATTCTGGGACATCTACTTCAACCGTTCACTCGATCGCGGCAGCACATGGCTGCCTGTCGATATTCGGCTCGATTCGGACCTCACCGGTGCAGGGAACTCCAATGATCCACAAATCGCAGCATCAGGCGATTCCGTCTTTGTGACATGGGGGGATGATCGTAACGGCAGCCTTCCCCTCGAGGGTGACATCAAATTCAACCGCTCCTCGGATGGCGGACTCACCTGGCTGCCCTCTGACCTTCGCATGGAATCGAAACTGTCTGAAGCGACTCGACCAATTGATCCCAAGATCGCGGCATCCGGCGATTCCGTTTACGTGACTTGGGCTGACTCATCCGGAGCCTACTTCAACATCCCATTCGGCGCTCAAGCCTATGGGGAAGGAACGCCCGGGTCCGGGGGCATCACGCCAAGACTCGAGGGCACGGACAGCCTGACTCTGGGCAGCACCTTCACACTCTCTGTGACAGATGGCCTAGGTGCTGCGTTTGGAGTGCTCGCCATGGGCGGTCCAAACTCCAAATCCTCCCTCCCTCTGCTTGGAGGTTCACTGCTCGTCAACCCGATCGACCACGTGGTACCGATGGTATTAGGCGGTGCAGCAGGCAGTCCAGGCGATGGTAGCATCAGCATCAACTGC
>JAJFGI010000073.1 GCA_021776215.1 Kiloniellaceae bacterium | reverse complement strand
CAGTAGCCCTGTGGCGGGGCGGCTCGGCGGCGCCACGGCATCATCGAATTTGTCCGCGGTTGGCCCAGGGGCGGCGGCGGCGGGCGCCGTGTCACGCGGCGGCGGCGGGTCGATTGGGGCCGGCGCGGCCATGGCCCGGTCCGCGGCGGCCACGGTCTTGACGGCAACCGCCGCGGCCGGCGCGGGCCGCGGGGCCGGTTCCGCCGCCGCTACCGGCGCCGCGGCCGGAGCCCTGTAATAGGGAGCGAGCGGACCGCCCTCGTAGACAATCCGGACCGAGCGCGCCCGGTCGCGCAGGCCCACCTGGTCGAGTCTGATGTTACCTCCCTGCTGTCCGTCGCTGCGGAATTCCCCGGCGCCGCCGAGGCAGCCTTCCCGATCGTAGAGAACCGCCCGAAACCGGTGTCGCAAGCCGCGATAGCGATCGTCGAGATCGGCGGGCTGGAGAAGCACCAGCCGGTCGGCCGAGGTGAAGTCGACCGTGATGTCCTTGCCGCCGTCTTGCGGATGAGTGCCGGCCAGGTTGTAGCAGCGCGCCGGCTCCGGCGGTGCGGCGAGGGGCACGAATATCCGGTCGAAGAATGTCTTGTGGACCGCCTGTGCACAGGGCGAGCCAAGGGTGAGTCGGCGGTTCAGGAGAAGGGCGCCGGGCGGTGGCCCAAGGTCCGTGCGATAGATGATGAGAGAGGCGAACCGGCCGGCCTCGGGGCCGGCGGAGCCGCTGGTTGGGGAGCCGCCGGGCCGTGGTTCGGCCGGCGGCGAGAACTGGGCGGTCGCCCCGCGCCACCTGAGATCCGGGCGGGTATCGCTGCCCAATTCCCGGGTGCAGCCCGCGTCACGGGTGGCGAAATACGGGCGCTGAAAGAGAACCGCGCCGACGTCGGCGCCGGTGTCCACCGCTGCCACGGTTCCGCCCACCCCGGTCCCGATGGCGGGCACGAAGAGATAGGGCGCGTTCTCGGCCAAGGTCCAGGACGTCGTCGCCCCGCTGCGATCGGCGGTGGGGTAGCCGACAACTTCATTGGCCGCGGGTGCACGCGGGGCCGCATGGGCCGGGACGGCAAGGACCAGCGCTGCCAGCAAGCCGGCCCACCACGCCGGCCGCGCCGGGCAGGCGGTTGCGCGCGCGCCAGCGCCGGTTTCCTCGGACATATCCTTTCCCCCTGGGCCATCCACAGCCCGTCAAACGCGCCGTCGCCCGGTCGGCATAAGCGGGCGCAGAATAGCAGCTTGAGGTCGTGCGCCCCAAGGCCAACATTACCTGCTGTTGGTAGTTCAACGGGTTGCGCGGGCCTTTGTTCCCACAGGGCGAGTGGGCTAGGGTGCCGGCGCCTGCAGCGAAGAAACGGACAAGTGGGATGGAAAAGCGCGGACCCGTGTGGCTCAAGCCGGTGGTCGACTATGGACCGATCGCGGTCTTCTTTGCCGCCTATCTGAAGTTCGGTCTGATGACGGCCACCGGGTCGCTGATGGCGGCGACGGCCGCGGCCCTGGTCCTCTCGTTTGCGATGGTGCGTCGCGTCGCCTGGATGCCCCTGGTGACGGCCGCCATCGTCGGTGTCTTCGGCGGCCTGACCCTGTGGCTGAACGACGAAACCTTCATCAAGATGAAGCCGACCATTATCGAAGGCCTGTTCTCGGCGGTGCTGTTTGCCGGCCTTGCCGTGCGCCGACCCCTGCTCAAGCCGTTGTTCGGCACGGCCTGGGCCATGGACCATGAGGGATGGCAGCGGCTGTCTTTCCGCTTCGCCGTATTCTTCGCCGCCATGGCGGTGCTGAACGAGATCGTCTGGCGGACTCAGAGCACGGATGTCTGGGTGCTGTTCAAGGTGTTCGGATTGATCGGATTGACCCTGGCCTTCGCCATGGCGCAAATCCCGCTGATGACCCGCCACCGCGTGGCCGAGGATGCCGCCGATTCCGGCCGCGAGTCATAGGACGGCCGCCCGGACCCCGATTGTTACGCGACGTCGCGCGCTCGTTCCTCCGTGCCGCGCAAGGCGGCGCGCCCCTGGTTCACCGCGGCCCACACATCGGCGGGACCAAGCTTATCGCGCTGCATCACCAGGCGCACGATGGGATCGGTCATCATCTCATGAATGTGCGGCTCTCCCATGAGCCAATTATTGTGTGTCGGCAATGTTCGCCTCCACTTCCTGGACTGCTCTGACATTACAAACCCATGTTGGTTGCCGGTCGCGATCCGGCAAGTGGCGGTTCTGTGATCATTCCGTGTCGACCCCACGATTGCGCCGTGTCTCGCATTCAGCCAGCAAATCCGTCAACGCGGCGCGCGCGCCACAGATGAGACAGCGGACCAAGCCGTCTCGCGGATCGCTCGGCCTGTGCGCCGTGAGCGAGTAACAGCCGCAGCTGCATTTCACGGTGATGCGATCACCGCATTCTGTGGCGGAAAGCATGCTGTCCTCGTTTTCTGCACCGTTGCCGCGATGCAACGCACGGTTGGCGCCGGCCCGCGGGGGGATCGGGCCGGCGACCGCAACCGCGGCTGTCTCGCGCTGTGGGCGAGACAACCGCACCAAAGGGAATCGGGAGCCAGTATTGTCCGGGAAACTCGCGGCCGGCGGCGTCACCCGTTGGGTGGCCGCCGAACTTAGCGATTTGCGTTTCCTCGAGACAAGCATCGAAACCTTCTCCGGCCTTTGGCGTTAATAACCTTGATGCGCTCGCCGCGAGAGGTCGGTGCGTTCGCCCAAGGCTGACCAGATATGTAAGCCAGGTCGGGTGGGTCAGTCTGTGACGGTCATCACAGTTTGGTGTGATTCAGGGCGTTTCGTCGGCCCGTCGGTTATCGGCGCCACCGGCCGTTCACAGTGTTGGTAGGGTCGGGCGCTTACGCCGGTGCCAGGGGAACGGCCTTCATGGCTTCCTCGCGGATGTGCGCCATGACGCCGCGTTTGAGTTCGGTGAAGGTCGGCGACGTGAGCACGTCGAGGGCGCGCGGGCGTTCGATAGGTACGCGGATTTCCTCGCGGATACGTCCGGGGCGCGCCGTCATCACAAAGACCCTATC
>JAJFGI010000072.1 GCA_021776215.1 Kiloniellaceae bacterium | reverse complement strand
GAGCCGGCGATCAACCCGAAGCTCCTGAAGCTGGAGAACGTCCTCCTGCTGCCCCACATGGGCTCGGCAACCATCGAGGGGCGCATCGCCATGGGCGAAAAGGTGATCATCAACATCAAGACCTTCGCCGACGGCCACACCCCGCCGGATCGGGTCCTCGAGACGATGTTCTAGGACGGCCGGAGTTCTAGGAAGACCGGGCAAATCGCCGGATCAAGCCGACGGCCCGCGCAATCTCGTCTTCAGTGTTGTAGTAGTGTGGTGATAGCCGGACGAGCGGCGGCAGCCGCCTGGATGTGGCATCCAAGAGGGTGCTTGCCGGCGTGGAGACGCTGACGTTGACTGACTGACTGCGCAAGTATGTCTTGAGTGCCGCGCTATCGGTGCCTTGGATCGAAAGGCTAATGATCGCGGCGGGCCGCACTCCCGCATCATGAAGCCTCGCGCCGGGAATCTCTCTAAGCAAATCGCGCAGCCGGTCCGCAAGCGCGACGCAACGCGCCTGAATAGCTTTCACTCCTATCGATATCGCATAGTCCACGGCCACGCCCAGCCCCAAACGCGCCGCGTAGTTGTTCTCCCACGTTTCGAACCGGCGGGCATCGCTTCGCAAGGTATACCCGTCCGGACTCGTCCATGGGGCGGCGAAGTGGTCGATCATCGGTGGCTCCAATTCGGCCAGAAGCGACCGCCGCACGTAAAGAAACCCGGTGCCTCTGGGGCCGCGCAGAAATTTTCGCCCGGTCGCGGTCAAGATATCGCACTGCACCTGAGCCACATCCACGGGCATCTGCCCGACCGCCTGGCAGGCATCGAGCAGATAGGTGATGCCGTGGCGGCGCGCGATGCGGCCAACCTCGGCCGCCGGATTCACCAGCCCGCCATTGGTCGGAATCCAGGTGATGGAAATGAGCTTGACCCGCTCGTCGATCATATCCGCCAACGCCTGCGGGTCGAGCGCGCCGGTCCCATCGTTGGGGATGGCCTCGATGATGGCACCCATGCGTTTGGCGACCTGGAGATAAGCGACGTAGTTGGCCGCATACTCCGCCTGCGCCGTGAGAATCCGGTCACCGCGTTGGAACCGCAAGGCATAGAAGGCCATGTCCCAGGCAACCGTGGCGTTCTCCGCCAGTGCGATTTCGTTCCGATCGGCCCCGACGAGGCGCGCGATCGAGTCATAAACACTATCGAGGCGTACGGCTTCCTGATCCGCGGCCTCGTACCCGCCGATAGTCGCCTCCAAGTCGAGGTAGTCTTTCATGGCCCCGATCACCGGGGCGGGCATCAATGCGGCGCCGGCGTTATTCAAATGAATTCGGTTGGCTGTGCCGGGGGTATCCGCGCGCACGCGCTCAAGATCGATGGATGCGACGCTTGGCACGACTCATAACCTCCGCGAATGCTTCAATAACCGGATAGCCGTCTTGCCAAAGCATTCGGGCCGGCGTCAGCCCTGCTCCGGTAACACGCGGCCGTCGGCGATTTCTAAAATGAGTTTGCGGCGCACGGCTTCGGCGAAGCGCTGATCGCCGTCGGCGGTGAGGACGAAGCTGCCCGGCCCGCCGATGATGAACGCGGCGAAGGCCGCCTCCAGATCGTAGTCGATGGGCCGGCCGCTGGCGCAGTCGCGGCACAGGATCGCCAGGCCGTTGATGACGATGTCGGCATCAAGCGCCGCGGCGCGGGCCTGGACGATCGGAACGCCGCCGCCGCTCCAGGCGCTGTCGGCGGAAAAGTCGATCACCCACCGGGTGCCGACGATGTCGTTGCCCTCGATCAGCGCCTGGGCGGCGGCCAGGGCGCTGCCGATGGCATTCGGGCCCGTCGCCCGGCGCGGCTGCGCCAACAGCGCCTCGGCGAAGGCGGCGGCGCTGGCCGGACCGTCGATGAAGGTCCAAGGCACCACCACCTCTTGCGAGGCCGCATCGCCCCATTCCACATAGGTGACGGCGATGCGCTGCGTGTAGCCGTGGGCGATGGCGGCGAGAACGTCCGGGTGGGTGATGGCCGCCGCATAGCCTTGGCGCTGGAAGCGGATCTCCCCGTCGTCGATGGACTGCGAGGCATCCGCCAGCAGGACAAGTTCGAGATCAACCTGTTCCTGCGCGGCGACGCCGCCGCCGCTGAAGCTTGCAATGACGGCCAGCGCGCCGGCCATTGCCGCTGGGCGCCAGCGGGTCATGCTGCGCAGGTCGGGCCGGGCTCACCGTAAGAGATGCCGGCCAGATTGCGGATGGTGGCTTGCGGACCGCACAGCGGGCAGGCGGGGTCCGCCTTCAGCTTGATCTTGCGGAAGTTTGCGCCCAGCGCGTCGTAGAGCAGCAGGGAACCGGACAGGCTCTCGCCGATGCCGACGACTTCCTTGATCACCTCGGTGGCCTGCAGGGCGCCCAGGGTGCCGGCCAGGGCGCCGAGGACGCCGACGTCGGCGCAGCTTTCCTTGGGGTCCGCCGGTTGGGCGCCGAAGACGCAGCGATAGCAGGGGTGCGAGTCGCCTTGGCCGTCGCGCGCATGCGCCTTAAAGGTGCTGAGCTGTCCGTCGAAGCGCATGATCGCCGCCGAGACCAGGGTCTTGCCGGCCAAATAACAAGCGTCGTTGACCAGGAAGCGAGTGGCGAAGTTGTCCGAGCCGTCGGCCACCAGGTCGTAGCCGCGCACCAGATCGAGGGCCGTCTCGGCGCTCAAACGCACGCCATGTTCGACGACGCGCACCTCCGGGTTGACCTCGGCCAGGCGCGCCTTGGCGCTGGCCGTCTTGGGCCGGCCGATGGCCGAGGTGTCGTGCACCACCTGGCGCTGCAGATTGGAGAGATCGACCACGTCGTCATCGACGATGCCCAGCGTGCCGACACCGGCCGCGGCCAGATACAGCAACAGCGGAGAGCCCAAGCCGCCGGCGCCGATCACCAGCACCCGGGCGCCAAGCAGCTTGGCCTGACCATCCTCGCCGATCTCCGGCAGGACCAGGTGGCGGGCGTAGCGGTCGATCTGGGCGTCGCTGAAATCCATGGTCACCTTACATAGATAAGGCCGTTACAGGCCGTCGAACAAGTCCGTGCTGAGATAACGCTCCGCCAGCGACGGCAGGATGACCACGATGCTCTTGCCCCGCGCCTCCGGCCGGGCGCCGATTTCGAGCGCCGCGGCCAAGGCCGCGCCGGAGGAGATGCCGGCGGGCACACCCTCCAGACAGGCCACCTGGCGCGCGGTGGCGAAGGCGGTGTCGTTGGCGATGCGCACTACCTCGTCGATGAATGAGGTATCCAGGTTGGCGGGCACGAACCCGGCGCCGATGCCCTGGATCTTGTGCGGGCCCGGCGGCCCGCCGGACAGCACCGGGCTATCCTCCGGCTCGACCGCGATCATGCGCAAGGCCGGCTTGCGCGGCTTCAGCGCCCGGCCGACGCCGGTCAGGGTGCCGCCGGTGCCGACCCCGCTGACCACCATGTCCACGGCGCCCCCCGTATCGCGCCAGATCTCCTCGGCGGTGGTGGCGGCGTGGATCTGCGGGTTGGCCGGGTTCTCGAACTGTTGCGGCATGACCGCGTCGGGTAATTCGGCGAGCAGGCGCTCGGCCTCGGCCAGGGCGCCACGCATGCCCAAGGCGCCGTCCGTCAGGACGATCTCGGCGCCGAACAGGCGCAGCATCTTGCGCCGCTCCAGGGACATGGTTTCGGGCATGGTCAGGATCAGGCGGTAGCCCTTGGCGGCGCAGACGAAGGCCAGGGCGATACCGGTGTTGCCGCTGGTCGGCTCGACGATCACCGTTTTCGGGCCGATACGCCCTTCCGCCTCCAGGGCCGCGATCATGGCATGGCCGATGCGGTCCTTGACCGAGGACAGCGGATTGAAGAACTCGCACTTGCCCAGGATGTTGGCAGCCACCCCGTGCGCCTCGGCCA
>JAJFGI010000071.1 GCA_021776215.1 Kiloniellaceae bacterium | reverse complement strand
TGCTTCTCGCCATTCAGCACGTACTCGCCGTTGCCCTTGTCGTAATCGGCCACGAGCTGGATCCCGGCGTTCGGGCTCGGATGGTCGAAGTTCGCCGTTCCGCCGCGCTCGCTGACGACCCAGCCGGCCAGATAGTCGTTGCTCGTGTTGCTGGTGGCCTGGCCGATCCATTTCTGCCGTTGCTTTTCCGAGCCAAACCAAGTGAGCGGCATCAGCGCCAGGCCGTTGACCAGCACGATGGTCGGAAAGCCGGGATCGACGGCGCAGAGCTCCTCGGCGGCAATCATGAAATCGACGTTCGAGACACCGCCGCCGCCGTAGTCCTTCGGCAGGAAGCTGATCGGCAGGCCCAGCTTGTAGGCCTCCTCGAAGGCTGGCTTCATCGCCACGAAGGCTTCCTGCGGATCGGTGGCCGCATCGCCCTTCTCGGCGCAGGGCTTGACCACCTCCTGGGCAAATTCCCGGATGGTGTACTTCAATTTCTTTTGTTCGGCCGTCAGTTCGAAGTCGATCGACATGATTGTCCTCCCTTTGATCGATCATGGACAATGGCCGGCCTGTTATTTCAGCTCTTTTCGAGGGGCTGCTGCCCGCCGGCGCGTGCACTGGTATGATGACTGGGCAAAATTCCTTCTTTGGTCGTTCCGTCCTCTTGAGTTTGGCCTCTTGGATTTGGCCGGGCGCGGCCCGTCGGCTGCTAAGCCTCGGTCCCGCCGACCAGCTTCAGGGCGCCACGCAGTCCCGCCTGGTTGAAGGAGATATCCTCTAGGGTCGATTGGTCGAGAACCGCGAAGTAGGCTTCAAGTGCTTCGGCAAAGACGACTCTGGCGCCGCACACCCCGGCGACGCGGCAAAAGCGGGCATGGCCGAGACATTCGACGATCGCAAGGTCCTCCTCCATGGCGAGAATGACCGCACCGACCGTGATGCTGCGCGGGTCCCGCTGCAAATGGACGCCGCCGCCACGGCCCTTGATCGTCTGCACGAACCCCGCGGCCGCCAAGCGCTGCACGACCTTGTCGAGGTGGTACCGCGAGACCTTGTGGGCCTTGGCAATCGCGGCGACCGTGGCGCGCCGCCCCGGCGCCACGCGAAGGTAGAGGAGGACGCGCAAGGCGTAATCGGCGTGAAACGTGAGCTTCATGGCCATTCACCTTTAATCAGTATTGTAAATACTGATTTGAATCCCGACCAGGTGCAAGTGTTTTGTGATCGCGCGAACAAGGATGACACGAACAGTTCTATCTCTGCCCGGGCCCTGATCTAGCTCGGCGGTCGAAGAAGGCGGCGGATAAAGACGCCTTGGGCCCGTTCGCCCGGCGGAAATGCGCCTATGTGCATTGACGGTCACGGGCCGCGGAGGCCATGTTGAGGGGCCTTCATTCGTCATATTTGGAGTAGTTGAAGCCTTGGCACGCAGCAAAAGGCCGCCCCGCGGCCGTGGCCCGAAACCCGCGCCGGAAAAGTCGGCGGCCGATCGGCGGGCCGCCAGGGACACCTGCCCGTCTTGCCAGATCGCGGTACAGCCGGACGCCCGGTATTGTCCTGGCTGCGGTGCCTCGCTGTACGGACAGGCCGGACGCAAGCGACTGGACAGGAAAGCGGTCGCGCTGGTTGTCGCTGGCGCGGTCGGGGCCGCCGCAGTGGCGATCGTGGCCGGCTTCTTCGTTAGCCAATACACGGCGCTGCCGTCCCTGTCGCCGCCGCCGGCGGCCGACGGCTCGGCGGCGAGGCCGGGGCCGGCGATCGATCTGTCCACCATGACCCCGCGGGAGGCCGCCGACCGGCTGTTCAACCGGGTCATGATGGCCACCGAGCAAGGCAACACGGAGGAGGCGCTGCAGTTCGCGCCGATGGCGCTGCTGGCATACGGTCGCGTCGATGAGTTGGATGCCGATGCGCATTACCATATGGCACGCATCTACATGGTGGCGGGCGATATCGAGAATGCCCGCAAACAGGTCGCCATCCTCAAGGAATACGCCCCCGATCATCTGCTGGGACTTCTCCTCGAGCATACAATCGCCGAACAGTCAGGCGACCAAGACGTCGCGGCGCGGGCGAAGGCCGCCTTCGCCGCGGCCTACGACGCGGAAGTGATAACGGGAAAGACCGAATACCGGGACCACCAGGCATCGATCGAGAAGTTCCGCTCCGTGGCTGCCGGCCCCATGATCGACGCCCCAACGCCCGCTCTATCGGCGGAGGCGGGACGGGGCGCCGCTCTGTTCGCGAACAAGTGCCTTGCTTGCCATGGTCCGAACGCGGCGGGCAGCGACAAGGGTCCGCCCCTGGTCCACAAGATCTACGAGCCAGGTCACCATGCCGACGAGGCCTTCTATCGGGCCGTCCAGCAGGGCGTACAAAGCCATCACTGGCCGTTCGGAAACATGGCCCCGATGGTGGACGTGTCGGACGACGAGATCGGCCAGATCATCGCCTACGTCCGCGCGCTGCAAGTGGCAAACGGCATTCGCTAGCCGGAGCCACTCATCCCCTCAACCGCGCGTTGTACGGGTCGTACGGGCTTTCGGGGATGAGGGTGATCGGCTTGCGGGTTCCCAGGACCTCGATCTCCAGGGTGGTGCCGGGGTTGGCGTGGTCGGGGTGGACGAAGCCTAGACCCAGGCTCTTGCCGACGCCCCAACCATAGCCGCCGGCGGTCAGGTCACGCGATAGAGGCGCCACTCGTCGGGCACGCCTTTCAGACGGTGCAACCCGAAATCCTCGAAGGTCAGGCCCGAGCCGGCCACCAGGTCCTTGACCGTTCGGGAGACGACGATTTGCCTGGGCGGCGCCAGATCCGAGATGCGCGAGGCAATATGGAAGGCCAACCCGGACAGGGCATCGTCCTGCACCTCGCATTCGCCGCTGTGTAGGCCAAGCCTGAGGTCGATGCCCATGCGTCGCACCGCGTCGCGAATGGAGTCGGCACATTGAACGGCGCGTGCCGGCCCATCGAAGACCGCGACAAAACCGTCGCCGGTGGTGTTCATCTCCCGGCCTTCGAAGTCCGACAACTCCTGGCGGACCGCGGCGTTGTGCGCCTCGAGCAGATCGCCCCAGCGCTGGTCGCCTTTTTCCGCCAGCATCCGGGTCGAGTCCACGATATCCGTGAACAGGATTGTGCACAGCTTGCGATGACTCTTTGCGGCCGGCTTGCCTCCAGTGACGAATTCCTCGATGGCCGAGAGAATTTCGTCGCTACCCTCAAGCCAGGGAAGATGGTCGCGGGAGTCGATCTCGACCAGCTTCGCGCCGGGAATTTTCTCGGCCATGTAGCGACTGAAGTCGACAGGACATGTCTGATCGCCGGTCGCGTGGATCAGTAGGGCCGGAACACGAATCGACGGCAGTATGTCCCGCACGTCGATCTGCATATTCGCGCGCGTCAATGCCACCGCCGCCGCCGGGCTGGTGCTCAGGCGCAAAAGGCGCGCCCACCATTGGCGGAAGTTTTCGTCGTGCAGCACGCTGGGGGCTCTCTCCTCCAGGGCGAATGGCGTGCCCCACTTGTCCTCGATGGCGGCGATGAAATCCTCGATCTCGCGCCGGTCGGGGCCAAATGGAAAGTCGTCGAGGCGCGTGCGGCGTGGATAGCTGCCAATCATGACGATGCCATTCGCCTTCTCCGGGTAGGTGGCGCCGAACAGGGCGCACATCGGACCGCCTTCGGAGTAGCCGACGAGGGTGGCGCTGCTGGATCCGACGGCGTCCATCACCGCGCGGACATCCTGCATCCGGTCCTCCAGGGTCGGCGTGTCGGTGACCCGGTCGGAAAGCCCGGTACCGCGCTTGTCGAACAGGATGAGCCGGGCAAACGAGGCCAGACGACGCAGGAAGCGGGCCAAGCGCGGCTCCTCCCAGAAGACGTCGATGTTGGAGACCCACCCGGGCACCAGAACCAGGTCGCGCGGCCCATCGCCGATGACTTGATAGGCGATGTTTATGGCGCCGCAGTGCGTGTAACGTGTCTCTGGGGTCATCTGCACTCCCGGCGCTGCGGGGCGCGGAACGCTCGGTTGGCGCCCAATGTAGCAGATCGTCCGGGGAAGTTTAAGCGGCGTGGCGGACGCCGGTCAGGGGGCAATGCCGCGGACGGCGACGGCGGCCGCATTCAGCGCGAAGGGCCGGTCGGGTCCGCTGCCGATGAGTTTTTCGCGCAGAGTCCCGGTGACAGTTTGCCGAACCGCGGGCGGCAAGGTGCCAGCGAAGGACGATGTGGGCGTGGCGTTGCTGAGGAACGGCGTCCAGTAATCATCAAAGGAGGCAAACTCCATCGTGATCTCCAAACGCGACGTTTCCGGCGATTGCAGTCCTGCCTCGGACCACAGTTGGGCCAGGGCCTCGCGGTCGGAGTAGCCGGATGGCGTGCGCCGGGCCGCGGCCGCTTGCGCGACCGCTTCTGGGGACACCTCTTGGACCGCTTGCCAGAAGAGACTCGTCATCGGCATGCCGTCGCGAAAGTCCCACTGACAGGCGGCGACAATGCCGCCGGGCCGCGTCACACGCCGCATTTCTCCGGCCGCCACCGCCGCGTCGGGCAATTCCTGGAGAATGAGCAGAGCGAGCGACGCGTCAAAGGAATTGTCGGCAAACGGCAATGCCTGCGCGTCGCCGACATAGAACGAAAGCCGCGGGTCGAGGTGGGCGGCGCGGGCATAGGCGACGTATTCCACCGAGGGCTCGACCCCGACGACCTCTACCTGATTGAAAAGCTGCACTATCGTGGCGCCGAGGACGCCGGTTCCGGCGCCCACGTCCAGCACCCGGCAGCCCTCCGCGAGGCCGGAAAAACGTCCGAAGCCGGGCGCCAGGCGCTCGCTCCAGCGCCCCATCCACCGCCCATAGGCCTCCGGTTTGCTGAACGCCGCCATAGCGAATGCCTCGCGTCGGTTTCCGGCCTGCCGCGCCCCACGAACACGACTTCATGGCTCTGCCGGGGCGGACGATGCGCCCGCCTCGCGGTGTCGGCCGCGGGTCTACCGCTTGTACAGGCCCATTAGGGATGCCTTGTCGATGGTGTGGAAGTTCAGATAGAAGCCGACAAGCGCCGCCGAAGAATCCGCGGTCACATCCAGCGCGTCCAGATCCACCGCATGGATGGTGAAGAGGTACCGATGCGGATGATCGCCCTGCGGCGGGCAGGGGCCGCCATAGCCGGGGGCGCCGAAATCGGTGCGCACCTGCAGCACGCCCTTCGGAAGGTTTGTTCCGTCGGCCGTCCCGGCGCCCTTCGCCAGGCCGGTCGCATCCGGTGGGATATTGACGACAACCCAGTGCCACCAGCCGCTTCCCGTCGGCGCATCCGGGTCATAGGCGGTCACGGCGAAAGACTTGGTTCCCGCCGGAGCACCGCTCCATGAGAGAGAGGGCGAGACGTTTTTGCCTTCGCAGCCGAAGCCGGCGAAGACCTGCTCGATGGACAGAAAGTCGCCATCCGCGAACTCGCCGCTGGTCAGCTTCAATTCGCCGGCCGCCACGGATGAACCGGTTATCATCGCGGCCATCGCCAATGCCGCTAGTGGCACTGAAATCGCTCCCAAATTCCGCCGCATCGTTTCCTCCCTCGGCCAGAGAAACCCCAGGTGACTGCCCATTGCAAAGTTCGCGGTGCGCGGTCACAGACCGCGCCGTACAACCTCACTCTATCAGGCGGCCCGCGGATTGTCAGCGGCCGGGCGCCGGGGGCGATGCGTCAAGCATGCCGCGCAACCCACTTAACCGCGCGCTCTCCGGATCGTACGGGCATCCGGGCCGGATGGTGATGGGTTTGCGTGTCCCCAGTGCCTCGATTTCCGGGGTGAAGCGTAGGCGGCCTAATCGCGGTGCGGTCTTTTCCCCTCAAGAAGAGCCTTTCGAAGTTCAGACGTGAATGATTTGCTCCTTTAGCGAATAGGCGATCGCCAGCACGTCCTTGCGAGACTGCTCGTCGATCTTGTTCTTGTCTAGCGCGCCAAGGATGTCGTCGATGACGGCCATGTATTCCTGTTCGCTGATGTTCATGCCGCGATGCGTCTCCGGCATGCTGCGCCCGCTGTACTGCTCCGGTCCGCCGCTGCCCGCGCCGAGAAAATTGCGCGTGTGCTGCTTGACGGCGGCCAGATGGTCCGGATTGCCGCGGTAGGGCAGGAAGCGGGCCTTGACCAACGGATTATTCATGTGCGCCTCGACGATGTCGTCCACCAGCGTTGCGATACCTTTGGCACCGCCAAGACGTTCGTACAGATTCTTGCTCATGTTGTTCCTCTGCTGTTGTCAACTCCGTGCAAGAATGGGCGCGCCAATCAAGCAACGAATGAGTTCTGATTTCAGAACCATGGAAATTCTATGGGCTGAGCTTTGGGGTGGCTAGTATACGAACTGTACCGGCGCCGGCATGGCCAAGAGCTTGATCCAGTGCCTGAGGGTCTGGACGGCGGCGGAAAGCAGGAACTCGTCCCTGGTGCCAGTTAAGCCGTGCAATCTAGGCCGGGGGAACGCGAGGGCGCGCGCTCTAGCACCAGCTCGCCTCGCCGGTCGATGGGGTGCGGATTAGCTCTTGGATGTTCGCTTCGAGCACCCGGTAGCCGACATTGCCGAACAGCTTCTGCCGGCCGTCGTTGAGGACGAATGTGGGGCTGCCTTCGATGTGGTTTTTCTCGCTGTGCTGATAGTCGGCGGCCAGGCGCGCCATGGCTTGGGAGGAAAGGATCTTGGCCTCGATCTGGGCGTAGTCGATGGCCAGGTCGGCGGCGATCTGGCGGTGGACATGCCAATCGGAGATGTCCTTGGCGAATTCGAAGAATGCCCGGCGCATGGCCCATGCGGCACGCGCAGAGGGCCGTTCCAGATAGGGCAGAGGAGGAGCGTCGTCTTCTTGCTCGATCAACTCCACCGCCTTCAGGAACAGGTGGGCGCTGGCCGAGGTGCGCGGCCGCACGTCGAGCCACAGGCCCTTGTGCACTGTCACGTGCGGGAATCGCTCGGCCACCTCCATAAGGTGCTTATTGAAACCGGCGAAGCCGCCGCGCGTTTTCCACACCTCCTCGATCTTGCCCCAGGCATCCGGGAACACCGAGCAATAATGCGTGTCGATGGCGACCTGTTCGCCGAAGTGTTTTATCACCTGCTCCAGACGGGCCTGGGCCACATAGGCCCAAATGCACAAGACATCGGAATGGTATGAGATTTTGATCGGGGGCATTCGCTTACTCTGCCACCGGTAACCTACCCCCTCAACCGCGCATTCTCCGTATCGTACGGGCTTTCGGGAATGAGAGTGATGGGTTTGCGCTCGCCCAGGATGTCGATCTCCAGGGTGGTGCCCGGTTCGGCGAATTCCGGTCCGACGAAGCCTAACCCCAGGCTCTTGCCCACGCGCCAGCCGTAGCCGCCGGCGGTGGCGCGGCCGACCATCTTGCCGTTGCGGAAGATGGGCTCGTTGCCGATGGCATCGGCGTCGTCGACGTCGCCGACCTCGAAGGTGACGAAGGCGTTTTGGAAGCCGCGCTGCTGCCAGGCGACCAGGGCGTCGCGACCGATGAAGTCGCCCTTGTTCGGATGCACGAAGCGCTGCAGGCCGGATTCGAAGGCGGCGTATTCGATGGACAACTCGGTGCCCACCAAGCGGTAGGATTTCTCGATGCGTAAGGAGTCCATGGCGCGGATGCCAAAGGGCTTGAGGCCCAGGTCACGGCCGGCATGCATCAGCGCGTCGAAGATGTGGTTCTGCATCTCCAGCGGATGGTGAATTTCCCAGCCCAATTCGCCGACGAAATTGAGGCGCATGAGGCGGCAGGGCGCCAGACCGACATCGGTGAAGCGGCCGGTCAGCCACGGGAAGGCCTCGTTCGACAGATCCGTATCGGTCACCCGGCTCATCAGCTCGCGCGACTTCGGGCCGGCGACCACCAGCACGCCGTGCTGGGTGGTGATCTTGTCCAGGCGCACGCTGCCGTCGGTGGGGGCTTGTTTGCACAGGTAGTCCCAGTCGAAACGCTCCATGGCGCCGGCGGAGACCAGGTAGAAGCTCTCGGGCCCGTCGCGCATGATGGTGAACTCGGAGCGCACGCCGCCTTGCGCGTTCAGGGCATGGCACAGGCCGACGCGGCCCGCGCGCTTCGGGATGCGGTTGGCC
>JAJFGI010000008.1 GCA_021776215.1 Kiloniellaceae bacterium | reverse complement strand
TAGCCGCAGCCTGGAAAACGGATCACGGCGCCGGTTCCTGAAAGGGGCGACCGTGGCGGCGGCAGGGGGTGTTGCGGCGACGGGCACCTTGCTTGCGGACATTAACGGCGGCGCCAAGGCCGCGGGCAAACCGATTCCCATTGGCGGAGGTGTTCCTCTTACGGGGTGGGCCGCCGCTGACGGAATCGAGTTCAAGCGAGCCTTGGAAATGGCATCGGAAGAAATCAACGCCATGGGCGGCATTCTCGGCCGGCCGGTGGAGCCGGTATTCGAAGACACCAAGGAACAGGGTGCCGACAACATCATACCGGCCATGCAGCGGCTGATCGATCGCTACGAGGTCCACGCCATCATCAATGGCTACAACACCGGAGCCGTCACCGCCGAGTACGACACGATCGCGGATGCGGGCGTCATCTACATTCACCACAACACCGACATCGTCCACCACCAGACCGTCGGGGGAGATCCAGAACGCTACTTCTCCATCTTCATGGGCGATCCCGCCGAGTATTGGTATGGTCCCGGTCTGCTGCAGTTTCTGAACGATCTGGGCACGAATGGCCTATACAAGCGACCCAACAAAAAAATCGCAATCGTTACCGGGTCGCAGAACTACAGCGTCGTGATTGCCAACGCGATACGCGACAACGCGGCGAAGTATGATTGGGAGATCGGCCTCTTTGAAACGGTGGTCATCCCTATCTCTGAATGGGGTCCGACACTGGCCAAACTTCGCAGCGATCCGCCGGCGGTAATCGCGATCACTCACTGGGTTCCGCAGGACCTGGCGCAGTTCATGCTGCAATTCGCACCGACACCGACAAACAGCCTCGTATATATGCAGTATGGCCCATCGCTGGCGGCGTTCCGTGAAATCGGCAAGGAGGCGACCAATGGCGTGCTGTACTCGACGGTGATCGCTTCCCTTCAAGACGAGATCGGGCAAGACTTCAACAACCGGTACAAGGAAAAATTCGGACCTTCAACCAGTCCCTTGGTGGCGGCACAAGTCTACGATTCCGCTCACTATTATGCGGTGGCGGCCGCGCTCGCGGGCGGCAGCGGAGGCCCCGGAGAATTCGAGCAGAACGCGAAAGTCGCCGCTCGCCTGCGGCGGCAGATCTATCGAGGGGTGATGGGAACCACCAGATTCATGATTCCGGAACAGGCGGCCATACCCTATCCGGACGCCACCAACGATCCGTCGCTCGGCATGCCGCATCAGTACCTGCAGATCCAGGATTGGCAGACCGAACCGGCTCTGATCGCTCCGTCACCCTACCAGACTAAGAAATTCAATATGCCACCCTGGATCAAGGCGTAGATTTGGTGGGATCACGTCAGCCGCTGCTGCTGCACTGCAAGGGAGTGCGGAAAAATTATGGTGCGATGGCAGCGGTTGATGACTTGACCGTCGAGGTTCGGCCCGGTGAGGTCTTGGGGATAGGGGGCCCGAATGGTGCGGGAAAGACCACATTGTTCGACGTTATCTCTGGCCTCACCGTGGCCGACGCCGGCGAAATTCTGCTCGACGGCCAGAATATCTTCGGCGCGCGGCCGGAGCACATCTGTCATTTGGGATTGGCCCGCACGTTTCAGCTGAACGCCGGGTTCGACAGCCTGACCGTCCGCCAGAATGTGCTGATTGGCGCCTATTTCGGCTACCGGAACCGAATCTTCCCGGGGCTGCGGTTCGGCCGTGAGGACCTGGCCCGCGCGGACGAAGCGCTCGAGATTGTCGGCATGCGACAAAAGGCGGACGAAATCGTCAGAGATATGCCGGTGCTGGATCGAAAGCTTCTGATGATCGCCGGTGCCCTTGCAAGCGGCCCCAAGATTCTGCTCCTGGATGAGCCGGTCGGAGGACTTAACCCGCACGAGATTGACGAGGTCTTGGCGCTGCTCCGCAAGCTATGCGATCTAGGAATAACGATCGTCCTGATCGAACACGTTATGCGCTTTCTGATGCAGCTCGCCACGCGCGTGATGATCATGCACCACGGGGAAATGATTTACGAAGGCCTACCGGCGGGGCTGGTGCGCGACAAGAATGTCGTTGACGTTTACCTCGGCGCCGGCGCGTCTGCCCGGCTTGAAAAATTTCTTGTCAAAGGCGATGGGTAATGGCGGGGCCGTCACTTGAACTGGTGAATGTTCACGCGGGTTACCGAGGCCTTTCGGTGCTCCACGATATTTCACTCACGATACCGGAAGGCTCTTTCACGACGATTATCGGGCCGAACGGGCACGGCAAGACCACTCTCCTCCGCAGTATTTCGGGGTTGATCCCCCTGTCGGCGGGCGACGTTATTTTTGACGGTGTGCCGCTCAAGAATCTGCGCGCAGATCAAATCGTCGAGCTCGGAATCGTGCATGTCCCGCAAGGCGACATACTGTATCCGGACATGACGGTACGGGACAATTTGCTGATGGGCGCCTATTTGCCGTCTGCCAGCGCCGATGCGGACAAGCGCTTGGCGGAGGTTCATCGAATTTTCCCTCGCCTGGCCGAGAGATGGAATCAAATTGCGAGTACGCTCTCGGGCGGGGAGCGACGGATGCTGAGCATCGGGCGGGGCCTGATGACGGGCGGGCGCTTGTTGATGATCGACGAGCCGTCGCTCGGTCTCGCGCCGGTGGTCGTCGATCAGATCTACGAAGTCGTGGCCGACCTCAAGAAACAGAAAAGAACGATTGTACTGGTCGAGGAGAACGCGAGCCGCGTGATGGAATTAGCGGACGCGATCTATCTCGTCGATAACGGCCAGATCGTTTGGCAGGGCGCGCCCGATGAACTGATGACGCACAGCGAAATCGTCGAGACCTATCTGGGAGGGTGATCCGGCTTGGACACATTTATCCAAATTCTTGCTAGCGGTTTGACGTTGGGGGCCATGTACGCTCTCAGCACGATCGCCCTATCGCTGGTCTGGGGCTCGCTGAACATGTTGAATATGGCCCAGGGCGCAATGTTGACCATTGGCGGCTATATCTCTTTTGCGGTTATCACGTATCTCGGATTTCCGCTATTTCTCGGCCTTGTGGCTGCGGCGGGTACCGGTGCCCTGATCGGGTTGGCGATGTACTTCGGCATCATCCGGTTCATGTTCGAGAAGGACGACTTCGAGACGAACGTGATCATCGCCACCATTGGACTGGCGATGATCATGGAGAACATCGTGCTCAAGGCGTTTGGCGC
>JAJFGI010000070.1 GCA_021776215.1 Kiloniellaceae bacterium | reverse complement strand
GACGGTTGGCGCGGAGGGTAAGGCCACGCTCTAGGCGCCGGCGCGGTCCTCTTTCACTTCCGCCAGCAGGCGCGCGATGGTCTCCTCCGGCAGATCGCCGATGCGCTCGGCCAGCAGGTTGGCGAATTCGGTCGCCGTGGGTGAGAGGCCGGCGGTATCGACGGTGACCCGCGGATGCGAGATGTCCGCCAGGCGCTGCAATTCCTCCGCGTCGTCCCAGATGACCCCCAGATACTGACACACCCGGTGCACGAAACGGCGGTTGGGCCGACCGCGCTGGCCGTGTTCCAGGGCCGACAGGTAAGCCGCGGAAACCCCCAGGCCGGCGGCCATGTCCTTGAGCGCCAGATTGCGCTCGGCTCTGAGCGCCCGCAAACGAAGTCCAAATGGTGTCATAAGCTGGATTGTTCCGGTATCGTAATAAAACCAATCATTTGTTTCGATAACGTAATTATACAAGATAGAGGCCGTGACGGCGATGCCAGTCGGCAATGCCCTCGTCCGGGTAGCCGGGGAAATGCACGTCGCCCGGCCCCTCCGGCACGCGCACCCACGGGGCCTTGTCGGCGAGCATGATGTGCACCCGCTCGGGCGGCGCCGGCAGGGCCGTGTCGATGGCGGAGGCGAAGGGATAGACCCACTCCGGCCAACGCGGATCGGTGATGAACAGGGCGCTGCCGCAGGTTTGGCACGCATGCCGCCGCGCCGGGCTGGGCGCGCCCGGCGTGCTCGCAGTGCCGGGCGCCTGGTAGACGCCCAACCCGCCGCAGGCGACCTGCATGGTCTCGGCCTGGCCCATGATGTTGATGGCATAACCGCCGCCGCCCGCGGTCTTGCGGCAGATCGAGCAATAGCAGTGCATGTAGGGGTGCGGCGTATGCGAGCGGACGCTGAACCGCGCCGCGCCGCAATGACAGGACCCCTCGAGCAGCAGCATGGGGCGATAGCCTCCGCGCGCACTTAACCTGATGCCAGTTTAGCGCTGATTCGCTACCTGAACAGGCCTATTCGCCGCGCCGCCGGCGCAACAGCACATAGAGAGCGCCGCCGCCGCCATGCTGCGGACGCGCTCCGGCAAAGGCGACGATGCGCCCCCGGTTCGGCGCTTCGTTCAGCCATTTCGGCACTTCGGCGCGCAGCACGCCGCCGCCGCTCGTGCGCGCGCCCTTGCCGGTGACGATGAGAACACAGCGCCGCCCCGCCGCGTGGGCGTCGGCGAGAAAGGCATTCAGCTCGCCATGCGCTTCCGCTTGCGTATGCCCGTGCAGATCGAGGGTCGCTTCCACCGGCATCTGGCCGCGCTTCAGGCGCTCGGCGGTGCGCCGATCCACGTCCACCACGGCCCCGGCGGCCAGCGGCGGCGGTGTCGTGGGCTTCTTGGCGGTTGCCGATGGCGCGGCGGCCGGCCGCTGCCGGGCCGGTGTGGATGCGGCCGCCACTGGGGCTTTGGGCGCCGGTTTCGGGGCCGGTCGCTTCGCCCCGGGCAAGGCTTTGGCATCGCGCATGGCCTGCGCCCAGAGCAACTTTTCCTCAGCCGACAGGCCGCTCGGCGGGGACTTACGGCCACGTTCCTTGCCACTCACGCGGCTAGTCCGTCTCGTCGATCAAGATGATGTGCAGGCGCCGGGGTCCGTGCGCGCCGAGCTGAATGGTTTGCTCGATATCGGCGGTGCGCGATGGGCCGGTCACGAAATTGACCGTCCGCGGCATCGCCCCGTCGCCCTCGTGCGCCCGCAGCCGGTCCCACGCCTCCTCGTACGGGCCGACCACATCGGCGGCGCGCAACACGACGATGTGCACATCGGGCAGAAAATTCAGGCTCGTCGGATGCTGCGCGCCGGAGCGGAGCATCAAGGTTCCGGTCTCGGCGATGCCGGCAAAGGCACCCGTGAGGGATGCCGTATCGTCCGCCGCCGCGCGGCCGGTGCTGATCTCGAGCAGCGGCTGGGTGTCCCAGGGCAGGCCGGTCAGCGCCGGGTCCGGGGCCACGCGCAGCCGCGGCGGCAAATTGGCCTCCTTCAGATAATCGGCGATCGCCGCCGGCACCGCATCGCGGTGAGCCACATGTCCCACCGTCGCCGCCTGTTGGCACGCCATGGTTTCAAACAGCGCCACCTGCTGCGCCGGGTCCAGTTGGCTGCGGGCCGGTATGAGCCCGCGCCGGTGCTCGTCGATGCGCTGTGCCACCGCCGCGCGCGCCGCCGCATCGGCGGCCGCCTCCTGCCCACGCCCCAGCGCCCGGCGCAGGGAGCCGAGCACCCGTTCGCGATCGCCGCTCACGGACGGTGCCTTTTGCGCGCTGCCCATTGGTTCCGAAAGGTTCGCCCTTCCGGTGCCGGCAGATCGCGAAAGCGGGTCCAGCCGCCGGCCAGCGGCAGCCGCGCGAACCGGCCGCGCCGGCGTCCCGCCGCCCCAAGCAAGCGCGCCGCAAGACCCGTGGCAAAGCCGTAGAGCGCCGGCCGGCGGGCGAAAAACGCCCATAGCCCGATGCCGGCGCGCACCGCCCGCGGTGTCACCCGCCGCTCGAAGGCGCGCTCGCGCCAATGGCGCAGCAGCTTGGGCAGGGGAATGCGCACCGGACAAACCTCTTCGCAGCGGCCGCAGAAGGTCGAGGCCTCGGGCAAGTCCGCCGCCGCTTCGATGCCCACCAGGGCCGGCGTCAGCACCGCCCCGATCGGCCCCGGATAGACCGAGCCATAGGCGTGTCCGCCGATCGCGTGATAGACCGGGCAGTGGTTGATGCAGGCGCCACAGCGGATGCAGCGCAGGATCTCGCGAAACGGCCCGTCGAGCAGATCCGACCGGCCGTTATCCAGCAGAACGACGTGATAGGCCGCTGGTCCGTCCCCATCGTCCGGGCGTTTCGGGCCGGTGGACACGGTGGTGTAGGTGGAGAACTCCTGACCCGTCGCCGAGCGCGCCAGGACGCGCAGGAGGGTCGCCGCGTCCTCAAACGTGGGCACGATCTTCTCCAGGCTGGCGACGACGATGTGTACCCGCGGCAGGATCTGCGTCAGATCGCCGTTGCCCTCGTTGGTCACGATGATCGACGAGCCGGTCTCGGCGACCAGAAAGTTGGCGCCGGTAATCCCCACATCGGCGTCGAGAAACCGCTGGCGCAATACCTGGCGCGCCTCGTCGACCAGCTCCGGCACTTGCGAGAGCGACCGGTCCGCCGGAAACTGCCGGTGCTGGGCGCGGAAATCCGCTTCGATCAGGTCCTTGGTCAGGTGCACCGCCGGGGCGATGATGTGGCTCGGCCGTTCATGGCGCATCTGCACGATGTATTCGCCCAGATCGGTCTCCACGGGGGTGATCCCGGCGGCCTCCAGGTGGGCGTTGATGTCGATCTCCTCGCCGATCATCGACTTGCCCTTGGTCACCGTGCGGGCGCCTGCCTGGCGGCAGATATCGAGGATCACGGCGCGCGCCTCGGTGGGGCCGGCGCACCAATGCACGTGCCCGCCGCTGGCCGTCACCTGGGCCTCGTAGTGCTCCAGGTAAAGATCGAGATGCGCCAGGGTATGGTTCTTGATGTCGCGCGCCGCGTCGCGCAGGGCTTCGAATTCCGGCAGGCGCGCCGCCGCCTTGGCCCGTTTGCCGATAAAGCCTTCCTTGACGTGCCGCATGGCCCGCTGCAGTTGCGGATCGGCCACCGCCACGCGGACGTCGTCGCTGAAATTGCTGCCAGGGAGCGACATGGGGCGCGCTCTAACCGGACTCGCCGTCGCCGATGGCCGGCTGCGCGGTCATCCCCGCCAGCACCTCGGCCACGTGGCGGACGCGCACGGTCATGCCGTCGCGCTTGAGCTTGCCGGCCATATTCAAAAGGCACCCAAGATCACCGGCCAGCAAGGTCTCGGCCCCGGTTTCCGCCACGCACGCCACCTTCGCGCCGACCATGGCATTGGAGATGTCCGGATACTTCACGCAGAAGGTGCCGCCGAAGCCGCAGCACGCGTTGCTCTCGGGCAATTCCGTCAGTTCCAGTCCGGCCACGCTGGCGAGCAGCGCCCGCGGCTGCGCCCGGATGCCCAACTCGCGCAGGCCGGAACAGGCATCGTGATAGGTCACCCGGCCCGGAAAGCTGGCATCGACCGCGGTTACCCCCCGCACATCGGTGAGGAACGAGACCAGTTCGTAGGTGCGCCCCGCCAAGGCACGGGCCCGCGCCGCCATGCCGGCATCATCGGCGAACAGCAACGGGTAGTGTTCGCGCAGCATACCGGCGCACGACCCGGACGGCGCCACCACATACTCGAAGTCCTCGAAGGCCGCGATGACATTTGCGGCGATGGCCTTGGCATCGGCCCGGTCGCCACTGTTATAGGCCGGCTGGCCGCAACAGGTTTGCGCCGCCGGCACATCCACCTGACAGCCGGCGTCCTGCAACAGCTTCACGGCGGCGAAGCCGACGCTCGGCCGGAACAGATCGACCAGACAGGTGACAAAGAGTCCGACGCGGATCGGGGCCTCGGGCATGGACATACGCCTTTCCGGAAGCCAAGCCAGGACCGGCTCGGGCAATCCGTCGATAATGCAAGGCGTGGCGGACCCAATTATCCGCCCGCGCCTAGATTCAGGATCCATCCTGCAGCTAACTTCACCGTTGTTCAACTCAATGGGATCTCGAGCATCAAATATGAGTAAACGCGAGACTCGGAAAGTAACATTGCCTAGAATAGCATTCAGAATTGGCACGTCATTGCAGAGAAAGCGGAAGCCATGGATGCTTCTAACGATGTTCCCACAATAGATATCAGTGATGCCCATAGGATTTGCCAAGAATCTGAAGGGCAATTCTTTGATAGAAAGGCCAAAGAGATTGAAGGCAAAGCGCTGCAAAAGCATGCGGTCGCGTTCGCAAACGCCGATGGGGGAGAAATAGTTGTAG
>JAJFGI010000069.1 GCA_021776215.1 Kiloniellaceae bacterium | reverse complement strand
CTCTCCGACCGGATTGCCGTGCTCTATCGTGGGCGTTTATCGCCGGCGATGACCACCGAGGACGTCACCATCCGCCGCTTGGGCCTGATGATGGCCGGGCAGACCGCCGAAGGTGCCGACGCCGATGCGGCTTGAACCGCGCAGCGATGTGCCGGTTCACCTCGCTGTCCTGGCCCCGGCCGGCGCGGTCGTCCTGGCGCTGGCCCTGACTGCCATTCCGCTGCTCTGGGCCGATGTACCGGTGGGCCAGGCCTATGCCTTGATCTTCGAGGGCGCCTTGGGCTCCCGCTTTGCCCTGACCGAGACATTGGCGCGGGCGACGCCCTTGATCTTCACCGGTCTGGCGGCGGCGGTCGCCTTTCGCGCCCGCCTGTGGAACATCGGCGCGGAGGGGCAGCTCTACCTCGGCGCCTTGACCGCAGTGGCGGTCGCGTCGGGCGCCTTCGTCGCCCCGCCGGCGGTGATGATCCCCCTGATCCTGGTTCTTGGCGCCCTCGCCGGCGCCCTGCTGATGCTCATCCCGACCGTTCTGAAGCTGCGCCTGGGGGTCGACGAGGTGGTGACGACCCTGTTGCTGAACTTCGTGGTGTTGCTGTTCGTCTCGATGATGATCGAGGGGCCGATGAAGGACCCCATGGGCATGGGCTGGCCGCAGACGGCGCCGATCATCGACGAGGCGGTGTTGCCCAAGCTCATCGACCGCACCCGGGTCCATTTCGGTCTGATCCTCGCCTTGGTCGCGGCGGTCGCCGTATGGGTCCTGGTCAACCGCACCACATGGGGGTTCGAGATGCGCGCCGTCGGCGCCAATCCGGCGGCGGCGCGCTTCGCCGGCATGCCGGTCACCCGGGTGATGCTGCGGGTCGGTCTGATTTCCGGTGCCTTGGCCGGTTTGGCCGGCGTCGGTGAAGTCGCCGGATTAAAGGGCTATCTGACCCTCGATCTGTCCCCCGGGTTCGGCTACAGCGGTATCGTCGTGGCCATGCTGGCGCAACTGAATGCGCTGGCCGTGGTGGTCTCCGCCCTTTTCGTCGCCGTGGTCTTCGTCGGCGCCGATTTCATGAGCCGGAGTATCGGCGTCTCCAGCTATTTGGCGAATCTGATCGTCGCCACATCGCTGCTGACCATGCTGGCGGCGTCGTTGGCGACCCGCTATCGCCTGCGCCTGCGGTGACGGAGGGGCGCCCGTGAGCGAGATTGTCGAGATCCTGCTGTCGGTCAGCTTGTGGACCGCGGCCCTGCGCATCGCCTCGCCGCTGATCCTCGGCACCCTGGGCGAGCTGATCTGCGAGCGGGCCGGGGTTCTGAACCTGGGCATCGAGGGGATCATGACCGCCGGGGCCATGGCCGGCTGGATGGCCGTCTATCAAGGCGCCGACCTATGGACCGGGGTCGCCTTTGCCGCCGCCATCGGTATGATCCTGGGCTTTATCCACGGCGTTTTCACCGTGCCCCTGGGCCTGTCCCAGCATGTGACCGGCCTGGGCCTGACCCTGCTGGCCACATCCTTAAGCTATTTCACCTATCGCATGATTCTGCCGGACGTGCCCAGCCCGCCGCGCATCGAGGCGTTTCAGCCCCTCGCCATCCCGTTTCTCTCCGATCTGCCGATCGTCGGACCGGCCCTGTTCAAGCAGACCGCACTGACCTATTTCGCCCTGGCCGCCGTCGCCGCCGTCGCCTTCATTCTCTACAAGACGCCGCTGGGATTGGCCGTGCGCTCGGTCGGCGAGAACCCGGCGGCCGCCGAGGCGCAGGGCATCGATGTCTACGCGATCCGCATTGGGGCGGTCATGGTCGGCAGCGGCCTGATGGCCGTGGGCGGCGCCTTTCTGACCATGTCCGCCTTCAACGCCTTCTTCTTCGAGATGGTGGCGGGGCGCGGCTGGATTTGCATCGCGTTGGTGGTTTTTTCCTCCTGGCGGCCGGGCAAGGCCCTGCTGGGCGCCTTTCTGTTCGGCGCCTTCGATGCCTTCCAGGTGCGCCTGCAGCAGGTCGTCGGCGGCGACATTCCCTATCAGATCTTCCTCATGTTGCCGTATTTGCTGAGTATCCTGGCCCTGATCGTCATGTCGCGGCGGGCCGCCTATCCCAAGGCGCTGATGGTCCCCTACCGCAAGGGCGAGCGCTGATAGTGGAGCGAGGGACGCAATGGATCTGATCCTGCGCGGCGGCAATCTGCCGGATGGCCGCACCGGCGTGGATATTGGCATCACGGACGGCCGTATCGCCGCCGTCGAGCCCAAGCTGGCCGCCAAGGGGCGGCGCGAGATCGACGTCACGGGGCGATTGGTCTCGCCACCGTTCGTTGATGCGCATTTCCACATGGACGCCACGCTGTCCTACGGCCTTCCGCGCATCAACCAGTCCGGCACCCTGCTCGAAGGCATCGCCGTGTGGGGCGAATTGAAGCCCCACCTGACGGTCGAGGAGATCGCCGAGCGCGCCCTCACCTACTGCGACTGGGCGGTGGCGCACGGCCTGTTGGCGATCCGCAGCCATGTGGATATCTGCGACGATCGGCTGATCGCCGTCGAAGCGCTCTTGGCGGTGCGCGAACAGGTCAAGGAACACTTCGATCTACAGCTCGTCGCCTTTCCCCAGGACGGCTACTTGCGGGCGCCCAATGCCGTCGACAATTTGGCGCGGGCCCTGGATATGGGCGTCGACATCGTCGGCGGCATCCCGCATTTCGAGCGCACCATGGCCGACGGCGCCGCCTCAGTCCGTGCCTTGTGCGAGATCGCCGCGGCACGGGCCTTGCGCGTGGATATGCACTGCGACGAGACGGACGACCCCCTGTCCCGCCACGTCGAGACACTGGCAGCGGAGACACGGCGGCTTGGTTTGCAGGGCCGCGTGACCGGCTCGCACCTGACGTCCATGCATTCCATGGACAACAACTATGTCAGCAAGCTGATCCCCTTGATGGCCGAGGCCGAGCTATCGGTGGTCGCCAATCCGCTGATCAACATCACCCTCCAGGGCCGGCACGATACCTATCCGAAACGCCGCGGCATGACCCGGGTGCCGGAACTGATGGCCGCCGGCCTGACCGTCGCCTTCGGCCAGGACTGCTGCATGGACCCGTGGTATCCGCTGGGGTCGGCTGAGATGCTCGAGGTCGCGCACATGGGCCTCCACGTCGCCATGATGACCGGTAGCGACGCCATGCGCGCCTGCTTCGACGCGGTCACCGTCAACGGAGCCAAGGTCATGGGTCTGGAAGGCTACGGCATCGCCCCGGGCTGCAATGCCGATCTGGTGGTCCTGCAGGCCGGCAACCCGGTGGAGGCGATCCGCCTGCGCGCCACCAAGCTCTACGTTCTACGGCGCGGCCGGATTATCGCGAAGACGCCGCCGGTTTCCGCCAGTCTCGACGTGCCCGGACGGCCGAAGGCCGTGGATTTCCGGCGGGTGCCCGGCGACGTCTGACTATTTGGTGCCGTACAGACGGTCGCCGGCATCACCGAGGCCGGGCACGATGTAGCCGTGGTCGTTCAGGCGTTCGTCGATGGATGCCGTGAAGATCGGCACGTCGGGGTGCGCCTCGCGCATGGTGGCAATACCTTCGGGGACGGTGAGCAGACAGACGAACTTGATATCCCGTGCCCCCGCCTTCTTCAGGCGGGAGACGGCGGCGGCCGCCGAATGGCCCGTGGCGAGCATGGGATCGAGGACGATCACCAGCCTTTCGCCCAGATCCTGGGGCACCTTGAAGTAGTATTCCACCGCCTCGAGGGTTTTCGGATCGCGGTAGAGACCGATGTGACCGACACGCGCCGAGGGAACCAGATCGAGCATGCCCTCGAGCAAGCCGTTGCCGGCCCGCAAGATGGAAACCAGCATCAGCTTCTTGCCCTCGAGCCGCGGCGCTTGCATGCGGGTCAACGGGGTTTCGATCTCGACCTGGGTCAGCGGCAGATCGCGCATGACCTCGTAGCCGAGCAGCAGCGAAATCTCGCGCAGAAGCAGGCGGAACTCGGCCGTCGTCGTTTCTTTCCGCCGCATCAGCGCGAGTTTATGCTGAACCAGCGGATGTGCGACGACGGTGACATTATCCGGCATGATTCCCCCTGTAGCCGCGGCGGCCATACTCTACCGGAGCAGGCCCGCGAAGGCCACGGAGAATGCCGAAAGTCTAGGGAGCCTTGCTGAGATCCAGCAGGTAAATGCGCACCTCGTCCAACGTCGCATCACTATCGCTGGCAGCGGAAAAGATCACCCGATCCTCGGCCACCCCCGCCTTGGTCATGGCCGCGAGCACGCGCTCGATATTGCGCTGAACCGTCACCGCATCCAGTGTCGCCCCCTTGCCCGATGGCGACACGGCGACAAGACCGAATCCGACATCGGGTTTGCCGGCAAGGGCGCGCTGGACCGCGCCGCCCAACTCATCCTCGAAGTCCAGGTCAGGCTTGATGAAGCGAATAACCGCCAGCGGCTGAAGCGGCTCCGCCGTTACGCCTTCGCCGGCGGCTGGACGTAGCTGGCCCATACCCAGCGGGGCTCCGTTTGGCCGCGCCGCGGCTGGTGCGCTGGAGGCGAATTCGCCGGTCAGCGATGGCAACACCGCTTCATCGTAAAACGCGCAGCCAAACAATAGCGGCGCCGACCACACAACCGCGAAAAAAGACCGGACCAATCCGGCCTTGCTGTGATTCGAACCCAGGTGAGCCATGCGGATCAGCCCCGATGGTTGGACACAAGCATGCTACTCGCCAGTAGGCGAGATTCGCCGCCGGTTGTCACGGCCTTTGGGCTAATCCTTGCGGGACCGGCCGCGCGCCTCCAGCTCCTCCAGGGTGCGCGGCCAATCCTTTTTCAACAGGCGCGACAGGGCTCGGTCGGCCAGAATCTTGCCGTCGGTCTGGCAGCGCGGGCAGTAATTGGTCTCGTTGCTGGCATAGCGGATGCGCTGAACCGGCGCGCCGCACGCCGGGCACGGCTTGCCGTACCGACCGTGCACCGCCATGTCCGGGCGAAACGCCGTGACCTTCTCGGGAAAGCCGTCGCCCGCCTCGGCGTCGAGCCGGGCGACCCAATCGCGCAGGGTATCCTGCACCGCCTGATGCAGACGCCCGATCTCGTCCGCCGCCAGAGACGTGGTCATGGCGATCGGCGACAGGCGCGCCGCGTGCAGGATCTCGTCGGAATAGGCGTTGCCGATACCGCTGAAGATGCGTGGGTCGGTCAGGGCGCGCTTGAGCGTGTGCGTGGCGCCCGTCAGGGCGGCGGCGAACGCCGGCAGATCGGCCTCCAGCGGTTCGATGCCGCCCGGGTCGTGGGCGCGCAAGGCCGCCTCGCCTTGCACCAGATGCAGGGAGGCGCGCCGGCGCGGCCCCGCCTCGGTCAGGATCAAGGTGCCGTTGGAGAAATCGAAGGCCGCCTGGCCGCGCTTCCCGGGGATCGCGGCGCCCGGTTCATGCCAATGCAGACGGCCGGCGATCATCAAATGCAGGACCAGCCATAGGTCGTCATCGAGACCGATGGCGATACGTTTGCCGATCCGACGCAGGGACCGGACCCGCTTGCACTTGGCGGTTGCGATGGGCGGCGTCGCCGTGCGCAGCAGAAAGGCGCTCGCCAGGCGGATGTCCTGCAGCACCTCGCCGGTGATCCGCCGGTCGAGAGCGTGAATGTACGTGGTGATGTCCGGCAGCTCGGGCATGGGACTCACTCACCGCCGGCAACCGATGCCGCGCGCAGGCGGCGCGCCGCGATGACCTGCGCCAGCAGCACGGGCGCGGCTACGGCCAGACCGACAAGCCCGCTCTTGATCCCCGGCGCGACGAGCAGCAGCGCCGCCAGCCCAAGCACCCAGCGCCCCGGCCAGGACATCGGCCGGAGCAGGTAGCCGGTGAGCGCCGCGCCCAACACGACAATGCCCACGGCACAGCCGACGACGGTCACGAAAAAGGCGCTCCAGGTAAAGCCGTCGGTGACGATGAGCATGGCCGGGGAATAGACGAAGACGAAGGGCACCAGCGCCTTCGCCGAGGCCAGCCGAAAGGCGGTATTGCCGGCCTTGAACGGATTTGCCCCGGCGATGCCGGCGCCGGCATAGGCGGCCAGCGCCACCGGCGGCGTGATGTCCGCCAGGACGCCGTAATAGAAGACGAAGAAATGGGCGACGATGGGGGCGACGCCAAGCAGGCCCAAGGCCGGCGCGGCGATCGACACCAGCACGATGTACGTGGCAGTGGTCGGAATGCCGGCGCCCATGAGGATGCAGGCGATGGCCGTGAAAATCAGGGTGAGCGCCAGGGTGGCATCGGCGATGGTCACCAAGCCGAACGGCACCAGGGCCACGATCCCGCCGCCGATCTGCGCCGCCGCGCTGGTCACCATGTACGAGACCTTGAAGCCCATGCCGGTCAACGTGACCACGCCGACGATAATCCCCACCGCCGCCGCCGAGGCGCCGACCGCCAGGGCGTACTTGGCGCCGAGCTGAAAGCAGTCGATCAGGTCGCGCAGGGTCAGCCGGTTCCGTGGATTGAGAAAACCAACGACGATGCACCCCGTAATGCCCCAGAACGCCGCCATGAACGGCGTCCGCCCGGACAGAATGATGGCGACCAGGAGGACCAGAGGAATCAAAGCCGGCCAGCCGTCCCGGATAACCTGCCAGGCACGGGGCAACTCCTCCGGGCGCAGGCCGCGCAGGCCCAGGCGCTTGGCCTCCAGATGCACCATGGTGAAGATGCCCAGATAGTGCATCGCCGCCGGCACCATGGCGGCGAGCAAGATATCGCGGTAGGGAATCTCCAGGAATTCGATCATGATGAACGCCGCGGCGCCCATGATCGGCGGGGTGATCTGACCGCCGGTGCTCGCGGTGGCCTCTACCGCGGCGGCGAAATGCGGCTGGTAGCCGATCCGTTTCATGGCCGGGATGGTCAGCGCCCCGGTGGTCACCGTATTGGCGATGGACGAGCCGGAAATCATTCCGAAAAGGGCCGAGGAAAAGACGCTGACCTTCGCCGGCCCGCCGGCATAGCGCCCGGCGACGCACGAGGCCAGATCGATGAACAACTGCCCGGCGCCGATGCGGTTGGCCAGCACGCCGAAAAGGACAAAGTGAAAGACGAAGGTGGCGACCACACCCACGGCGATGCCGGTGATGCCCTGGCTGGTCAAATAGAGGTGGTTGACCAGACCGGTCCAGTCGGCGCCCGGATGGACGAGTACCCCTGGCGCATACCGCCCGTAAAGCCCATAGAGAATGAAAAAGATGGCGATGATCGGCAAGGCTGGGCCCATGGAGCGCCGCGTCGCCTCGAGCACGATGACGATCATCACCGTCCCCATGATCACGTCGATCGGCAGCGGATCGCCGATGCGAAACGCCAAATTGTCGAAGACATAAGGAATATAGAGCGACGCCGCCGCCGCGGTCAGCGCCAGCAGCCAGTCGATCAGCGGCACCCCGCCGGGCGCCCATACGCCCGAAACGGAGGTACTCTTCCGCCGAAAGCCGAAGACGAGAAAGATCAGGCCGAGGACGAAGGCCAGGTGAATGCCCCGGTGCGTCGCCTCGCGCAGGAGGCCGAAGCCGGCGGTGTAGTAGTGAAAGCTGGAGAGCGCCACCAACAGCGCCGCAACCAGCCAACTGGCCGGCGGGGTGATCGACCGGAACTGCAGCTCGGGGTCGTATTTCTCCTCGAGATGGTGGACAGCCGTCGGGTCAAGAAGAGTCGACATTCCAGCTTATCCTACCACCGAGAAATCCGGACCATCGCCCTGTTCTGGCTATAAATTCCGCTCTGAAAAGGTCGAGGCCGGAATCGCCTCGGCGACCCCGGCCCTGCCCTGTCCCGACCGGCTCTACTTGAGGACGCCGGCTTCCTTGTAGTAGCGCTCGGCACCCGGATGCAGCGGGATACCGACGCCGTCCAATGCGGACTCCAGGGTGATGGCCTTACCCTTGGCGTGACCGCTATCCAGCAACTTGCGGGACTTCTCGTTCCAGACCGCCTTGGTGATCTCGTAGACCAATTCCTCGTCGACCCCGGCGCCAACCACCCATTGGGCACCGACGCTGATGGTCTTGGTTTCGCCAATCCCTTCGTAGACATCGGCGGGAATGGTCTCGGCGGCGAAGAAGCCATACTTCTTGACCAGTGCCTCGGCCTCCGGCCCGTCGATCGGCACCAGCTCGGCGCCGACGCTGGATGCCAGCTCGGCCACCGCGCCGGTCGGATAGCCGGCGACGATGAAGAACGCGTCAAGCTGGTTGTCCTTGATCTTGTCGATGGCCGGGGTCGGCTTGATGAAATCGGCGTCCACATCCTTTTCCGATAGGCCATAGGCCTCGAGGATTATGCGCGCATCCACCAGCGTGCCGGAGCCGGGTTCGTCGAGGGACACCCGCTTGCCCTTCAGGTCCTTCACCGACTTGATGCCGGCGCCCTTGCGGGCCACCAGCTGAATGCTCTCCGGATACAGATTGGCGATGGCCCGCAGGCTCTCGACCTTGC